>DATAKA010000076.1:0-23441 GCA_036261855.1 Phycisphaerales bacterium | reverse complement strand
AGGGGGCCTTTGAGGGCGGCGATCGCGCCGGTCACGGCGCCGTGCATGTCGCCACGGGTGCCGGCGATGACGCGGCTGGTGAACGTGCTGGCGTTGTAGTCGTGTTCCGCGTACAGGATGAGCGACACATCGAGCACGTGAGCGTACTCGGGGTCGGGCTTCTGACCGGTCATGAGGTACATGAGGTTCGCGGCGTGGTCGAGCGACGGATTGCCGCCGGTCTCGCGGCCGATGATCGCGCGCCCGTCGATGGCGTTCTGCATGTGGCCGATGACGGTCGCGATCTTGGCGAGGAGGCGTTTGCTCTTGCGGAGGTTGGCGGCGGGGCTGTTGTCCTGGGCATCGGGGTCGACGTGACCGAGGATGGAGACCGCACTGCGGAGGATGTCCATCGGCACCGCGCGGCCAGAGGCGAGATACCCGCCCATGCTCTCGATGAACTCCACAACCGGCGCGGGCAGACTGCGTTCCGCGACCAGTTCACTCTTGAAGCGTTTGAGTTCGTCCGGCGTGGGCTTGTGGCCCTCCAGCAACACAAACGCGACCTCTTCAAAGGTCGCGTGCTGGGCAAGGTCATGGATTTCATAGCCGCGGTACCAGAGGCCATCCTGCTCGATGGAGCACACCGCCGTCTCGCCCGCGATGATGCCCTGGAGCCCCCTGGCGAACAGGGCCTCGGCTTGTTCCTTGCTGACAGCGGGGGCGGCGGGGGCGGGGGCGGCGGCAGACATGCGGCGTCCTTCGTGAAAGAGTGGGTTGGTGGTGCGGCCCGGCGCACACGCACGCGTCCGGACGGCACGCCCCAGTGTAGCGCCACGCCGGCAAACTTTGGTGGTACGTCCCAGCCCGTTTCAGCGGCCCTTGACCGTGGTGATGTGGGCTTCGGTACTCTTGATCAGTTCGCCGGTCTGCTCCTTCTCGTCCTTGAGGTAGGTGGAACGAACCCGGCTCAGGCTGCTCAGCGTCATGTGTTCGGGCAGGATGGTGCCCGCGCCGTCGGTGTTGTGGCGGAGCGTGTACCACATGTGGTCGGCGTGGATGGAAGGAGCGATCTCGCGACCCCAGATCTTGAGGTAGCTGGACTTGGGGTTGCGGTACAGGTCGGATTCATGCAGCACGAGTTCGCCCGTGTCCTTGGATCGGTCACGGATCGAGGAGCGTGACGCGGCCTCGTCCTCGGACCCGAAGCTCCCGGTTTCTTCAATTGCGGATGCACCCAGGCTGAAGTCGTCGAACGGCCGGTCGATCGCCGCGTCATCGATGGCGGAGAGGATGTTCTGCACCGCAAGGTACCCGGCGAGGTGGTCGCTGCTGCTGGGAATCGGGTCAATCCAGATTGGACCATTGGACGACACCGCGAACGGGATGGAAAGCCCGAACACCCATGCGCGGTCGTGGTTGGTCACCAGCGAGAAGCGCTCGCCGGCGCTGGAGTCCTTGTCAGTCTGCGTGTGCTCCAGTGCTTCAAAGGTGATGACGCCCTTTGGGAAGTCATCCTCGTTCATCTCATCGTTGAGCACCAGCTTGACGATCGCGCGGGTGTCGTGCTCGCTGGTCTCCTCGGTGATTCCAAGAACGTCGGAGCCCATCGACCGGGTGCGCACGCGGACCTCGATCCGTTGCTCGCTCTTGGCCGGGATGGTGCGACTCCACGACCGGGCGGGGCCTTTGCCTTCCTGCGGCTTGGGCTTCGCGAGGCGGTGGATGGTGAGCACGGTGTCGAGGAACTGGCCGGCTTTGTCGAGGTCTGTGGTGAGGAGCGGTTCCTCGGTCACGTTAGTCTGCTCCGGCGTTTCTTCCGGCTCTTCACCGCTTGCAATGGCTTCGTTGGCCGCGTCACGCACCTCTTCTGTCCCTTCCTCGACGAACAGTGCGGGCGCGAACGTCACAAACCGCAGCGTGTTCGTGCGTCGGGCGGCGCTCTTGCCGGTGAGTTCACGCGGCGCATCGCCGGCAGTGGTGAACGTGCCGGTGCAGTGCTCGGTCCAGGAGAGCACGGCCGACGTGGGGATCGGACACTCCAGGCCCCAGGAGGCTGTGCACGTGGCACTCAGTTGGCTCCCGAACGTGCGCGGCGTGCCATCGACGCCTGCGAACATCGCCGGAGCGCGATCCGGCCGCTCGACCGTGTCCGTAAAGGCCTGGCTGATCGTTGGACCGCTGGTTGGTGTCGGGGCCGCGTCCAGCGTCATCGTGCGCGCGATGACAACCGGGTGCGCGTCGACTTCATCGTTGGTGCCGACCGTCCATCGCGCCCCCGCGCCCATGGGCATGCTCGGCGCGGTCTGGCCAAAGTTCATGATGAACCGTGCAACAGTCGCGACGCCGATCATCGCCTCCATGTCCGCCTCTTCGTCCATCTTGAACTGGCAGGAGGCGAGCGAACCGTCAGTGCGCGTGCGGTACTCGCCGCGCGTGCCGATGACCCTTGGGATCGAACGGGTGTACAACGCGCTGCCCTCTCGCGCAGGGATCGGGCGGCTGGGGTCGGTCGTGGGGAGCGACGCCAGCGCGTCAAGCGGCCCGCGCACGGTGTCCATCGCCATCTGCTCGATGAACAGCGCGTAGGTCGACCCGGCCTCGTCGTGCCACTCGGGGCGTGTCTCGACGAGGAGCACAGCGTGGGTGATGCGGCGCCAGCCGTTCTCCGGCGCGGTGATGTCGCTCTGGTCCAATGACGTTTCGTCGCACGACACCAGGAAACGCCACGGGCCGCCCTTTGAGCGGGGAAGCGTCAGGACCGCACGCGGCTCCGCGCCGGCACTCAACATCGTCGCCTGCTGTACAACCGGTTCATCGCCGGATTGTGCGTCCTTCGCCGAGTCGGCATCCAGGCCGAGGACCCGGGCGAGGTTGCTGCCTTGAGTTGCAGGATCGGATTGTGCGGTCAAGGCGGCGGTGAACCCGAGCGTGAGAGCGGCAAGGAGGGACGGCTTCATGCCGGATGGTACTGCGCCGGCGGGGCATCACTCGTAACGGGTGCCCCGGTGGTCGATCCAGCCCCCTTGGAACTTCCCGTACTGCGGCTTGTGCGTGAAGTGGACCTTGCCGCCCTGATCAGTCCAGACGTACTCGCCGCGGACCTCGATGGTGTCACCCTCCTTCGCGGGCACGCGGTCGGAGAGGTCGATGTTGTGGGCGACCATGACCTCGTGCCCGTCCGGCGTTTCGGCGATGAACCGCTGGTGGCGGGGCGGATCGTCGTCGTCGCGGAGCAGCTTGGAGACGGTGAGGGCACCCTCGACCCAGATCAGGTCGCGGTTCTTCTTGAAGAGGTCGTCGATGCTGCTTGTGTCCACGGCGGGCTTGCTGGCCCGTTCCGCGGCGGTCAGGGAAGCGTCGTTCTCACTGCTGTCGTCGTCGATGGCGGCAGACGGAGACGCGGGGGCCGACCGGGTTGACGATGTGGAGGGCTCCGGGATCGTCGCAACCGGCCCAGCGTTGGGGCTGCTCGCACTTCTCCCGATCCAGCCCTTCTGCTGCGCGTACCAGATGAGGATCGCGCCCACGACCAGCAGGGTGGTCATCCAGAGCGGGCGTTTGCCCTTCATGAGTTGGCGAGCGGCGGGGTTAGTGGCCATGGGTCTCTCGGTCGTATCGTGCGCTACTTGATGGGTGCGTCCCCGGACTTTCGGAGCTTCTCTCGGAGTCCCTGTGCTTCGGGCACCTGCTGCGAGAGGCAGTGGACCGAACCCAGGCCCCAGATCAGTTGGCGTGAATCGACCGGGACAACCTCATGGTTGGGCAGGGCGCGTTCGAGCGAGCGTTTGCACTCGCGCCAACGACCGTCATTGCCGAACTGCGGGACCAGCACCGCGCCCTCCACAAACAGGAAGTTCATGAACGTCGCCGGGCATCGCTGGCCTTCGTACTCAACGCGGGCGGGCATGGGGACGGTGATGATGTTGAACGGACTTCCGTCCTGGTCACGGGCCTTGAGCAGCTTGTTGTACGCGCGGATGGTCTCGCGGTGGTTCTTGTCTCGCTTGTTTTCTTCCACGCCCATCACGATGGTGGTGGGGGAGAGGAACCGCGCGAGGTCGTCGATGTGACCATCCGTGTCGTCGCCCTCGATGCCCTCGGCCAGCCACACGATGTGCTTCTGGCCGTAGTAGTCCATGAGCGAGCGTTCGATGCGGGCACGCGGAACACCCGGGTTGCGGTTCTTGTTGAGCAGGCACTGTGATGTCGTCAAGATCGTGCCCGCGCCGTTGAACTCCACGCTGCCGCCCTCCATCACGATGGGGGCGTGGAAGAGGCGGATGCCCGCGCGTTTGGCGATTCGGGTGGGCACATCGTCATCGTCGTTCCACGGCGGGTACTTGCCGCCCCACGCGTTGAACTTCCAATCGACGATCGCTGGCGTTGTGCCTTTGAGGACGAACGCCGGGCCGTGGTCCCGGCACCAGCACTCGTTGGTCTTAATGGAATGGAAGAAGACTCGGCGACTCTTGCCCCGCAGAAGCGGGATGGGGACGCCGTTCTCGGCAAGTTGGTTCAGCACAATCCGCTGCCAGTTGTCATTCATCACGTTGATGTGAACGTCCTGACGGATCGCAACCTCGCGGATGATGCCTGCGAGGTCGCGCGCGATCATGTGGTACCGACCGGGGAAGGAGATTCCCTCCGGCCGCGGCCACGAGAACCATGTGGCGCACTGTGGGGCGAACTCGGCCGGAAACGAGTAACCCTGCGAGAGTGGGGTCTTTTCGGGAGTCGTCGGCATGGTTCAGACTCCGGCCCCGAACCGCTTCGTCATTCCGGCGTACGCATCGATGCGTCGATCCCGCAGGAACGGCCAGTGCGTGCGGGCGAACTCGACCTTGTCCATATCGCAATCAACGACCAGGACTTCTTCCTTATTCGTGCTGGCGCGGTGAAGCACCTGGCCGTTGGGGGCTGAAACGAACGACTGCCCCCAGAACTCGATGCCGTCCTTGCTCACGGGCCTGCCGTCGGGCCCTGCGATGAACTCACGTCCGATGCGGTTGGGTGCGCACACGTAGCAGCCGTTTGCGATGGCGTGGGCCCGCATCGCGGTCTCCCAGCTCTCGTGCTGGGCGATGCCGTACTCCTTCTTCTCGCTGGGGTGCCAGCCGATGGCGGTGGGGTAGAAGAGAACCTCCGCGCCCTCCATGGCGGTGAGGCGCGCGCCTTCCGGGAACCACTGGTCCCAGCAGATGAGCACGCCGAGCGTGGCGAACTTCGTCTTCCAGGCGCGGAACCCGAGGTCGCCCGGCGTGAAGTAGAACTTCTCGTAGTACAGCGGGTCGTCGGGGATGTGCATCTTCCGGTAGACGCCCATGAGCGAACCGTCGGCGTCGATGATCGCCGCGGTGTTGTGGTAGAGCCCCGCCGCGCGACGCTCGAAGAGCGCTGCGATGATGACCACCCCGTGCTTCCTCGCGAGCCTGCAGCAGGCGTCGGTGGTGGGGCCCGGGATGGACTCTGCAAGGCTGAAGAAGCGGTGGTCCTCGCACTGACAGAAGTACTGGCTGGTAAACATTTCCTGCGTGCAGATGACCTTCGCGCCGGCTTTCGCGGCCTGCTCGATCAGGGCCAGTTGCTTCTTGACGTTGTCGCGCGGGTCCTCCACACAGGTCATTTGCGTGATGCCCACGGGCAAGATAGTGCTGGAATGCATGGAGCGTCCGCTGCGGGGCGTGCTCTTCGGTTTGCTCTTCGTCTTGCTCTTCTTCGCGGCCATGCTCGGCTTCCTCCGGCCGCGGGTGCATCGCGGCGCACGAGCATAGCGCGCACGGGCATTCGGCCCGATCTTCAGGCGTCTTGCCCGGGCTTCTCAGCCGCGGCCTTAAGGGCCTTGAGGTCCCCTTCCATGTCCTTCGACATCGTGGGGAGCATGAGCATGGTCAGCGGGACCATCAGGCATGCGAGAAACGTGGTGGGCGTGGCGCTGCAGTCGAGGGAAACCCGCGTGCCATCGGGGACCGGTTGGAAAGCGAAAGTGGATGTGTAGCGCGTGCCCGCCATGGTGCCCACGACGGTCATCAGGCGGTCGGGATCGAAGGCGGTCACTTCGAGCTCGACCGTTGCTGAGCCCGGGCCCGCCTTCCGAGTTTCGCGCCAACGCGTACCAACCCTTGTCGGCCCGGGTGTCAGGACTTCGACCCTGGTGATCGAAGGGATGATGCTGTTGATGCGGGGGATATCCGCCGCGATCCCGAAGACGCGGGCGGGCGGAGCCAAGACAGTCACGCCGATCGAAAACCCGGGCATGTGCCACGATATGGCCCGCCGGGTACCCCCGGCGGAACCCACTGATCACTTGCCCTGGTTCTGCTGGACCATTTCCTTGCGGGCCGCGGGGTCGAGGCAGTTGGGGTCTTCCTCCGTGCCCATGTGCTCCTTGCGCCAGTCGGAAACGGCGGACTGGAGCGTGCCCATCGACGCGGGCTGGGTGGTGTCGAGGCGGACGGTGGCCCACTTTCGGTTGAAGTCCACCGTGGCGCTCTTGACGCCCGGAACGGTCTCGAGGTGGTGGGCGACTTCATTGGCGCAGTTCGCGCACGCCATGCCCTCCACGGCGAAGCCGACGGTGTTGGACTGGGTGGAGCAGCCGGCCAGAGCGGCGAGGCCGATGAGTGCGGTGCAGGTGATGGTCTTCATGAGATACTCCTGAGTGCGGACGTCGGAATGATAGAACACTGGATGCCTCACCCACCACCCGATGCGTCGGACCCCACATCGCCATCCGGAGCGGAGCGTGGGGTGCCCGTGGTGAAGTCCACGAGCCAGGACAGGTCACCCAGAGAGCGTCGGAGGGCCGGCGTGAACTGCAAGTTGGTTTCGAGCAGAGCGGCGTGCGCGGCGTCCACCTGCTCGGCGAGCGTTTCACCTGGTTCCACACTCGGCTTTGTGCCCTTGGATACCGCGAGGCAGAGCTGACGGCGGGCTTCCTGCGTGCGGCCCTGCCCCAGCAGCGTCGCGCCATACCGGTACCGCACGGCCCACACGCCAAGGTCCGTGGTTTCGTGGCCGGGCGGGACGAGTTGAAGAAGCCGTTCGTACAGAGCCGCGGCCTCGTCGAACCGCCCGAGCTCCTGCAATGACCGTGCGTGCCACCGCATCGCGTTGCGGGTCCCGATATGCCCGTCCCCCGGGAACGCCTGTGCCCACCGAGAAGCCCGCCCGAGGTGCGCCTCTGCCAGCACAAGGTCGCCCTGGCGATAGGCGGCCTCGCCCATGAGCACCGACGCGCGCCGGCACGCCTCGCTCGTTGGGACCAGGTCCGCCGGGACCGCGCCCATCGCGAGGTGCCCTTTCGCCAGCACATCGTCAAATCTCCGGGCACGGAGCAGCACCGCGGCCTCGTCCGCAAGGACGGCGGCCCGCTCATCCGCCGCGGTCCCTGTGCGACCGGCAACCTCCGCGGCCTTGCTCAGCGCGGCGAGCGCATCGTCCGCGCGCCCGGCGCGGGAGTAGCAGGTTGCGAGCTGCCGCCACGCCTCGATCGCGACGTACTCGTCCCCGAGCCCGGCCGCTTGCATATACGCCACCGCCCGTTCCCCGTCCGGGACCTGCGAACTCGTGACGGAGCACAGACGGATGAGCGCAAGCAGGCGGAGCCGCTCGTGCCCCCGCTCCGGAAGAAGGTCCAACGCTCGCTGAGCGTGCGTGCGAGCGCTCTCGCTGTCGCCCGACACTCGCCGCATGACGCACAGTCCCAGGTGCAGCCGTGCCTGCACCACGGGGTCATCCACGGCATCCAGAGCACCTTCGGCACCCTCGAACCAGTCCGCAAGGTCACCGACCGGGATGGTCGATCGCCCGGTGCTGTTCTCGGCCACACCGTCGGCGATGTTCAGCAGGTACGTCGCGATGGCCTGCTGTCGGTCCCGCTCCTCATTCGCAATGCGGCGCTGTTCCTCGGCCTGATCACGGGCCGCGGTGGCTTCCGCCGTCGCGATGCGCTCCGCGTCCAGCGCGGTCGCGAGTTCCTTGCCGCGGGTGCCGAGCCGGATCGCCTGCACCGTGGAAACGGCCGACAGCGTGATCACGGCCGCGATGGCGACGCCGGCGAGGGCGCACGCGAGGCGGTGGCGTGCGATGAAACGCCCCGCCTGGTAACGGAGTGTGGGCGGATGGGCGGACACGGCACGCCCCGAGAGGAACAGCCGAACATCCTCCGCGAGAGCATTGACCGACTGGTACCGATCATCCGGTTCCGGCGCCATCGCCTTCAGGATGATCCAGTCGAGGTCCTTGGGGATGTCCGGATGAGTTCTTGAAGCCGGCGTGCGAGTGCCGGATCTCGCGACATCCACGATCTGCGCCAGGCTGGCCCCGGGCTCAAAGAGCTCTTCACCCGTCAGCATGCGGCGCAGCACCGCGCCCAGCGCGTAGACGTCGCAGCGCGTGTCCTCGCGCTCACGGGTGCCCAGCACCTGCTCGGGCGCGGCGTACGCCGGGGTGCCGACGAAGCCGGTCATGGTCGTGGGGAGCCGCAGGTGGTCGACAAGCAGCGCGATGCCGAAGTCGAGAACCTTGGGGGCACCGTCGGAGGTGACAAGAACGTTCGACGGCTTGATGTCGCGGTGGATGACGCCGCGACGGTGCGCGTGCTCGACCCCATCACACACGCCCAGGAAACACCGCAGGAGCGCGGGGATCAGGTCCCCACCCTTCGTCCGCTGCTCGTCCGCCCACCTGTCGATCGGCAGGCCCGCGATGTACTCCATTACCAGCACGGCGTGGCTGCCCACGGTCTCGGTGGCGTACACGGTGACGATGTTGGGGTGGCTGAGGCGCGTCGCGGCACGCACCTCCCGCCGCAGGTGCTCGATATCTCGATCGCTGGGCGCAATGCCCGCGCCAAGCCGCTTCAGCGCAACCACGCGGCCCGTGCCCGGCTGCACGGCCTTGTACACCACTCCCTGCGCGCCCCGCCCCAGCTCGAGCGTCAGTTCATACTGCCCCAGCGAACCGAGCACCTCACCGGGACGCGACGCACGCCGCGCGCGGGACTGCCACTCATCGGAATCAAAGCCAAAGTCCTTGGAGAGGTGATCATCAATCGCCTGACCACGACCGTCACCCGCGCTCCGCGCGGGCGAGAGTGGTGGGGTGGGCGAAGCAGGCGTGGGGACGGGGGCGGTCGCGTCCGTCGGATGTGGCTGCCCGTCACTCACTCGCTGTCCTCCTCCTCGACCTGCTCCGCAATCCGAGCCTTCAGCCGGTCCCGCATGCGCTGCTGCGCCTTGTACACCGCCATCTCCTGCATCCCGAGCGTCAACGCGATCTCCTTGGGCGAGCGACCGGCGAGCGTGGCCCGCAGCACTTCCACACTCTGCGCGTCGGCCGTCTTCTCGACTTCCTGCATCGCACGGCGGAAGTGGTGGTCCACCCATTCCTGCCGGAAGGACTCCTCCCATTCAGACTCCGAAGCCACCTCCGACACGGGGACTACGCCCGCCCCAGGGAGGTTTTGACACCCTCGGGCCCCGGCCCAGTCAGAAATTGCATTGCGGGCGCACCGGAACAGGTAGTCCCGGAACCGGCCCTTGGTCCGGTCATACTCGAACTTGCGCAGCCCATCGATCAGCCGGGCGAAAACCTGCTGGATCACGTCCTCCGCGTCGGCGTGTTGCAGGCCCCGAGACCGGCAGAAACGCAGCAGCATCTCGCGGTAGGTGTCGTCCAGCTCACGCCACGCGGCGGCGTCGGCCTCGCCACCGGGGGCGCCCTCGCGGACCCGGTGGAGGAGCGTGCCCCGTGTGGTGCGCCCCGTGTGCATGGGGGACAGTATGTGGTAAGGGTCGCCGGAACGCGAATCACTATTTTGTGGTGCCGGGTGTCAAACGCCCGCCAGGTCCGCCGTAGCCCGTCACGGATCGCCGCACAGGCTGGTCCATATAAGGAGATTCCGATGGAACGCCTGAACATGACGGCCCGCACGGTGGGCCTGGCCGCGGCCGCGATGCTTGCCCCGCTGGCCCTCGCCCAGAATGACCGCATCAACGACCAGGTCACCGGCTGGTGGTACTACTACAACGCCAGCCCCGCGACGATCGACGCCGAGATGGCGAACAACCGCCGCCCGTTCAACATCGGCTACACGGGCTCGAACTACGACGTCATCCTCGTGGCAAACTCCGGCGAGTACGCCGCGACCGGGATGGACGCGTACTGGGGTGTCAGCATCGCCTCGCTCAACAACTCGCTCGCCAACAGCAACAACCGCATCATCGACCTGGAGATCGTGGACCCCAACCTGGGCACCTACTCCGCGGTGGTGGTGGACAACAGCGGCGCCACCGCCGCCCCCGGCTGGGACTGGGACACCGGCCTCACCTTCGCACAGCTCGCCGCGTGGCCTGCCGCCAACAACCTGCGTCCCATCGATGTAGACGTCTACCAGTCCGCCGCCGGCACGCGCTACAGCGTCGTGGGCGTGCCCAACACGGGCAGCAACCAGCAGGACTCATGGTGGCTCTTCGGCGCCAGCGAGGCGGACGTCAACAACGCACTCAACACCAACGGCGCACGCCTCATCGACATCGACGTCGTGGACGACAACCCGCCCACCTTCAACGTCATCATGGTGGGCGACAACGCGGGCCTGGGCGCGTGGTACTACGGCCTGACTTCAGCGGATGTCAGCTTCTACCTCAACCAGAACGGTGCGCGCCTCACGTGCCTGCACCGCTACAGCACGCCCTCGGGCACCCGCTTCGCCATCGCGATGGTGGACAACTCCAACGCGCAGACGCGCCGCCTCCGCTCGCTCATGAACAACGCGCTCTCCGACGGCGTCTACGGCTTCCACGCCCAGCGCGTGGGCTTCAGCGAGGTCGCGGGCCTCAACGACACCTTCGACGCCGAGCCCGCCAGCATGATCAAGATCATGCACGCCGCGTACGCCATCGACCGCTGCGCCTCAGGCCTCGACGCCCTCGGCAACAACGTCTATGTCAACGACACCTGCAACTCCGGCTCCTGCCCCAGCAGCACCACGCCCTGCAGCCCGGTCAACGAAGCGCTCTCGGTCGCCATGCAGGACATGCTCGTCAACTCCGACAACGGCCGCACCATGGCCATCGAGCTCCGCTACGGCCGCGCCAACATCAACAACTGGGCCGCGAACCTGGGCCTCTCCCAGTCCGCCATCAACCGCCGCATCGGCTGCCTCTGCCAGACGCCCGACAACGTCATGTCCATGCAGGACGTCTGCGACCTCTACGAGATGATCGCCGACGGCACCATCTTCAACCAGGGCTGGGAGGACACGCTCCACAACCTCATGAGCAACGGCACCGGCAGCAACGGCACGCTCGGCGGCATCATCACCGACGAGGCGGCCGACACCAACCTCACCAACACCGAGCTCGCCCAGTTCCGCGCCGCCGTCACCTGGCGGGGCAAGGGCGGCTCCTCCACCGACTGCAACGGCCTCTCGCGCCGCTCCACCGCGGGCTGGTGCGAACTGCCGCACCGCGGCTTCCTCTTCGGGCAGTACGTGAGCCTGATGCGTGAGTACACCGCCGCGGCCTTCGTGAACGACGTCACCAGCAGCACCGAGGCCGGGAACATGGTCTCCTTCGGCGAGCTGCTCCGCGAGCAGGTGCGCGAGGCGCTCCAGTCCTGGGACAACGCCTGCACCACGCCCGTCATCAACAACGAGCCCGACTCCACCCAGGTCTTCGTGGGCGATGACGCGGCCTTCACCGTCGGCCTCGCGGCGGGCTCGGGCAGCCGCACCTACCAGTGGCAGTACCGCTTCAACAACAACTGGGTCAGCGTGCCCGACAACGCGCAGTACTCGGGCGTCACCACCAGCACCCTCACCGTCCACAACTGCCAGCAGTGGTACCTGAGCAACTACCGCTGCATCGTCACGGACGTCTGCGGGACCGACACCAGCGCGACCGCCGTCCTGACCGTGAGCCCGGCCCCGCCCCCCACCTGCGACGACATCGACTTCAACAACGACGGCCTCTTCCCCGACACCGCCGACATCGACGACTTCCTCAGCGTCTTCAGCGGCGGCCCCTGCTCCACCAACAACTGCGGCGACATCGACTTCAACAACGACGGCCTCTTCCCCGACACCACCGACATCGACGCCTACCTCGCGGTGTTCAGCGGCGGCGCGTGCGTGTAACTCACTGCTCCCGACGCCACCTTTCGACCCCGCCCGGCACGAGGGAGTGCCGGGCGGGGTTTCCCATTATGCTGGGCCCGACCGTTCGCGTCCTGAGTTCCAGCCAGTGCCAGACGGAAGGGAACCACGGTGGAACGGAGGGCGCGCAGAAGGACGGCGGGCGGAAGGAGTGAAGAGTGAACAGTGAGGAGTGAGAAGTGCCCCCAGCACCGTGCGGGGCGATTTGAACGCTTGGTTGTTTCCCACATCGACCACTTCGCCGCTCCGCGCACTGTCATCCGGCACGCTGGTGCCCACCGCGCACCGCTACGCGGCCCCTCCGCTGCGGGCAGCGCCGTTGTGGTGGTGCGGGAGCGCATCGGCCCACAGCTCCCATAGGGAACGGGCACACTCGCTGGCCGGCACGATCCCGCCCCTGCGGAGTTCACGCGCGAGGACAACCGCGTCGGGCTCGCTGGGGTCGCACACGCGGACGTGCAGGAACATGGGCCGGTCCGCGATGGGCGCGGCCCTGCCGTGAGCACCGTCCGCCCAGCAAAGGGGCGCAGCGCCCGCCGCCGCACTCCCGCCAAAGGTGCGCACGGCCAATTCCGGGCGGTCGTGGTTCCCTCCCAGGACCTGCGTGACGGCGTTGACAAAGACGGGGTGGTCGAGGCTGACCGGTCGCTTGAGGCACGCGTCCAGCCGCGAAAGCGCATGGCACCGCTTGCGGACGAGTGCATCTATCTCTTCGCCGCACGCCTCCGCCAGTGCGAGTGATGCCCCAAGCACATTCCAGTCGCCCGATGCCGCCGCCAGCATGGCCTCGCCCGTGAAGTCCTTCATGCGGCCACGCTCCTTGTGCCCCGTCCCCGGTGCCCTTCACGCGGGCCACGTGCTTCATGGTGTGCTGCACACTTGCGCGGGGGACGACCGCGGACCCGGGGAAAAGTCCCCTATCTGTGCGAGGTAAGTGATCCTCACGCTGCCGCTTCCTGATGCCCAGCGCGCTGTCACCAGCGCCTCGTGCCCCTCTCACGCCCCTGCCAACTTCACCAGAACATCTTCCATGTTGTGCTCCAACGCCCCGCGCGTGAGGACATCGCTCGCGCCGGCTTCTCGCGCGGCTTGCAGCAGTTCCTTCGCGACGTGCGGGCCGAAGGCGACGACGCGGAGTGAGGGGGAGGCTGCGCGGGCCTGCCGGATGAGCGCGAGGGCCTCATCGCCCTTGTCCAGGTCCACCAGGAGCGCGGTGGGCGCGGTGTCGGCGAGGCGCGCGGCCAGCATGTCGGGGGTGCGGACGGGCCGCGCGGCGAGGCCAAGGGCATCGGCCGTGGCCTTGATTTTGGAGGCCCAGATGAGGTCCGCGGCGGCGTAAAGGATCATGGTGGGGAGGTGGGCTGCGGGTGCAGTGGGGCGGGGAAGAGGCGGTAAGTGGAGGCCGGGCATGACGTTAGGGGGTCGGCCCCAGCCGGGTGCGTGGGGCCCAAAGTTGCAGGGCGTGCAAGAAAACGGGGGGGTGCGGGGTATCATGGCGAAGGCGGCCGGCGATGCCCGGACCGCACTTGTGGCCCTTTTCAAGGAATATCCAGCACATGAGCAGCGCCCCGACCACGAAGTCCAAACCCGCCGTGAAACCCGGGAAGAACGGCGCTCCCGTCAAGGGCGGCAAGGGCCCCAAGGAGTTTGACCACCCGATCTTCCATGAACTCCAGTTCCAGGAAGACCCCAACAACCTCTACCGCCAGACCGTCGGCAGCATGCTGCAGGCGTCGGACCTCATGGGCCTGGGCCACGAGCTCAAGATCATTCTCGCGCAGCCCAAGAACGAGATCATGGTGCACTTCCCCGTGCGCATGGACGACGGGAACTTCCGCCTCTTCAAGGGCTACCGCGTGCAGCACAACAACGCGCTGGGCCCGTACAAGGGCGGCCTGCGCTTCCACCACGATGTGCACTTGGACGACGTGAAGAGCCTCGCGTTCCTCATGACCATGAAGTGCTCGCTCGTCGGCGTGCCCTACGGCGGCGGCAAGGGCGGCATCAAGGTTGATCCGTACAAGCACAGCAAGGGCGAGATGGAACGCATCGTCCGCCGCTTCACCGCGGCGATCGCGCACCAGATCGGGCCCGACTACGACATCCCCGCGCCCGATGTGGGCAGCAACGCCCAGCACATGGCCTGGATCGCGGACACCTACGCCTTCCTCAGCGAGGTCGGCGGCCGCCAGCCAGAGGCCGTCATCACCGGAAAGCCCGTGGAGTACGGCGGCAGCCTGGGCCGCGAGAAGGCGACCGGCCAGGGCGTGGTCGACACGCTCGTCGAGATGCTCCCCGAGATCGGCGTCGACATCAAGCACATGAAGTTCAGCGTGCTGGGCTTCGGCAACGTCGGCTCGTGGACGGCCCGCATCCTCCAGGACAAGGGCGCGAAGCTCGTGGCCGCGATGGACCACACCGGCGCGCTCATCAACGACCAGGGCATCGACGCCCACGCCCTCGCCCAGCACGTGCAGCGCGTGGGCGGCGTCCGCGGCTTCAAGGCCGCCGACACCGCGACGGCCGAGGAGTTCTACTCCTGCAAGGTCGACGTCTTCGTGCCCGCCGCGCTCGAGCAGATGATCCAGCCCGAGCAGGCCAAGCTCCTGCACTGCAAGGTCGTCGCCGAGGGCGCGAACGCTCCGACAACGCCCGCGGGCGAGCGCGTGCTCGAAGAGCGCGGCATCGAGGTGCTCCCGGCGATCCTCTGCAACGCCGGCGGCGTCACCGTGTCGTACTTCGAGTGGGTCCAGAACAAGACCTGCCAGCAGTGGGACCTGGAGGACGTCGACCGCCGCCTGAACAAGCACATGGTCGCCGCCGCCCGCCGCACGCGCGACGCACGCAAGAAGTACAAGTGCTCCCTCCGCACCGCCGCCTACATCGGCGCGCTCGAACGCCTCAAGGCGGCGTACGAGCTCCGCGGCATCTTCCCGTAAGACTTGCCCCGAACCCCGACTCAACGAACCGCCAAGCGCATGCCTGGCGGTTTTTTCTTGGGACTATCATTCCTGTGTGACGACGCGAGCACGGAATCCCGACCGAAGCCTGCGCATTCCGACCAAAGGAATCGAGGAGAACGTCGTTTCGTCTGAGGTCGCATCGATTTTGTCGAAGCTGTCCGTGCGTGAGCGCATGAAGCTGGTGGACGGGGCGTTCCATTCCGCCCGCCGCCTCGTTGAACGCGCCGTGCGTGTCCAGCGACCAGACCTGCAGGGGCGGGCGTACGAGGACGAAGTCATCCGGAGGCTCACCGGTGGAGATATCGCGGTTATGCGTGCTCGTCAGCACTGCGCTTGAGCGTCTGGGTATCGACTACTTCGTCACCGGTTCGCTCGCGTCCAGCGCGTACGGTGAGGTGCGCTTCACGCGCGACGTGGACTTCGTCGTCGCCATCTTCCCCCGTCACGCCGCCGAGCTGGTCAACGTGTTCCAGCAGCCCGACTTCTACACCGATGTTGAAGCGATGAATGACGTCGCCCAGCGTGGCGGCATGTGCAACATCATCCACGTGCCCAGCGGATTGAAGGCTGACCTCATTAAGATGAGGGCCGGCGCGTACGAAGAACTGATCCTGCAGCGCAGGAGACGCGTGTCCGTTGCGGATGGGCCCGATGTCTGGATGATATCGCCGGAGGACCTTGTTCTTGCCAAGCTGATGTTCTACGACGAAGGGCGGTCGCAGAAGCACCTCACGGACATCGCGGGCATCCTGCGATCCCAGGGCCCGCGCCTCGACACGTCCTACGTCGACGAGTGGGCCGACAAGCTCGACGTCTGGATGCACTGGGTCCACTGCAAAGACCCACGCAAGAACGAGCGGTAAACTCGCCCGTGCCGCGCACACCCACCTATTCCGCCATCCTCTTCGACCTCGACGGCACCCTCATCGATTCCGCCGCGTGCATCGTCGAGTGCTTTCAGATCGCCTGCGTCGAGCACGGCCTCGCTGCCCCGCAGCCGCACGAAGTCCGGGCCACGATGGGCATCCCATTGGAGCGGTCCATGCCCGCCCACGCAGCGCGCCTGGGAACAACGCTCTCCGCGCCGCAGGTGCAGGACATGATCACAACGTACCGATCGCACTACGCACGCCTCACGCCGTCCCTGGTCCGGCCGTTTGACGGCGTGCGAGAGATGCTGGACGCGTGCCGCGCCATGGGCGTGCCCATGGCCATCGTCACCAGCAAGCGCGTGGGCCCCGCCGAGATGAACCTCCGCCACGTCGGGTTCCTGGAGCACTTCGCCACCATCGTCGGCAGCGACCAGGTGCTGCGATACAAGCCCGAGCCCGACACCGTTCTCATCGCCGCGGAGCGCATGAACATCACCGACCTCTCCACCGCACTGGTGGTCGGCGATGCCACCTTCGACATCCACATGGGCCAGGCCGCCGGCGCAAAGACCTGCGCAGCCACATGGGGCGCACACGACCGCGCCGAACTCCTCGCCTCCCGCCCAGACCACGTCATCGAATCGCCATCCGAACTGCTCAGTGTCCTCGCTCGAGGCGCGACGGTGAAACCCACCACGTGATGACAACTTCACCCCACCCACCCGTGCACACCCCCGTCCTCCTCAAGGAAGTGCTCGCGATCCTCGCCCCAAAGCCGGGCGAGCACTACGCCGACTGCACCGCCGGCCTGGGGGGCCACGCCGCCGCGATCGCAATGGCCATGGGCGAGGGCCGCCTGACGCTCCTCGACGCCGACCCGGCAAACCTCTCCCGCGCCGAGGCCAACGTCCGTGCCGCCGCGCCCGCCATCACCGTCACCACCCACCACGCCAACTTCGCCCACGCGCCGCGCCTGATCGCCGCGGAGCCCGCCGACATGGTCCTCGCAGACCTCGGGTTCTCCAGCAATCAGATGGATGATCCCACGCGCGGCTTCTCCTTCCGCGCCGATGCCCCGCTCGACATGCGGCTCGACCCCACCCTGCCCACCACCGCCGCTGACCTCGTCGCAAGCCTCCCTGAGCGTGAACTCGCCCGGACCATCGCTGACTACGGAGAGGACCGCGCCGCCCCCCGCATCGCCGCGGCCATCGTCCGCTCCCGCCGGAGCCGCCCGATCCAGACCACCACCCAGTTGGCGGACATCGTCCGATCAGTCGTCCCGAAAGGGGACAGCCCGATCGACCCGGCCACACGCACCTTCCAGGCTCTCCGCATCGCCGTGAACGACGAACTGGGGGTACTCCAAGCGCTGCTCGACGCGGTCCAGCGGGCCGCGACCGCAATCGAGGCCGGCAAGCCGACCTGGCTCCGCCCGGGCGCCCGCGTCGCCATCATTTCCTTCCACTCCTTGGAGGACCGGGCCGTCAAGCAGGCGTTCGGGGAGGTCGTGCGCGGAAGCCGCGCAACCGGCACGAATCGCCCGCAGGAACTTTCTTCCAAACCGACCGTTCCAGCCGAAAATGAGGTTGCGGCGAACCCCCGGGCACGCTCCGCCAAGCTGCGCGTGGTCCGCCTTTCGCTGTAGGTTCGTCATACAGTTTGCCGCTCGACGCCGCCCACCGCGGCACCGAGTGCTTCAAGACGCGAACTTCGGACTTCCCACCGCATGGATGCTGGCGGGGCCGGAGGACGCCAAGGCGTTGTCGCGGCCCGCTCATCGGGCCAGTGACGCTTCGCAAGGATGCGCTCGCCGTGACCCGTGAACTCAAACTCGCTCTCATCGTCGGATTCGCGCTGGTGCTGCTCGTCACCGTGCTGATCAGCGACCACCTCTCCAAGGCCCGCAAGGCCCAACTCGCCGGCAACGTCACCGATGCCCCTACGGGCGTCGTGACCGCCCCCAACGAGCCCGCCCTCGGCCCGGTGGTCACTATCAACCAGGGCACCGGTGGCGGCATCATCACCAGCGACAAGCCCGTCCTCATCGGCCCCGCGCCGACCGACCCCAACGCGGGCCTCGTCGTCAAGGACCCGGCCAACGACCCCACCATCACCTCGCAGATCGCGACCCGCGGCGGTGAGATGCTGCCCGTCATGCCGCCCATGGTCAGCACCGGCGCGGCCAATATGACCAACGGACTCCCCGCCGCGTTGCCCCAGGCGCAGCCGATGCTGGTGGGCTCGGGTGGCCAGGGCCCCGATTCCGCCACCATGGGTGAGACAAAGCCGATGCTCCTCCCTGGCTTCGACGCCGGTGCGCAGCAGCCCATCAACGCCGCCCCCACGTCGCTCCCGATCACAGCGCCAGAACTCGCGGAGAAGCTCGCCGAGAAGCCCGCCGCACCCAAGGGCGATGAGCGTTGGCACACCGTCGCCAACGGCGAGAGCGCGTACAGCATCGCCAAGAAGTACTACGGCAAGGGCGAGTACTGGACCAAGCTCAAGGAAGCCAACAGCGACCGCATGGGCGCCAAGGGCCAGCTCCGCGTGGGCGTCAAGGTTCGCATCCCGGACCCCGCCAGCATGGGCATCAAGGAAGCACCGAAGGCCGACAAGCCCGAAGTGACCAAGCCCAAGGAAACCCGCATCGCCAGCGACAAGCCCAAGGCCGAGAGGCCCGAGGCCTCCAAGTCCAAGGGCCCCCGCAGCTACACCGTCCAGAAGGGCGACACGCTCGGCACGATCTCCCAGAAGCAGCTCGGCTCGTCCAAGCGCGTCGATGACATCCTGAAGCTCAACAAGGACATCAGGAACCCCAACGCTCTGCGGGTCGGCGCGAAGATCGTCCTGCCCGCCGCCTGACGGACCATTGATTCACTCCAAGCCGGGCGGTGCGACAGCGCCGCCCGACTCTTTTCTCCCCGCCCCCCCGTCCCCCGCGAGTCACCGAGGTCCCCATGTTTGCCAAACTCGTGACGATGGTCATTGCCCTGGGCGTCATTGGATGCGGGGTGCTCGCGCAACGCCAGGCCCGCCTCCAGGCCGGGAGCGAGGCAGCGCAGGCCCGCCTCCGCATCGCCGCGGCAGACGACGCACTCCGCGACCTCCGCGCCCGCGTGGCGACGGCCGTGGCGCCCTCAGAGGTGCAGCGCGTCGCGACCGCCGCCGGCCCGCTCCGCCCGGCGACCAACGACATCCCACGCTCGCTCCTCGCCGCAGAGCTCAAGGGCCTCGCCCCGACCTACGACCCCATCTTCGCCGCTCGCAATCAGCCCAAGCAGCGAACCGCGGACGCGGGCAAGGCGGCTGTCCAGCCCGCCAGCAAGCCCGCGGCCAAGTCTCAGACCAAGCCCCCGTCGAAGCCCCAGCGCGTTGCCGCAAGCCCGCGATAGTCGATCGGCGCAGTGCCCCGTCCCGCACGCGTCAACGCCGCGCGGTCCCATGCCAGACTTTTCCGTCCCGTGGCCCGTGACCCATGAACACGCCCCTGCCCCACACCCGCTTCGCCCGCACCGCGCTCGCCCTGATCGTCGGCGTCACCGCCGTCTTCTCACTGCTGTTCATCCGTGTAGCGCAGCTCCAACTCGCGCCCAGCGAAGCGCTGCGCACACAGATGGTCGCCCGCACCACCACGCGTGAAGAGCTCCCGCCCCGCGGCGACATCGTGGACCGTCGCGGCCGCCTTGTTGCCAGCACCGCGTTCGCGCGCCGGGTCGTGATCGATCCCACCGTCTTCGCAAAGGACCGCGACCTCGCGGCGGAGATCGCCCGTCTCGCCAAGGCCGTGGGCCTCCCGAATGGCGAACTCGAAGCAAAGGTCCGCAACGCCATCGCGGAGAACTCTCGCCGAGAGGAAGTCGCGGCAAACTGGGACGAGACCCAAGCCCTCGCGGCGAATGCCAACCCGTCCGGTGATCCCGCCGCCGCGCCGGTGCCCACCATGGTCGCGAAGGAAGCAAGCGTTCCGGCCGATGCTGCCATCGCCGACGATCCCTTCGCCGCGATCCAGGCCCAGGGCAGGAAGGCCGAAGCGATCGCCGCCGGCAAGCCGATCCCAAAGGACCTCGCCAACGTCCCCGGCCCGACCGAACCGGCCGCGCCCGCCGGCCCGCCCAAGCCGCTCCGCTACGTCGCGCTCACCGATCTCCTGACGCTCGACCAGGAGACCGCGGTCCGTGCGCTCATGAAGCGAACCAAGGACAACCCCACCCCCCTCACGGGCGTCGTCCTCGAGCGCCAGCAGGTGCGCGAGTTCGCGGGCGGCGACGCGATGGCACCGCTCGTCGGCAAGGTCGGCTTCGGCCACAAGGGCATGATGGGCGCCGAGTACCGCCTCGAAGAAAAACTCTCGGGCGAAGAGGGCTCCCTGACATACGTCCGCGACCGGTCCGGCAAGCCGCTGTGGGTGGAGCCCAACGGCGTCATCCCCGCGACCCCGGGCACCAACGTCCGCCTCTCCATCGACTCCGAGCTGCAGCGCATCGCCCACGAAGAAGTCACCCGCCAGGTGGAAGACATGAACGCGGCGGGCGGACGCTGCGTTATCGCAGACCCCAACACCGGCGAGGTGCTCGCGATGGTGGACATCGTCCGCGATGTCCCCGGGGCTCTCCCATTCCCGTGGGTGGACGCGCCGGTCAAAGGTGAGGGCAAGAAGGGCGAAGCGCCCAAGCCGCGCGGTTCATTCGATCCCAACCTGCGCTACCGCGTAATCCCCGACGATCCGGGCCGCAGGATCCACCCCGCGCTCGCCCGCAACCGCTGCGTCGAGGACATCTACGAGCCCGGCTCCACCTTCAAGCCCTTCGTCTGGTCCACCATCACCGAGCTTGGCCGCGCCAAGCCCGATGAGGTCATCGACACCGAAAACGGCTCTTGGCGCACTCCCGACGGCCGCCCGCTCACCGACGTCACAGCCCGCGCCACCATGACGTGGCAGCAGGTCCTCATCAACTCGTCCAATATCGGCATGGTGAAGGTGGGGCAACGCCTCACACCTCAGGAGATGCACGACGCCGTCATCCGCTTCGGCTTCGGCCGCAAGACCAACATCGGTCTGCCGGGCGAGGCAGCCGGCCTGGTCACCCCCCTCGCCTACTGGAAGACGCCCACGCACGTCTCGGTCTCGTACGGACACGAGCTGGGCGTGACGCCCCTGCAGATGGTCCGCGCCTTCAGCGCCTTCGCCCGTCGCGGCGAGACCGCCGGCACCCTCCCCTCCCTGCGGTTGCTCGCGGCCGACTCCCAGGCCCAGCCCAACATCCGCGTCCTGCCGCCCGACGTCGCCCTCCTCACGCGTCACACCATGAAGTTCGTCGTGGACGCGGTGGACCGCAACGCCGCCAAGAAGGACATGCCCGTGGGCGGCTGGCGATACACCATGTTCGGCAAGTCCGGCACCGCCAAGATTCCGATCGGCGGCGCACCCCCCGGCAAGGCAAAGCCCAGCGGCGCGGGCGGCTACTTCGACAACCAGTTCATTTCGTCCTTCCTCTCCGCCGGCCCCGTCGAGGACCCCAAGATCGTCTGCCTCGTCATCATCGACGACCCGGGCCCGCGTGACGGCGTCTCCCGTCGATCCCGATACGGTGCCACGGCCGCCGGCCCGGCCGCCCGCCGCATCATGGAACGCAGCCTGACCTACCTGGGCGTCGCAGCCTCCCCGGAACAGCCCTTGGCGGCCAATTGACAGGGGATTCCCGCGGTTTCCAGGCTTATCGGCACCTCAAATCGGAGGTCCTTGCCCCCAAAATGGCGTGAATGCCCTTGTGGGGGTATGGAAGCCGAGGTACACTCTCCTTGGAGACAAGACCGCTTTGGGCATGTTCCGCGCACACCGCTGCGCGCCCAAAGTTGGACGCATAGGAGAGAGACCCCATGAAGACCGTCTTTGCTGTGCTCGCTGCCGCGGGCCTGGCCACCGCCGCTTCGGCGACGACGTACACCGACTCGCAGAACGAACTGTTCGACAACGGCTTCGGCCACCTCGATATCGCGAGCGTGGACGTGACCCACGACGCGAACTTCATCACGTTCACCATCAACGTCCGCGGTTCCATCGACGCCGGCGCAGGCGGCTCCAACTGGGGCAAGTACTGCATCGGTATCGACACCGGCGCTGTCGGCGGCGACACCAGCAACGGCTGGGGCCGCAACGTGAGCTGGGGCGCTGGTCAGGGCATCGAGTTCTACGTGGGCTCCTGGGCCGACGCCAGCTTCCCCTTCGGTGGCGGCGCTGAACTCCGCCAGATGAGCGGCCTCAACGACAACAGCAACACGCTGCTCGACGCCACGTACACCACCAACACGCTGATCCAGGCATCCACCGCCGCGTTCAGCCAGACCGTCTCCGTCAGCCGCGCCGCGATCGGCATGGGTGGCGACGGCACCTTCCGCTTCGACATCTTCACCACCGGCGGCGGTGGCGGCGATCCGGGCGTGGATCACCTCTCCCGCAGCGACGCGGCGACCGACGGCTGGGGCACCCAGTCCGTCGCCGGCCAGTTCCTCTCCTACACCATCCCCACCCCCGGCGCTCTCGCGCTCATGGGCATGGGCGGCCTCGTCGCGGCCCGTCGCCGTCGCGCCTAAGCCAACACTTCCATAGCACCCCCTCGAAGCCCGGCCCCGGTCAACGGGGCTGGGTTTCTTTTTGGAGTGGCCCGCTCCGGCGATACCCTCGCCGATGCTCCAAGACCCCCGCGTGCAGCGCCTCGCCCACACCCTCGTCCACTACTGCTGCAAAGTGAAGAAGGGCGACATCGTCGCGATCTACGCCGCCCCCGTCGCCATGCCCGGCGTTACCGCGGTCTACGAAGAAGTGCTGAAGGCCGGCGCGCACCCGGTGTGGATGGGTATCAGCGAAGAACTCGACGAACTCAAGCTCCGCCTGGGTTCCGACGAGCAGCTCCGCCACCTGTCTCCCCTCGAACTCCACGCCATCAAGACCATCGACGTGCGCATCAAGCTCTGGGCCGAGGAAAACAGCCGCGCCTTCACCACCATCGACCCGTCCCGCCAGGCCATGGCCAGCGCCGCCCGCAAGGAGTGGCTCCAGACGTTCATGGAACGCGAGAGCGCGGGCGGTCTCCGCTGGGTCGGCACGGCCTACCCCACCGTCGGCATGGCCCAGGACGCCGAGATGAGCCTCTCCGAATACGCCGACTTCGTCTTCCGCGCCGGCCTCCTCGACCACCCAGACCCCGCCGCGTCCTGGCGCAAGATCCGCGACAAGCAGCAGTCGCTCTGCGACTGGCTGAACACCAAGGCAGAAGTCCACTTCCGCGCCCCCGCCTGCGACGGCCACGACGGCACCGACCTCCGTGTCAGCGTCGACGGCTCCACGTGGATCAACTGCGCGGGCGAGAACAACTTCCCCGACGGAGAAGTCTTCGCCGGCCCAAGGGGCGTCGAGGGCCACGTCAACTACACCTTCCCCGCCTGCCACCTGGGTCGAGAAGTCAC
>DATAKA010000072.1:0-2895 GCA_036261855.1 Phycisphaerales bacterium | reverse complement strand
GGGGGGGGGTCAGATCGTCATGACTTCCTTGGTCTTTTCGTCCACGCGCTTGTCCACTTCGGCCTCGTACTTCTTGAGGAGTTCCTGGACTTCGTTCTTGAGGGTTTCGAGCTCGTCCTCGGGGAAGTGCTTCGCGGGGTTGTTCTTGAGGGCGTCGGCGTGCTTGTTGCCGTCGCGGCGGGCGTTGCGGATGACGACCTTGGTCTCCTCGCCCATCTTCTTGATGCGGAGGCTTTCCTTCTGGCGGCGGTCCTGGCTCATCGCCGGCAGCACCATGCGGATGTGCTTGGACTCGACGATGGGGTTGACGCCGAGGCCCGACTTCTCGATCGCGCTCTTGATGGCGTGGAGGATGCTCGTGTCGAAGGGCTTGATGAGGAGCTGCGTGGGCTCGGGCACGCTGACGGCGGCGACGGCCTTGAGGTCGGTCATGCTGCCGTAGGCCTCGACCTTCAGCGTCTCGACCATCGCGGGGCTGGCGCGGCCGGTGCGGACGCCGCGGAGTTCCTGCTTGAGGTAGTCGAGCGCCTTTTCCATGGCGGCTTCGGTTTCGAGGAGGATGGTGTCGGGGTCGGTCATGGTGATGCTCCGTAGGTAGAGGGGGATGGTATTGGGGGTGGGGGAGGGGGGCGAGTGGCGGATGGTGTATCACAGACCGTGCCACAGGCTTCGTCGCGGCTCGGGGCGACGACGCCTGTGGCGGAAGCAGTGCAGAGTTGCAGATCACTCGGCACTTCCCCCGCGCGAACCACAGGCACCGTCGGTCAAAGCCCCGACGGAGCCTGTGGCACGAAGCCTGTGCCACCCCGCCCACGACTCTCCGGCTCCGCGGATAGTCGTGCTCGGCGGGCCAACCCCGCAGAACACGACTGAGCCCAAAGCGGCACCGTCGTGGCACCTGGCCACAGGCGTCCGTTGTTATTATCCATGCGTGCCAGCACGGAACAAGCGACGCAATCCATGGCGGCAGGTGGCGATCTTGTTGCTCGACCCATGCAGGCCATGGTGGTTGAGCGCAAGACTCTGGGCTGTGCTGCTGGTAGCATGTGCGTTATTACTGATGGTAAACAGCAGCGTCACCCAATTGAGGACACCCGGGTTGTCACCGTTCTTTAGCGTTGCATGCGACCATCGGAGGTCACTTTTCGGCACCCTTACGGTCGTCGAGTTCGTTCCCAGTACCACCGACTGTCCGCATGACCTTGCAGTCGAGGTCGTTGACGCTGCGCCCTTGTTCCCTCGATCCTCCGAAGCGAGAGCATTCCATATCAAACGGCTTTGTGATCTCGGCTGGACCTCAGAGGCCACAACGTGGGTGGCCGCGTTGACGCCCTGGTTTCCGCTCGTTCAGACATGCCTTGCAATTGCCGCCGCTGCTTGTTGCATTGTGGGTTTCCTGCGGCGGGTGCAACGCCACTTCCTGCGATCCGCGGTGAAACTGCATGCAGCGGGGCTGTGCGTCAGGTGTCGGTATGACATGCTGAGCAGCGGGTCGGACACTTGCCCCGAATGCGGCGCCTCGCAGCAGGAAACGCTCGACGAAGCTGCCCGTGTGCTGAGGTGACCCAGACGCCTCGGGGTTCCCAACCGGCAGGTGGCACCGAGATCGTGCCACCGAGATCGGCCCTGCGATCTCGGTGAGTTGGAGCACAGCAGCACCGAGGTCGTCAAAGCCCGACCTCGGTGGCACGGTTCCTGAAAGGGATGGGGGTGCCGGGGGAAACCGCTTAGGTTTCCCCGGCGTCAGCGTCCCAACGCGAGGCATTGAGGTGAGAGCTGCTAGCTCACGCGTCGAACGAGCTTCCAGGAAAAGAACACACTCGTTGAGATCGCAAAGAGCAGCCCGCTGAGCCGCCAGAATCCCGGTCGACGCAATTCGTCACCATCAGTCATGAACGCGCCGACCAAGATAAACGCTATCCATAAGAACAGCCCCATGAGCAGAGAGCGCGCAAGCGCCCGTCGCCAATCAAACACCCGTTCTTCGACAGCCATGGGCATACTCCTGACGGCGGGTGGCACCGAGATCGTGCCACCGGGGTTTGCTCTAGGCCTACTTCGCCAGCATTGTCCCCAGCATCTCGCCCGCGACGGCTCGTGCGATGTTCCCCGGCTTCTTGAAGTCGAAGACCATGACCGGCACATCGTGCTCCTGCACCATGGCGAGGGCGGTCATGTCCATGACCTTGAGGCGCTTGGAGATGGCCTCGGCGTAGGTGAGGGAGTCGTAGCGGGTGGCGGTCTTGTCCTTCTTGGGGTCCGCCGTGTAGACGCCGTCGACCTTGGTGGCCTTGAGGAGGAGGTCGCACTTGAGCTCGACCGCGCGCAGGGCAGCGCAGGTGTCGGTGGTGAAGAAGGGGTTGCCGGTGCCGGCGGCGAGGATGACGATGCGGCCCTTCTCAAGGTGCCGCAGGGCGCGGTTGCGGATGAACATCTCGGCGACGGCCCGGACCTCGATGGCGGACATGACGCGGCAGTCCACGTCCATCGTGGTGAGCTTTTCCTTGAGGGCGAGGGCGTTGATGACGGTGCCCAGCATGCCCATGTAGTCGGCGGTGGCCTGCTGGATGTGCCCGGCCTGGGCGAGCTCAGCGCCGCGGATGATGTTGCCGCCGCCGACGACGATGGCGATCTGGACGCCGGCCTTGCGGGCGGCCTTGATCTCGGTGGCGATGAAGTCGAGCTCGATGGGGTCCACGCCGAAGCCGCCGGGCTTGCAGAAGGACTCGCCGGAGATCTTGAGGAGGACGCGGGCGGGTTTCTTGGACTTGGAAGGCGTGTGGGGGGGGCGGGGGCGGGAGCCGTTGGATGTGGGCATAGGGGCTTTCCGGGTCGGATGGCCGGGTGAGATTGGAGGGCGGGGGCGGGGGCGCACGAGAATGTGGCAGTGTACGG
>DATAKA010000070.1:0-3529 GCA_036261855.1 Phycisphaerales bacterium | reverse complement strand
GCGCAGATCGCCCGGCTGTTGGCGCTGACGGGCCTTCCGTGCGAGCGGGTGGACGCGGCGCTGGTGGACGTCACGCTGGCGAGGATTGTTGCGATCGAAGAGCACACGACGGATGAGGCTTCGCTGAGCGCGGACGACGTTGAGGCATTGGATGCGTTGGTCAATGCGAACTTCAACCCCGGCCGCGTGGCGCCCTCGCTGCGGGCCCGTGCGGGCGTCGTCGATGCCATGCGGGACCTCGTGACACAGACCGCCGCGTATCAGGGCGACCGCACCGGGCTCGTGGACCGGACTTTCAGGGCTGTGATGGAAGAGCGGGCGCACGCGCCGATTCCGATCGAGCGTGGGCGTGGCTCTGTGCTTCCGTTCCGGCTAGCGGATATCGCTTCCGTCGCGGCGGTGCTGGTGCTGGGCGGCAGTGCGCTGTTCCCGGTGCTCTCGAGCTGGCAGACGCGGCGTGAGAAGACAGCGTGTGTGGCCAGCCTGGGCGGCGTGGCGGGCGCGCTGGGCGCGTATTCCAACGACTATCAGGGCAGCCTGCCGGTGGCGTCGGCCAGCACGGCGGGCGGGCGCTGGTGGGATGTCGGGCAGGACGTGAACCGCTCCAACTCGGCGAACCTCTTCGCGCTGCGGCGTAATGGCTATACGTCGCTCGACCAGTTGGCGTGCGAGGGCAATCCCAACGCGGCGCATGCGCTGCCGCAGGACGCGACCGACTGGCAGAATCTGGACCAGGTGTCGTACTCCTACTACGTGATGTTCTCGTCGCAGCGGCCCAACTGGATGGCGCCCAACCTGCAGACGGCGATCAACCAGCCGTCCTCGACGGTGGTGCTTTCCGACGCGTCGCCGGTCATCCGGCGTGCGCTACGGAACCAGCCCATCTATGTGATGGAGAATTCGCCCAACCACGATGGCACCGGCCAGTGGGGGGTGCGTGCGGATGGGTCGGCCCAGTGGATGCAGACGCCCATGAACGGGCAGGACAACATCTGGCTGCCGGCGGACATTGAGGAAGGCTTGCGGGAGATGCGCGAGCAGTTCAACTCGGGCCAGACGGGCGGCTCGATTGAACTCCTGACCCGGGAGGCCGCGGCCAGGGAGCGGGCGCTGCGGCTGCACGGCAACGAGGCACCGGGCTCGGCCGAGGATTCGTTTGTCGGTCCTTGAGCGTGCTTTGGGTGCCGTGTGCTTCAGGCACTGACCGGATGCCACATTGTCTTGAACTCAACGAACGGCTCAATCCACCAGGGCGAGTTGCAGGCATCGTTGTCGGCGAAGTTGACGCCTTCACGCACGGTCACGCGTTTAAGGTTTTCGGCCGCGCCCATGCGGAGGGCGGCGTTGTGGTCGGCGGTCAGGTTGGCGGCGTGGACCGCGTCCACATCGCGGTGGGGGGCGATGTGCGGGACGAGTTCGCTGCGCGGGCCGGTCAAGATGTTCAGGATGCCGCCGGGCATGTCGCTGGTCGCGGCGGCCTCGGCAAGCACCATCGAGGGGATAGGGTTCGTTTCGCTTGCGAGGGTGACGACGGCGTTGCCGGCGCACAGGGCGGGCACGGCGAGTGACAGCAGGCCCAGCAGCGGTGCTTCGTCCGGCGGCAGGCAGACGACGATGCCCGTGGGCTCGGGGCTCGTGAAGTTGTAGAAGGGGCCGGCGACGGGGTTGTTGCAGCCCAAGATCTGCCCGTACTTGTCCGCCCAGCCGGCGTAGTGGACGACGCGGTCGATGGCGAGGGAGACTTCAAGAGACGGGGAAAGAGACGGAGAAACGGAGCGACGGAGAGACGGAGTGGAGGAGCGTGCGCGTTTGGATGCAGCGCCGGCGCGTGCGCGGGCTGAAGCCCGCGGCTCTGATGAGGGGACAGATGCAATTGCTTCAGCAAGTTCCTCACGCTTGCCTTCCATCATTTCCGCGAGGCGGTAGAGGATTTGGCCGCGGTTGTAGGCGGTGGCGGCGGCCCACTTGTGCTGGGCGGCACGCGCGGCTTCGACGGCGTCGCGGAGGTCTTTGCGGGAAGCGTGGGCGATGTGCGCGAGGACGTTGCCCTTCTTGTCCAGCACCGGCAGCGAGCGGCCGGACTCAGTGCGCGGAAAGGCGCCGTTGATGAGGAGCTTGTAGGTTTTGAGGACGGGGATGCGGGTCATCGGTCGCTCCAAGGCAGTTCACCACGAAGGCACGAAGAACACGAAGGGGAATGAGGCAGTCAAGTCGAATACGGGTAGGCACGAAGCACGAGGCAACCAGGCATCAAGTCGGTTCATCACTCTTTTCTTGTTCTTCGTGCTCTTCGTGCCTTTGTGGTTCCATTCTTCACAGTGTCACATACGCCCTCAGCCCGTGCACGCCGCCCTCGCGTCCGAAGCCGCTCTCTTTGTACCCACCGAAGGGGCTGGCGGGGTCGAACTTGTTGTAGGTGTTGCACCAGACGACGCCGGCCTGGAGTTTCTTGGCGATCTCGAGCACCTTGCTGCCCTTGTCGGTCCACACGCCCGCGGCGAGGCCGTAGGGCGTGTTGTTGGCGCGGGTGAGGGCTTCTTCGACGGTGCGGAAACTCATGACGCTGAGCACGGGGCCGAAGATCTCCTCGCGGGCGATGGTGTGGCTGGGCTGCACGTTGGTGAAGAAGCACGGGCGGCACCAGTAGCCGCTCTGGGGAAGCGTGGAGGAGTTTGCGCGGCACAGGGTCGCGCCCTCCTCTTCGCCGAGTTTCAGGTACTTGTTGATCGTCGCGAGTTGCTGGGCGCTGTTCACCGCGCCCACGTCGGTGTTCTTATCGAGCGGGTCGCCCACGCGCAGGCTTGCAAGGCGGAGTTCCAACTTCTTGATGACCGTGTCGAGAACGCTCTCCTGCACGAGGAGACGCGACCCCGCGCAGCACACTTCGCCCTGGTTGAAGTAGATGCCCTGGATGATGCCCTCCACGGCTTGGTCAAGGCTTGCGTCCTCGAAGATGATGTGGGCGGACTTGCCGCCGAGTTCGAGCGTGAGCCTTTTCTTGGTGCCCGCGACCGCCGCGGCGATCTTCTTGCCCACGTCGGTGCTGCCGGTGAAGGCGATCTTGTCGATGCCCGGGTGGTTCACGATGGCCGCGCCGGTGCGGCCGTCGCCGGTGATGATGTTGACGACGCCGGGAGGGAGGTCAACCTCTTCACAGATTTCGGCGAGGCGGAGGGCGGTAAGCGGCGTGGTCTCGGCGGGCTTGAGCACGCAGGTGTTGCCGCAGGCGAGGGCCGGCGCGAGTTTCCACGCGGCCATGAGCAGCGGGAAGTTCCAGGGGATGATCTGGCCGCAGACGCCGACGGGCTTGGGCGTGCGCCCGTGGAACGCGAAGGGGAGCTTGTCCGCCCATCCCGCGTGGTAGAAGAAGTGGGCCGCGACGAGGGGGATGTCCACGTCGCGTGACTCTTTGATCGGCTTGCCGGAGTCCAATGTCTCGAGCACGGCGAGTTCGCGGGCGCGCTCCTGGATGCGGCGTGCGATGCGGAAGAGGAACTTCGCGCGTTCTGTGGCGGGGAGGGCTTGCCAC
>DATAKA010000066.1:0-9604 GCA_036261855.1 Phycisphaerales bacterium | reverse complement strand
CGCGGAATGGAAGGAGTCTCCTGTGGCAATCCGCATCGGTATCAACGGTTTTGGACGCATCGGTCGCCTGGTCTACCGCATGGCCTTTGAGCAAGGCATCGAGGTTGTGGCCGTCAACGACCTTGTTCCCGCGGACAACCTGGCATACCTGCTGAAGTACGACACCATGCACGGCCGCTTCATGGTTGGCGGCAGCCCCGCGACGGTTTCCGCCACCGCCAGCGAAACCGGCGGCTCGTTCACCGTCAACGGCCGCACGACCAGGACGATGGCCGTGAAGGACCCGGCGACGCTGCCCTGGAAGGACCTGGGCGTGCAGTATGTGCTCGAGTCCACAGGCCTGTTCACGGAGTTTGAGAAGGCCAACCTGCACGTGAACGCCGGCGCGAAGCGCGTCATCATCTCGGCCCCCACCAAGAGCGAGGCGGGCGTTGTCCCCACGCTCTGCATGGGCGTGAACCACGAGAAGTTTGACGCCAGCAAGCACACGGTCGTCAGCAACGCGAGCTGCACGACCAACTGCCTCGCGCCGGTCGCGAAGGTCATCCAGGACAACTTCGGCCTGGAAGAAGGCCTCATGACCACCGTCCACGCCGCGACCGCGACGCAGCCCACGCAGGACGGCCCCAGCAAGAAGGACTGGCGCGGCGGGCGCAACGCCTACATGAACATCATCCCGGCGAGCACCGGCGCCGCGAAGGCCGTGACGCTGTGCATCCCGGAACTCAAGGGCAAGCTCACCGGCATGTCGTTCCGCGTGCCCACCGCGGACGTGTCGTGCGTGGACCTGACGTTCAAGACGGGCAAGGACACGTCGTACGCCGAGATCTGCGCCGCGATGAAGGCCGCGAGCGAGGGCAGCATGAAGGGCGTCCTCGGCTATACCGACGAGGAGGTCGTGAGCAGCGACTTCCTGGGAGACCGCCGCAGCAGCATCTTCGACGCCAAGGCCGGCATCGAGTTGAACAAGCGGTTCTTCAAGATCGTCTCGTGGTACGACAACGAGGCCGGCTATTCCGCCCGCTGCGTGGACCTCATCAAGTACATCGCGGGCAAGGACAGCGTGAAGTAAGCCCGTCACGATCGCGTACGCAACGAACCGACCGTGCCTGCGCGGTCGGTTTTTTCATGCGCCCGTGTGGGCCGCCATGAACGATCGCACGCGATCCACAACCATCGCTCGCGCAGGCTCAGCCGTCCAGAGGGAGTAGTGCCCCGCGTCGGGCAGCGTGAGCAATTGAGCGTGTGGCGCGGCCGCGGCGATATCCCGTGCGTCCTGCACCGGCGCTATCGCGTCGTCCTCGCCGTGGATGATGACCACTGGGGCGCGCACCGATGCAGCGAACGACGCCCGATCAAAGGTGCCCCGCTCCTGCTGCCAGAACGGCGGTGCGCCAATGCGCAGGCGTGCGAGCGCCATCGCGACCGGCAGGTTGATCGCCGTTGGCAGTCGAAAGGACCACATCATGTTCCGCGCGGGCGTCTGCGGCAGGCGGTATGGTGCTTCGCAGATCACGCACCGCACGCTGCCGGAGGCCCCGCCCTCCCACCCGCTCATCGCGGCGAGCGACACACCCGCGCCGAGCGACCAGCCGAGCAGCACGACCGGGGTGCCATTGCCAGCGACACGCTCCACGAGCGCGCGGAGCGCTTCGTGCTCGTGTACGCCGAGAAGGCATGACCCCGGCGCATCACCATGCCCCGGCATGTCCCACGCGATCACCCGCGACGCGTCGGGAAGCAGGGCCTCCGCCCGGGCCAGCGCGCCGATGCGCGAGTCGCCCCAGCCGTGGGTCATGATGACCACCGGCCCGGAGGGGGCGTCACCCGCGATGTCCCAGACGGGCAGGTCCATCCCGCGCCAGGAAATCGTCCACGACTCGAAACTCCGCGGCGTCCCTGTTGGGCCGCGAAGTTGATCAGGCTGTCCGGGGCGTCCCTGGGCGAGTGCGGTGGCGTACGTGCGGCGCGGCGGGTGCAGCAGCCGGTGCAGGGTCCACGCCGTCACGAAGGCGATGGCACACAGCAGCCCCAACAGGAAGAGCACGGCAAAGCCCAACATGGACGTGACACCATCAGGCACGGGCAAGTATTGACGGCACGGGACCGGTGGAGCGGCCAGCGCTTAGAGACCGAAGAGGCCGCGGATGTCGTTGTACGTGACCAGCAGGAACATGACACCGATCATGACCAGGCCCGCCATGGTGACGGCGTTCTGGAACCCCACCGGCACGGGCTTGCCCCGCACCCACTCGTAGATGATGAACAGCGCCTGACCACCATCGACAATCGGGAGCGGGAGGAAGTTGATGACGGCGAGATTGACCGAGATGAGCGCCAGGAAGAAGAGCAGCCAAATGAGCCCCTTGTCCGCCACGAGCGTGCCCAAGTGGGCAATACCCACGGGGCCCTTGAGGTGCTCCACCTTCACAGAACCCTGTGCAAGCCGCGCGAAGGTCAGGTACGTCATCAGCATCACTCGCTTGGTCTCGGCGACGCCCATCTTGACGGCGGCGAGCGGGTTGTCGGCCTTGAGCGCGACTTCCGCCGGCTGCAGGACGCCCGCCTCTGCAAGGCCGTTGGTCCAGCCCAGGGAATGAACTGCCGCGACATCCTCCTTGGTGAGTTCCCAGCGGATGTCTTCGATCGGGGCGCTCGCATCCGGCACACCGGCGACCGGTCGTCTCACACGGAGCGTGACAGTTGCACCCTGCTTTTCATCCATCGCCTTCCGCGTGGCGAGCCGCAGAGCATCGCGGAGTGCTCCCAGCGTGGGCGTGGGGAGCGCATCGACTTCGAGCACGGTGGTGCCTGCGGTCAGGCCGCTGGCCGCCGCGGCAGTGCGGACATCCTGGTCGAAGTTCCTGCGGACCGTCCCGATGGGCGCGGCGAGCAGGGCGCTCACGTCCCCCGTGTTGCCCCGTGCAAAGCCGAGCCGTCCATCGCGCGAGACCTTGAGGCCTGGAAGGGGCACTTCCACCCATCGCGACCCGCCATCGGCGGACTCAACCTGCCGGATCACGACCGCATCGATTGACTTGCCCTGATGCTCGCGGATCTGCATGATGCCCTCGGCGATGGACGGGTATTCCACGCCTCCCAGCACCGCGAACACGTCGCCGTCCTTGAGCCCCTGCTCCGAAGCCTTGGGCCCTGCGCCCTCTGGGTCGGCGTCGAGCACCCGCAGCACGCCGGTCAGCCCCAGGATGTGACGCACCGGAATCACCGACTTGGCGTCGGACGCGACGAGATCGTTCTCAAACTCCGCACGCGGCTCGATGTTCGCGGTGCTAGTTGTGCCATCCGCACGCGCGACGGTGACCGTGACAGCTTCCCCGCGCCCTGCCGCGATAGCGGCATCGATGTCGTGCGCATAGACCGCAGCGCGGCCATCCACCAGGGAAACCCGGTCGCCCGCGCCCAAGCCCTGGACGCCCTCGCCCTTGAGGAACGACGCCAACGCCCCTGCGTCGGCTGCATTGTCGAGCTTGGGAAGGGTCAGCCCGAACGCCGGCTGCAGACCGACGGCGAGGAGGCCCGTGGTCAATTCACGCCGAGGGACAGCGCTGAAGGTCAGCTCTTCGCCACCACGGTCCACGACAAACTCGAGCGGCTCATCTTTCGGCGCCATCGCGATCGAAAGGGTCAGGTCGTCAAAGGACCGGAGTGACTTGCCGTTGATGCGCAGCACGCGGTCGCCAGCCTTCAGGCCCGGATGCACGTTGGTGATCGGCGCCACAGGCTGCGCGAGCGCCGCCGGAGAGTTGCGGGCGACCCCGCCGATGACCGATGGCGTCACCTGTCGGCCAACCATGAACACAAAGACAAACAGCGCCGCCGCCGTGATGAGATTCATGACGACGCCCGCGGAGATGACGACCAGCCGCTTCCACGGATGGCAGGACTGGTAGGAATCGGCCTCTGTGGAGCGGGCGGTCGCGTCCATGTCGTCCTGGCCCAGCATCTTGACGTAGCCGCCGAAGGGCAGGTAGTTCAGGCGATACTCGGTCGCGCTGATCGAAGCATCGCGCCGGTGCTTCTCCATGTACTCACGCTCGGAACTGCCCCGCCGCAGCCCCAGCCCCTTGCGGTATGACACGAGCGCCGGCCCGAACCCGATGGCGAACGCCAGCACGCGGATGCCCGCCCAGCGCGCGGCGAGGAAGTGGCCCAGTTCGTGGACGAAGATGATGAGCCCAAAGCCCACCGCCACCAGGAGAAAGTCGAGCACCGTCTTCAGCATGGTCAATCCTTGGGGACGCTCTGCGTGCGGGGTCAATACGCCTCGCAGTCCTTCGCCCGCACACTTGTACGCACCCCATCATCGGGCGTTCTGACCACCGGGCTCGCATGGGTGCGCAAAAACAACCCCCGGGTAAGGGGCCCGGGGGTGTCATTGGAACTGATTGGGCTCTCCGATCACTTCGCGTACTTGACACCGCAGCCGTAGGGCTTGGTCTCGGGCGTCGTCACGCTGGTGCCGGCCAGGAGCTCGTCCAGGGCCTTGGCGGCGTAGTTGGTCTTGCCAACCTTCATGGAGTTGTCATCGTCGATCGCACCCTTGTAGGCGATCGTGCCGTCCTTCGCGATGATGAAGACGTGGGGCGTGGTCTTCGCGCCGTACGCGCGGCCCACGTCACCGGACTCGTCGAGCAGGACGGGGTAGGGCAGGGCGAAGTCGGTCCTGGCCTGCTTGTTGGCCTCCTTGCCGTAGCCCTGCATGCCCTTCGCGCCGCTGTTGATGGCGAAGAACTCCACGCCCTTCTCGTGGTACTTGGCGTAGAGGTCGTTAAAGGTCTTGTTGTCCTTGTGGTGCTTCACGATGAACGGGCACCCCGGGTTGAACCACTCGAGCACGACGATCTTGGTGCCGCCCTTGACCACATCGGCCAGGTTCACGGTCGTGCCGTCGGTATCGGTCAGCGTGAACGCGGGAGCGGGCTTGCCGACCTCCGCAGCGCCCTCGGCGGGCTTGTTCTTGGACTTCTCGTCGTCCTGGGACTTGTCCTTGGCCTTCTCTTTATCCTTGTCCTTGGCCTTTTCCTTATCCTTGTTGAACTTCTCGGCCTCGGGGTTCTTCACCTTCTGGTCCTGCTGGACTTTCTGCTTGGGCTTCTCGTCGTCAGCCTGGGCCGTGGGCAGCGCGATGGCGGCCGAAAGCAGGGCAACACCGGCGAACGCGGCAAGCAACTTCTTGGTCGTCATAATCTGCAACTCCTTTTGGGGACACTTATTCATCCGCGCGTCGGGGCGAATGCCCCGTACACATCATTCTTCGCCGCACGAAAACGGCGTGAATCGTATCACTTCTACTCTATCTCAATCACCTCTTCCCGGGCTCATCGCCCGGCACGGGCAGCGAGACGCGGACAGCACGGCGCACCGCCTTGCGGTCGGCACCGAACACCCCCACAACTACTCCCTCCACACGCGCGGAGTTCGGGAAATCCCCGAGCTTCACGCGCAACGTCGCAGTATCGGATGCGCCGTCTTTCAGGAGATTCTCATAGGGAACTGCAGTGTCTATCGGGCAGAACTCTAACGACGAGGCACCTTGCCAAGTCGCGGAGAATTCCCTGCCCTGCACTTTGAGTTCCAGGCCAGCGGGCACCGTGGTTTCGGGCAACTTCTTCCTGGCGGCGTCAATGAGTTCCGCATGCTCGGCGCGTGCCACCGTGGACTTTTCCACACGGATTGTCGTCGTGGATGTGCGTGATTCCATCACACACACGTTCTTGCACACCAGCCACCCGGCCGCGACTGACACTTCGTGCGCCGTGCCCACCGCCGCATCCTTCGGCACCTGAACTTCGACCAGCACGGTGAAGTCACCTTCGAGAGCGTAATCGACAAGGTCTCCCGGTGAGACGTGGCGCATCGGCGCGGGCCACTGCGGCTCCCCCGCCGTCCATCCGGCCGGCAGCACGAATTCAAAGCTCGCCGGTGCACCCGTGTCATTGAGCCCGGGCCAGTACGTGTGCCACCCCTTCGCCACGCGGCACGACAGCGCAATCGTGAACGAAGACCCCGGCGCCGCGGCGGTCACGCTGCTCAAGAGTTTCTGCGACATCCGCTCCCCATCCGGCTCCGACTGCGCGGGCGGCTCGGCACGCGCTGCCACGCTCGGCACCACGGGCGCGCTGCACGCGGCGACCGCCGCACCGATCAGAACAGGGATGGACAAGGCGTGGTTCATGCCTGGCGAATATCCTCCGCCCATGCTTGTACGAACGGCGCTGGCGATTGTTTCCTGTGGCACACTCATGCTGGTGGCATGCGGACGCACTTCGGACGCGGATGTAGAGCTAATGAGCGTCGCACAGGCCCGCAGGCTGTGGTCCGCCCAGCAGGGCAAACCCGGCGCAACGCTGTTCCTCGATGCCCGTTCGAGCGAGGAGTTCGCCAGCGGGCACATCCCGGGCGCACAGAGCATGACCCTCGCCGACGCGGCCAGCACCACCGCCCCGGCGCTGGCACGCTCCGCGGACAAGGTCGTCATCTACGGTGCCGACCCCGCAAGCCCGAGCGCCATGGGCCTCGCGAAGCGTCTCCTCAGCCAGGGCGTGGACGATGTGTACGTCATGCAGGGTGGCCTGCTCCGCTGGCGCACCAACGGCGGCGAACTGGAAAAGAACTGAGCAGCCGGCGCGAGCAAACCCACGCGGATCCGGCCGGAGCTCCACGCTTCTCCGGCATGCACCACCCGTTCGTACAATGTGCAATGCCCACCGTTGACGCCGTCATGGCGGCCGAGCGTGCCGCGTCGTTCACCAAGCGCTCGATCAAGACGCACACCAAGCGCGCTGCGCTTGAACTTGCGCTCTCGATGCTCGACCTGACGACGCTGGAGGGCAAGGACTCGCACGAAAAGGCGCGGAGCCTCTGCCGGAAGGCCATGCGGCCCTACCCCAATGATGAGCACCTGTTCGGCAAGAGGCTCCCGAGTTGCGGCGCGGTGTGCGTGTACCCGAGCCTCGTCCCGACCTGCGCGGAAGTCCTGGGAGACGCAGCGACCCGCACCGTGAAGATCGCCAGCGTGGCGACCGGCTTCCCTTCCGGCCAGTACCCGTTGGCTGTGCGTCTGGATGACGTCCGCCGCGCGGTCGCCGCGGGCGCAGACGAAATCGACATGGTCATCAGCCGCGGCACGTTCCTCGCGGGCGGGTACGACGAGGTCGCGGAAGAGATCCGAGCAACCAAGCGCGCGTGCCAGCGGGAGAACGGGGCGTACGCGCACCTGAAGGTGATCCTGGAAACCGGCGAACTCGAGACGCTGGACAACGTGCGCAAGGCCAGCGACCTGGCGATCCGGGCGATGCACGACGTGCTGTCCAGCGGCGGGAAGGACACGGGTGCGCACAACATCGACTTCATCAAGACCTCCACCGGCAAGGTCCAGCCCGCCGCGACCATGCCCGTAACGCTCGTGATGCTCGAGGCCATCCGCGACTGGTACCTGGAAACAGGCTGCGTCGTCGGCATGAAGCCCGCGGGCGGCATCCGCAGCGCCAAGCAGGCGGTGCAGTACCTCGTGATGGTCCACGAAACGATGGGCCCGCTGAAAGTCCCCGGCTTCGAGAACCACGGCGGCAACCCCTGGCTCACGCCCGACTACTTCCGCTTCGGCGCGAGCACGCTGTGCAACGACATCCTGCGGCAATTGGTGCGGCTGAAGACCGGGAAGTACGTCGCGGGGTATGACTTTTCGGAGGCGTGATGCGTGGCGCCGGCTCGCCGCCGCCACAACCTTTGTGATATGTGTGCGACAACAGGCCCGGCGACTCCGCGCGGGTGCACCATGCCGCGAATCTGGCTCCGAGCCCGCGACCGGAGAACCCGTGTGAAGTTCCGCCTCCACCTCACCCTGGTTCTGTCCCTGCTGCTCGCGGGCACATTGCTCGCAATCACGTCAGCTTGGCTCCCTGCACGCCTCGCCTCGGCCACTAGCGGATGGACGCGGATTGCGCCCGGTGCCGCCGCGCACTTCTGGCGGCTCTCGTTCATACCCGAGTCGAGCATCACAACGTGGTTTGAACGCCGCGCGCCCGGCGTGCGCGTCGACGAAGTCTGGTACACGATGTGGTCCACCTCTTCCCCGGGCGCAGCCCAAGGGAGCACGTTCGTCTCCGCTGGGTGGCCAGTGCCTTGCCTGCAAATGCGCGACTCTCCCGTGCCGGCGTGGACCGGTCGTGGAGGAACCGCGGGCGGCACGGCGTTCACAGGCCCGCCATACTCATTGCCATCCGCGCCCGTACCCGCCACAACCATCAGCCAAGCGAATGACTGGTGGTCCTACGGACTGCAGTTCGGCGGCAGACGTTACCCGCTTCGGCCACTCCCGCTCGCCTTTGCCGTGAACACACTCCTGTGGACCATCCCCGTCATCGTCGTATACGCGTTGCTCCTTTGGGTGCGCGCCCGTCGACGCCGCTCGCGAGGATTGTGTCCAGCGTGCGCATACCCCGTCGCGAACTTGGTCGCTTGCCCCGAGTGCGGCACCCGCACCAGAAGCGGCGGATACCTGCCTCCTCCGCAAAAGACCTGAGCCGTCCGCCGCGAATGATCCTGCAGCATGACCGCCCGCACGCCCACACGCCGACTTGCACTCTCCCTCCTCCTGGGCGTCGCCACCACCATCGCCATCTCCTGGCTCGCCGCCAGCTTCGCAGACCTCTCCGGCTCCAACTTCCTCCCCAGCCCAAACACCGCCTCCACGGCGTACCTGCGGCACGTGCCCCCGAAGGACTGGACCGTCCGCACCTGGCTCGTTCGCCGGGGCCTTGCCATCCGCCACGACCTCGTCAGCGAGTGCGTGTGGATGGGCTCGATGCTCGGCACGTCCCCCACCACCGCTCCCAACCGCACGTTCGAGGCTGTCAGCGTCGGCTGGCCCCTGCCCGCCCTGCAGTGGACGGCCCACGACGAATCGCGCTTCTTCGAGACGCTGCCTGCCCAGCGTGAGACCTCCCTCCGCCTCGCGTGGAAGCACGGCCTGCCGCAATGGTCGATGCGGGCTCTCGCCACCGGGGACGAACGCCGCCTCCCCCTGCGCCCCACCGCCGCCGGGTTCATCCTTGACACCGCACTCTTCACCGCCGCGGCGTGGTGGGCGGTGGAATGGCTCACACGCCTCCGCACCGCACGCCGAGCCAGGCGCGGGGCATGCCGCGCGTGCGGGTATGACCTCTCCGGGCACGGCGTCATCGGCGCAACGTGCCCGGAATGCGGTGCGGAACGGCCGCCGGGTGGTGAATCCCCGCCCGCTACGATCTCCCCATGACCAGCCACCAGGGCAACGGCGCTGCAACCTCCGCACCGCAGACCACCCACACCAACGGGCACGTGAGCGGCAACGTTTCGCCCGATCGCGCCCCGAAAGACAAGCCCACCCCCGCCAGCGCCTTCGCCGGCGGCTTTGAGTACGCCCCCGCGCCGGAAACCGTAAAAGTCGAGATCAAGGACCGCTACGGCCACTTCATCAACGGCGCATGGACGCCCGCCAAAGGCGAGTCCTTCGCGACCATCAACCCCGCCACCGAAAAACCGCTCGCCCACGTCTCGCAAGGCTCGGACAAGGACGTCGACGCCGCCGTCAAAGCAGCAC
>DATAKA010000045.1:0-15784 GCA_036261855.1 Phycisphaerales bacterium | reverse complement strand
GGGGTTGCCGTACCACGCACCCGCCTGGTAGCAGCGGGCCGCCGCGGCACCGGTGCAGATGACGGAGTTCGTTGACTTGCCGAAGATCAGGCCGTTGCCGCCGGTCGCCATGACGACGGCGTCCGCGCGGAACGCGCGGATCTGCATGGTCCGCATGTCCTGAGCGACGATGCCGATGCACCGGCCATCCTCTATGACAGGCCACAGGAACTCCCAGAACTCGTACTTCGTGACCTTCCCCTCGCTCTCGTAGCGGCGGGTCTGTTCGTCAAGGGCGTACAGGAGTTGCTGCCCGGTCGTCGCGCCGGCGAAGTGGGTCCGCTTGAAGAGCGAGCCGCCGAAGAGCCGCAGGTCGCGGTTCCCCTCGCTCGTGCGGTTAAAGGGCACGCCCATGCGGTCGAGCAGGTCGATGATGCGGGGCGCCCAATTGGCCATCTCGAGCACCGGGTGCTGATCGGCCAGGAAGTCCCCGCCGTAGATCGTCTCATCAAAGTGCTCGTACTCGCTGTAGCCCTGCTGGCGTGCGACCTCATTACAGGCATTGATGCCGCCCTGGGCGCACACGCTGTGCGACCGCTTCACGGGGACGAGCGAGAACAGGTCCACGTCGAGCCCAGCTTCCGCGATCCGCACGGACGCGGCGAGGCCCGCCAACCCACCCCCCACCACAATGACGCGCTGCTGAGCCATGTTCGAGAATCCCTAGAAAAGTCTTGATCGAGAAGGTTCAGTCCGGGGCGGTTCCGTCAGTGCGAAGGGTTCTGGGCAACCGAATCAGCCGGTGGCGTCGCGGCATTGCCTATGGCCCGTTCCACCCGCTGGGCCTCTGCGGGTTTGAGCAGGGCAAAGCCCAGGATCGAGGACCACGCCATGAGCATGAGCCCGACGCCGAGCCCCGCGCACACGACACCCCAACGCTTCTGTGCCCGCTCCGTGACCGTCAGGCCCCAGGTAATCGCACTGGTCCACAGGCCGTTGGCGAAGTGGAACACCAGCAGGCTCACACCCACGAAGTAGAAGAGCGAAACAGCCACCCCCATGAACGACACCCCGGACTCACCGCCGCGGAGGCACGCCGCGAGCGTGCTCGCGGAGAACTCGTGGGACCACTGGGTGCCGCCGGGCACGAGGAACGTCCAGCCCCACCGCAGCGTGGCAACGTGGTAGAAGATGAACAGGATGCCGATGTACCCGCTGATGCGTTGAAGGGCGTACCGCACATTGCCGCCGTAGCGGTACTGCGACGCGTTGTTGGACCCCGACATCGCGTAGAAGAGCCCGAGGATCGAGTGGAACGCGATGGCGGACCACAGCACGATCTCGGTCAGCAGCAGGTGCGGCACCTGCGTGTTGATCCAGGTGACTTCCTTCCAGAAGTACGCGACGCCGCCCTCGCGGATGGTGAGTTCCGCGTGCTCGCCCCGCAAACCCCACTTCCCCCAGAGGATACTGGAGTTCGTCGTCAGGTGCACGATCAGGAAGAGCCCGATCGGCACGATGCCTGTCAGGCTGTGGAGGCGGCGCAGCAGGAAGTGGTGCTTCTGGAAAAACCCGGGCTGCGCGTCCTGCGGAAGGGTGGTAGCCACTGCAAACGTCCCTTCGAGAGTGCCAACCTGTCATGGTCGGCGGATGGTGTCTGCTTCGTGCCTCGGTAGGTCGGAGATGCTGCCGTGACAAACTGAAGGCCATCAACAACTGAATGCACCAGCGGCTCAGGGGTTGCCGAGGCCGGGGCCCATACCGGGCCCGCCCGCCAATCCGGCACCTGAGATGCCGCCCATGCCAAGACCACTGGCCGTCCGCGGCTTGATGCGGCCTTCCTGCACGGCCTTCGCGACCGCCGACTGGACCTCCACAAAGGCCATGCGCAACTCGGACACGGTGCGCGTGAGCGCCGTCGCCTCCGCCTCGGAGAGGTTGCCCTTGGTCTTCTCTTCGATGATGCCGAGCATGTCGATGTGCAGTTTCGCGTACTCCAGGCTCACGACAGCCTGTCCGGTCCGAGGGTCCGGGAAGTAGCCCAGGTACGACAAAGACTGCGACGCGAGAAGGGCGACCACGTCCTCGAACCGGACCTTTTCGTCCTCCGGAGCACCCTCGCCCCCGGGTGTTCCTGGGGCTGCCTTGGGCTTCTTTGCGATGGCCGCTTGTTCAAGACGGTCCTTTTCCGCCTGGGCCTGACTCTTCCAGTCGGTGTCAATAATCAGTTTGGGTTCGTCCGCCAATGGAAACTCCTGACGCAGTTTGGGATGCCGTCCAATTATGGACTCGCCGGGCGATTGTAGCGGTTGCAGAGGGCACAAGGAACGGAGCCACCAGCATGGATGCACGGAACGCAGTTGCCCGCAATCCCCACATATGGCTTGCACTCGCGGCCGTCGCCGGGGCAGGAGTTGGCTGTACCGGTCAACACGGAAGCCCGCGGACGGCGGGCGGGAAGTCGCTTTCACTCGGCGAGTTTTCGCCGGCAGTATCCGGCACGCCCGCGCAGTTTGTGGTTGCCGCCCCGGAGACCAAGGCGATCGTCCAGGCGGACACGAGTGCGACGACCGACGCTTCCACCCCCGACTCAAAGGACCTCGTGGCGTCGCCCGGGAGTCCGTTCTCGGGAATCGGCGCATCCTCGGGTGACCTGTCGACGGTGCATGCAGGCCAGCCGGTGCTGGTGGACGCCAAGGTGGGCGACATCAACGGCCGTGCGGTCTACGCCTCCGCGATCTTTGACTACGGCCTCGCGGGCATCTCACCCATCGGCGCGGAGCTCGCCGCGGAAGCGAAGCTGCGCCCGCTGGACAACTGGCGCTCGTTCTCACGCCGGAGAATCGCGACGACCCTGGGTGATCTCATCCGTGAAGAGCTCCTTCGCGCAGAGGCGCTTCAGCAGTTCACGCCCGAACAGAAGATGGGATTCCTCGGCTGGATGGAGAAGATGCAGCAGGACTTCCAGCGGGCCCGGGGTGGTTCCCGGGCGCTCGCCGACAGGAGCCTCCGTGAGAGCGAGGGCATCACCATCGATGAGTGGCGTCGCCGGCAGGAGGATGACGAGCTCGTCAAGTTCCAACTGCGGGAGCGGATCATCGGGCGGGTCAACGTTTCGTTCCGCGACATTGAACAGCGTTACGAGCGCGAGAAGGACCACTTCGATCCGCCACCCCGTGCGGTGTTCCGGCTTGCGCAGGTCAACAAGAGCCGGCCCGAGGACATCGACGCGTTCAAGTCGCTCCTGGGGACGGCAGCGAGCTTTGAGGACGCGGCGAGAAGCTCCCTGAACATCAATCAGCCCGACAAGGGCGGGCTGGAAGCACGCGACTTGGGCACCAAGCCCCGTGTCGAAGGTGAGTTCTTCCCCAACGCCGCCCTCAACGACGCCGCTCGCACAATGAAGGTTGGCGAGACGGTCGGTCCTATCGAACTTTCCACGACGATGGCATGGCTGCACCTGGACAGTGAGGGTGCCAAGAAGGTCCCGTTGTACGAGGCGCAGCTCGAGGTTGAGGATGCCGTGCGAGCAGACCGAACCCAGCGGGAACTGGCGCGGTACGTCCAAGCTCTCCAGGGCAAGGCGAGCATCACCGATGCCGAGCAGATGGTGGAGCGGCTGGCGCGGATCGCGGAGGCCCGGTACTACGTAGTCGCATCCCCGGGCGAGTAGAAGAACGGCACACCATGGCCCGCCCCCGCGTCATGACCCGACTCGCGGCCCTTGCCGAATCCGTGCGCCGGGCGGTCGGTTTGAACTTTCAGAGGCGTGGCGATGCCGAGCACCTCCGCGTCGGCCGGATGGGCGAGGACGCCGCCGCGGAGGCGATCCGGAAAGCGGGCATGGAACTCATCGCCCGCAACGCCCGCGTGAAGTTTGGTGAGGCGGACATCGTGGCCCGGGACGGGGACTGCCACGTCATCGTTGAGGTGAAGACGCGTGTGCGGGACGCGTCTGCTCCCCCCTTGAGCAACACAGTCGCACCCGAACAGAGCGTGACGAAGGTCAAACTCGCGAAGCTCCGCCGGATCGGTACATGGCTCGCCAAGCACAATCGCTGGAATTCCTGGCGTATTGATGTCGTCGCCGTGGAAGTTGTTCGCGAAGCCGGCTCGCACCGTGTGGAGAGCGTCCGGCACCTGAGGGCGGTTTCCTAAACGGACGATTGCGCCGTCTCCGGGTTGCGGGATTCACCTGTAACTGAAGCCGGCGGCTCGACGGGCAAAATGAGGCTGAACATCGAGCCCTGGCCGACATTGCTGACGAGCTGGAGTTGCCCGCCGAGCACCTGCGCCAGCTCCTTGCTGATAGCAAGCCCAAGCCCCGTGCCCGCGGCCTCTCGGGTGTGCCCACCTTCCAACTGATAGAACTTCTCGAAGATGCGCTCCTGCTCTTCTTTGGGAATGCCCGGGCCGTTATCGATCACGCTGACACGCACGCGTTCTTCGTCGTCGGCACCTGCGGGGGGGAGTCGCTCCACGCGAAGCGTCACCTCTGGCACCCGGACAGTCCCCGTGCGGTCGCCCGCCCGGTCCGCGTTGCCGCTCGGCGTGAACTTCACCGCGTTGCTCAAGAAGTTGAAGATGATCTGCTGGAACTTGCGGGGATCGGTCCGCACAACCGGCAGATCGTCCGCGACATCCAGCTTGAGCGTGACGCCCTTCTTGTCCGCCTGAGGCGTGATGAGGCCGATGAGCCCTTCGCACGCGTCCTTCAGGTTGGTGCGTTCGATGCGGAGGTCCACCTTGCCCGCCTCGATCTTCGCCATTTCGAGCAGCGAGTTGATCAGGTTGAGCAGCGACCTGCCGGCCGTCAGGATGTTCTCCGTGTACCGGAGCCGCCGCTGCACGTTGTGGGGCGGCTGCTCGTGCTCCGCGTCGGCCTTGGCGATTTCCTGGAGCAACTCGGTGAAGCCGATGATCGAGTTGAGGGGCGTGCGCAGCTCGTGGCTGACGGACGCGAGGAACTCCCCCTTCAGCTTCGCCGCCTGGTAGAGCGCGGAGTTGGTCGCGCTGAGTTCGTGCAGCTTCATGTCGAGCGCGGCGTTGATGTTCCGCAGGCGGTCCTGGCTGGCCTGCAGGTCCGTGAGCATCGAGTTGAAAGTCTCAGAGAGCTCCTCGAACTCGTCCCCGGTCTTGATCTCCGCACGGATCGTGAGGTTTCCCTGGCGTACCCGCTCAGCCGTGTCGCGCAGCACGCGGACGGGCGCGAGGAAGATCTTGTTGGTGAGCAGCCAGAACACGACCATGGCCAGCACGAGCACGAAGAAGCCCGCGACAAGCAGGTAGATGGTGTTGAAGATGATGAGGCGGAGTGGGTCGTAGACGCGTCGGTTCAGTTCGATGATGCCCACGAGACGCTGCTCGCCCTGCACCTCGCGCCGTACCGCTCGTGCATACCGGAACTCGCGCGTCGTGCCCTTCCACGAGGCCTCCTGATATTCGGACAGGACCGGGCTGACAACAAAGCGGCCGATGGCGTGGTCGAGGAAGCTCGAATTGGCACGCCGTGCCTGGGGGATCGTCATTTCCCGTGCGTCAATGCCGGCGTGCTTCTGCCCTTCGGCGGGCGTAATGCGCGGCAACACCCATGGGCCGACATCTGAGCTCTGCTGCTGCTGGTCGCGGGCCTCTTCCCACGTGGTCACCATCTGCCGGGACAGCTCGAGCTGCCCCTCGTCGATCAGCATGTTCATGCGGATCCAGGGCCCCACCAGCGCCGCGAGAATGATGAGCACAATCGCGCCGCCGAAGAGCAGCATGCACTTCATCGCCAGCGAGAGGCCACGGAACATGGGTGGAGGGTAGGGAGCAGCCAGCGACGAGCACCGCGCTGCACGCAGCCGATAATGGCCGCGTCGCCGCGGGCCACGCACGGATGGCAATCTTCGCGATCCCCTACTATCCGCCCATGTCTGCACGAAAGGTGTACCTAGAGACGTTTGGCTGCCAGATGAACGAGCTCGACAGCGAGCTCGTGGCCGGGCAGCTCCGCGCCCTGGGATACAAGTTCGTGAACGAAGCAGACGAGGCCGGGGTGGTGCTCTACAACACCTGCTCGGTTCGAGAGCTCGCGGAACAGAAGGTCTGGAGCCGTCTTGGAGAGCTCAAGGCCCGGAAGAAAGCCGACCCCGCTTTGGTTGTAGGCGTTTTGGGCTGCATGGCCGAGCGCGACGGCACGGACCTCATCAAACGCATGCCCGTGGTGGACGTGCTGTGCGGCCCGGGAGAACTGGACAAGCTGCCGAGCCTTCTCGACAATGCTGTCCGCACGCGTCTGAGCCTTGTGGAAGACGAGCGTGCGGCGACGGGCACAAGCGGCCGCCCGGCGTCGCAGCAATCCGCTGCCCAGGTTGCCCTGCAGGGATCGTCGTCCCGCCGCAGCGCCACGCTCGCCGCGGCACAGGACACCCTCGAACTTCTGGACCTTTCGCGCGCGATATCTCCGGTTGATGCTGCTTCCGCCGGCGAGACAGCGGACGGGGACGCCGCATCGCGGCCCCGGACCGCGTATGTCCGCATCACGCGCGGGTGCAACAAGTTCTGCACCTACTGCGTCGTGCCGTTCACGCGCGGCGCCGAAGTGCACCGGCCACCGCAGCACATCATCGACGAATGCAAGCGGCTCGCAGACGCGGGGGTGATCGAGATCACGCTCCTCGGGCAAACCGTCAATCACTACCGTTTTGAGCACGGCGCCGCCGTCACGCTGAATGGCCTGACTCAGCCGCAGAAGGGCCGTACGTACGCGGGCGGACATAGCCGCGATCCGTTCGCGGGTGAGAACGTCACGACGTTCGCCGACCTCCTTCGCCGCATCCACGACGAAGTGCCATCGATCCAGCGGCTCCGGTTCGTGACGAGCTACCCGCGGGACTTTGGTGATGACGTGCTGGAAGTGATGCGCCACCACCCGCGGATCTGCCGGTACATCCACGCCCCCGTGCAGAGCGGCAGCGACCGCATGTTGAAAATGATGAACCGTGGCTACACGGTGGGCGAGTACATCGAGTTCGTTGATCGGGTGCGGAGCCACCTGCACCAGCCGGAGATCGGCCGCTCAGTCTTGATCTCAAGCGACTTCATCGTCGGCTTCCCGACCGAGACCGAAGAGGACTTTGAAGCGACGTGCCGCCTGGTCGAGCAGTGCCGCTTCAAGAATTCCTTCATCTTCAAGTACTCGGCACGCCCCGGCACCGTTGCCTTCGACAAGCTCGCCGACGATGTGCCTGAAAGTGACAAGCGCCGACGCAACAACACGCTGCTGGACATTCAGAATGGGGTCACAACCTCCATCGGGCGTGATCAGGTGGGCACAACAGTCGATGTGCTCGTGGAGGGTTTGAGCCAGCGCGAGATGAAGAAGTCTGGCTTGACCCAGGGCGACATCCGCAGCCGCGGGCTGGTGGCCATCACGGTCGGCGGGCGCGACACCGGGCTTGGAGCATCCTGTGGGACGGGATACGGCTGTTCTCCGCCCAGGGACTCGGAGCACGCGGCCGATGCCAAAGTGCAGCTCGTCAGCCGCACGGACACGGACCTCATCGTGTTCTTCGACGCTGAGCGGTCGCGGGCTCAGTCGCTGGTGGGTACCGTGCAGCAGGTCCGCATCACCGCGGCCGACGGCGTCGGCCTTCAGGGCAATCACGTTCCAGCAAGCACCATCCTTTAGTCCACGTTGAGGTCCGAGATGTACGCGTTCAGTGCAGCCTGTGCCGCCTTCACAGACTCCCGAGCGCCCTTGAGGCTCTCGAAGAGGTTCTCCATCCGCGTCTCCTGATCGCTGAGCTTGCGCATCAGCCTCGTCGCGAGTTCACCCGACCGATCAATGGTGTTCAGGTTTTCGCGGATGCGGGCCTGCTCCGCCCGGATTTCCGACTGCTCCTGCTCGATCTCTGCCACCCTCTTCTGTGCATCCAAGACGCCACCACGGAGCGCATGCGCTTTCTGGAACGCCTCGCGGACGGCCTTGGAGACCGACGCCCCCTCAACCGAGTACCGTGCAAACGCGTCTTCTCCGGTATCAAGCACCGACAAAGAGTTGAATGTGGTCAGACTCTGGACCACCTTGAGCGACTTCGTCTCCCTCGCCTTGAGCACCACCTCGAAACGGTACTGCGTGGGCGTCTGTGACGCGGGTGCCGCAGGCTCCGTGAGCGTGGCACCTTCAACCTTTGGGTGCTCGAGGATCAGCGTGCGGGGCGCATCCTCGTCCGCGCTCTCGATGTGGTACTCGGCCGTGGAGAGCGACACGCCCATCAGTTCCAGCAGCCCCTTCACGATGCGCACGCGGGACGTCCGCGCCTGGTACTGCGTGTCGATCGTGACCTTGACGTCACTATCCATGCTGTAGCTCAGCAGCCGTACATCGCCCTTTCCTGTATCGCCGACCTGCGCATCACCCGCATAGACATCGCCCTCGTACACGGCGACGGGCCCGGCAATGAGTTCCAATCCCGATGTGTTGGTGATCTCCACGCCCAAGCGGGGGTGGATTCCGGTGTCACCCGGCGTCCGGATGCTGACACGCCTCCCTTGGATCTCCTGCCCCACGATCGGCAGCATGGCCGATCGCTGCCGGCCGATGGAGATGGGTTGTGCCATGCGGTAAAAGAAAATATCGCCCGTCTCCACCGCCGCCGCCGCGACCGGGGCGGACGCGAGCATGGCTGCGCGGTTGGCCATGCGGTACCCAGCAGCATCCGCCTCGGCCATGGCGGGCATGGGCGAACCGGGCCGTCCCGGCATTGTGATGGACTTTGCGAGCCGCCGTTCGTCGCGATCTGCGGGGGCATTCCCCTCCCGGAACGGCGATTGGCCGGAGCCGCCATATTGCTCTTCGTACGCGCGCGGCGCAACCGCCAGCGGCACAGGCACCGCGACCTCAATGCGTTCCTGAAAGAGAGGCTCGTACAGGTTCATCCGGAACGCGCTGGGCTGCCCGCTTGCCAGAGACAGCCCGACATCCCGCCAATCCTCATCGGTCGTGTTCTCGACAATCGCCCACCCCTGCAAGAACGGGCTTTCCTTGCTCCCCGCCTCGGCGTCCAGCACCAGACGGTACGAGGTTTTCCACACCGGCGCCTCGTGCACATACGCCACCGAGACATCCCGCGTGCCATCGCCCCGCAGGTCCAGTTCCACCGCCTTGAACTGGTCGGAGCGCTGTTCAGCGATGGCCGCGAGGGCCTGCCGCAGGTCCTCCGCAAGGCGAGCGTCGAGCACTTCAAAGCCGATGACCTCGGTGAGATTCACAGCCCGAACCCCGGCCTTGGTGATGAGATTGATCCACGGGAGTTGGTGTTGATTGACAGCACCGTCACCCTTCGGCTGGTAGATCGTCGGCCGCTCCTCGACATTGAGGACGGTTCCCTCGTACGACGCTTCCTGCGTCTGAACGCGGACGGGCGTGCCCCGCAGCCGCGCCAGAATCTCCCGTGCCGATGGATCGTCCGTGATGTCCACGCCCAGGCTCGCCAGCCGACGCTCCAGCGGCTCCTGCGACGGGTACGAAACGCCGGCGATCGTCCCGCCGGAGTGGTCGAGCACCACCAGCGACTTCAGGATGTCATTGATCTGCTCCGTTCGGAACCGCAGCACCACCGACGCGTCGTTGTCCACGCTCCCGCGACGCTCGAACGAGGCCACGCCCGAGCGGTACAGCGTGATCGACCGCACCGGCAACTCCGTGTTGCCCGCCTTGGCCGGTTGAGCCATGGCCGAGACAACGAACGGCGTGTGATCCAGAGTTGAGAATGCAAGTCCGGCAGCAACGACGAGCAGAGCGGGCGTACGCATGGGACACTCCTGAATGACCGCAACAGTCTACAGCACTATCGACTCGCGTGTCGCGGCCGAGTTCCATCTGTGACCTGCAAGTGACCAATCAGTTGGGCAACGCAGCTCAATTGCCCTCGTCAAACCTGCGGGCAGCCCTGCGCTTCGCGGCCAGCAACGACGACCCCTCATCCGCGGCGGAATCTCCGGGCTTTTCACCGCCTGTTTCGATTGCTGCACGCGGGCCACCTTCCGACCCCGCCACAGGCTGCATACGAGCCAGCTTCTCCGCGCGCCTTCGATCCCGCGCCGCCGCCGCGAGCGCGTCCGCATCCCTTCCTGAAAGCGCGATCGAGTCGGTCGCCTGCACCGCTTCCCCCACTGTCTCCGTTCGGGCCCGCAGCCCCGCCACGCTCCGCTCTGCCATCGTCCCCCGCGTCAACTCCTGCCGCGCCGCCCGCTGCGCCGCCGTGCCGCGGAAGGCGCGGCTGAACCACCGGTCCCACGCGACGCGCCGCATCGCGACGTCCAGCAGCAACAGCCCGAGCGAGATGACCATCAAGACTCGCCACAGCGGCGTCACCGCCTCAGCCGGCCGGATGCCCTCACGCCCGAACAACCCCGCACCGGCCGCGTTCGACAAGTCCAAGACCCGCCCCTGCCCCACCCGTGCGATCTGCGAGAGCAGCGCGTCGTCGCTCGCCAGGGCGCGGAACTCAGCCCCCTCCTGCACGGTGGCCCCGACGATGACCGGCGCGAGCCGACGCGTCCCCTGCTGCGGCTTCACGAGCGCAATGTACGATCCAGTCTCTCGGGCCCGCACACGGGCCTCGTACACGCCCGGTGCCACCTGCCCCAGCGACGACTCCGTCACCTGCCCCGACGGCGCGTAGACGGTGACCGGCACCGCGAGCCCAGATCGGGGCGAACCGTCGTCGTTGGTTGCATCCAGGCGAATCACAACTTCATCCCCATCCGCCCGCATCTGGCCCCGCACTTCCTTGCCACCCGCAGGACGCGACGCCGCCCGCACCACCTGGCTCCACATTCGCTCGTACCCCGGCCATCCCAGCCATCCAGACGCCCACGCCTCCGAGTCGCTCGTGAACGCGACAACCTGACCAAGCCCCACATTCCAGTGCGCCAGCACCGGCTCACCCGTCGGCGCCACCATCGCCATCACCACACCCGGCTCGGGCCGGGGCCGCGTGAGCACCATGCCGCCAAGCTGGGGCGACGCACCAAGCCCCACGGTCATCGCCGAGCCGCTCAGGAGTGTGACAGGCTCGAAAGGAGTCTCACGAATCAACGGAGACCGCACCACTCGCACCGCCTTCAGGAATATCCGCGGCAGGCTCTTGGGGTTGGAAGCGTAATAGAACGTGCCTCCCCCCTGCGCCGCCAGCCTTTCGAGCATCTTCACATCCGCGTCGTCACCCACGGCAATCGACGAGACTTTGACCCGCTTCGCGACCAACGCATCAACCAACGCTGGCACCTCGTCCTCACGCTGGCTCTTGCCGTCGCTCATGATCACCACATGCCGCGTCTTGACGTCCACGCCGGATGCATCCAGCCGTTCAAACTCCTGCACCGCCGCCTCAAGGCCCGATGCGAGGTCCGTGCCTCCGCCCGTGCCGATGGATCGAACTTTTTCCGCGTTCGCGGCAACATCCGCATTGGCGGAAAGCGGGATGACAACGCGGGCATTGGCGTTGAACACGATCACGCCCAGCATGTCGCTCTTGTCCATGGATGCCACGGCCAACGCTGCAGACTCGTTAGCGATGTCCTGCTGCGTCTTGAGCGACCCCAGCACCGGCCGCCGCATGGACCCGGAGTTATCCATCACCAGCACCGTCGCTGTCTGCGGCGCAATAACCCGGTCCGGCAGGTCCAGGAGCACGGGCAGCACGTCCGCGATAGGCGTCCCCTTCCACGCCCCGGGCCCGAACGAATCAGGCCCGCCGACCATCGCCAGCCCGCCCCCCATGTCCCGCACATACGCCACCACCTGCTGCTGCACTTCCACCGGGACAGCGAACGCGCCGACGTTGTCCAGCAGAATCATGTCGTACGCCTGGATCGCCAGCAGGCCCTCCGGGATGCCCGTCGGCGGAACGACCGACACCTCAAGACCAGCGCGGCGCAGCGACTGCGCCAGCACACTCTTGGAATCATCCCCGCCGTGCACACCATCCACCAGCAGAACGCTGCCCCGGCCCGGTGTGATGGTGAATGACTCCCCGGCGTTGTTGTCCGTGATGACATCGCCCGCGAGCCGAACGCCCCCATCATCTCCCTGCACCGGATCGGGCTCGTACACAGCGCGGAACCGGTGCACACGCCCAGGGCCGAGCGCCACTTCAATGAGTTCCACGTTCCTTCCCGGGCGGAGTGTGACCCGCCGGCCCGTCGAGCCGTCCTGATTCAGGTCAACCCGCTCACCCTCATTGAACAAGTAGAGCACGCCGCTCGAACTCGCCGTCGCACTCAGCACCACGCGGACATTCACCGTTGCCTCCGCCGGTGCCGTCGGCGGAGCATCCACCGATTCAACGACAACCTCCTCCGTCAGCCGGTACGACAGCGGCACCACATCGATGCGCGCCGGGCTGCGACCCAGGCCCGTCCCAACAACTTCCCCCGCCGCGGCAACCGCATCCCCCGCCGTCTCGTTGCCGTCGCTGAAAAGCACAATCCGGCCTGATGCCGTGGGCGGCACAAGCGCCCGTGCCAACCGCAACGCGTCACCGATGTTGGTTCCCGGCGCGCCGCTCACCTGCCACGACCGGTCCCACGCGCGCCCCCGGGATGGGGTTGCCACCGCCGTCGCCGCGCCGTCAAACGCCACAACACCAAGGTAATCCTCGGCACCACGCTTGGCCGACGCTTGATCCACAAACGCCCGGACCGCGGCCATCGCGTCAGGCCGCGGCCCCGGCCCGTCCGCGGGCGGCGTGTAGAAACGCTGAACCGACCCGGACACATCCACCACGGCGATCACCGCCAACTGGTTCGTGCGCCGCAGCGAACTGAGGCCCGCGAGCAACAAGGCGAGCGCGACAACGAGCAACGCCCGCGCCGCGACCGCCGACCACCGACGGGCCCCGCTCATGGCGGCAAACCACCGCGCCGCAACCAACGCCGCCGGTATGACAAGCACGCACAGCCAGAGCCACAAGGGTTGTTCGACGATGAACTCCACGCGCGCCACGCTCCCGACCTACTTGGGCGAACCACCCTGCTCCGCCTGCTTCACCCGGTCCTGATACCTGCGGAACACGCGCCGCACGAGGTCGCTGCGGTCCGCGGGCACGCTCTGGTTCTCGATGCCGCTCTCCGCGCCCGCCGCCGCCTGCTGGAAGGCCCGTTCCATCGCCGCGGTCGATGTTGGTGCGCCGGCCGGAGTTGGTTCATCGTTCATGATGTCTGAGATCACGCGCTGCGATCCGTCGCCGGCGCTGTGCCGCGCATCGACCGGGACCTGCGTTGCGTCCGAAGGCACCGCGCTTCGGTCTCGAACCGGCAGCGATGGCCCAAGCGGTCCCCTGCCGCCATCACCCGTGCCCGGCGGGGGTGCCCCATCGCCCGGACGCCCCTGCGCCAGCTCGCGCGCAAGTTTCTCCAGCACCTGCCGCTGCTCGGGCGAGGCCTGCTCCAGCATCTTTCGCGCCTGCTCTTCCAGGCCCTTGCCGCGCTGCATCATCTCTCGTGCCTGACGCTGCGCTGCCTCGGAGTTCTTCAGCCGCTCCGCGAGCTTCTCGAGGACTTCCTTGGGGGGCAGGGTGGAAGGCGGCGAGTTCTCCCCGCTGGACTTTTCGTCCGGACGTGGCGTGGAACCCTCGGACTTTTCCGCCCGTTGAGCCGGAGACTCAGACGTGCCCCCGGCGTTGCGTGGATTCTCCTTCTCACCCTCCTGGCCGCGTTCACCACTTTCCTGTGGACGCTTCTCATTCCCGTTCTTGCCATCGGTCGGCGACTTGGGCGCTGATTGCTCGGGGCGGCCCGGCTGTCCATCCTGCCGCTGCGATGCATCCCCGGGGCGGTTTGCATCGTTCTGCTGTGGGGTCTTGTCGGCGCCATCCTCCCCGGGGCGTTGATTGCCGTCCGTGCTGCGCTGCTGCGCGTCCTCGCGCTTCGATGCCTGCTGTTCACCCTGCGCCTGCTTCTCCTGAGCTCCCTGAGCAGGCTGCCCCTGGTCTTTGGACTCCTCACCCTGCGACTGCTGTTGCGAAGGCGCTTCCGCCGGCGAACCACCGGGGTTTTTCTGCGGATCGGGCTTCGACCCAGGCTGCGAACGTGGCTGCGAATCGGACGGCGGCTGCTTCCCGTTCTCTTGCTGTGATGGGCCTGATTCGTCACCCTTCTTGTCGGGAGTCGGGGACATTGATGGGTCTTGCTTGGAAGATGGAACTGCCTCACGCTCCGCGCCATCGACCGACTTGGAATCTTGCGGACGTGCCGGATCTCCCGGCTGCTTGGACCGCTCGCCGGGAGTCTGTTCCTTCCTCGCCGATGCTGACGGCTGCTCCTTGCGCTCCCCTTCAGCAGATTCGGAACCAGTACGCTTCTCCTGTGCCTCCTGGCCCGTCTGCGACTGAGGAGTGTCCTTCGCATCACCCGGCGTGGAAGGTCGTGGTTGCTCGGCCCCACGCTGCTCCGCCTCGCGGGGAGTCGGACTGCCCTGCGAGCGCTCCGGAGTGGCGTTCTCACCGCCCTTCGCATCCTTTGCAGGCTCACGCGGCCTCTGGGCTGCGTCCGGTGGTGCACCGGCCGCATCGCGGGGCGCATTCTGATTCGCTGGCGTCCGCTCATCCTTGGGCGTGCGTTCTTCGGCCTTGCCTTGGGCGTTCTTGTCAGACGACGCGGCTGATTCACTGGAAGGAGCCTCACCGGCCGGGGATGGATCCTTCGCACTCGGCACCTTTGCATCAGGTGGTGACCCCTGCTGCTTCCGCTCGTCCAGAGCTTCTCCCGGCTGCCCCTTGCTCTTGTCCTGTGCCTCCGCCGGGGCCGATTGTTCCGCCTTGCCCGATTCGGCCGCCGCAGGACGCGCCGAGTCGGGGCGAGACCCGTTCTCGGTCGAAGCCGCCGCGTCATCGCCTGCCGCGTTCTTCTGGTCCCATTCCTCCATCGCCGCGGCCAACTCCCGCAACTGGTCCTCCGCCGCGGCCCGCTCCGCAGGAGCCATCTGGTCAAACCGCTCGCTGGCCTCCCGCGCAGCCTCCGCGGCCCCCGCCGCATCCTGCCGCCGCAGGGCGCTCGCGAGCCGCTCCATCTCCGCCGACCGGGGCGTGGGCGAACCATCGGCACTCCGCGAACGCTCCGCCATCGCGTCCAAAAGCCGCTGCTGCTCCGCCTGCGTCCGCGCTGCCTGCTTGGTCATCGATTCGCCAGCTTCACCGACGGCCCGTGCCGCGGAAGTCACCGAGTCGCGATCGGCCCGGGGCTGCGCCAGTTCCTCTTCAACGCGTTTGAGCGCCTCAAGCTGCGTCGCGGCGGTCGTGTCGGCAAACTGCTCCACCGCTCGCGCGGCGTCCTTCACCGCCTCCGCCGCTTGCTGCTTTGCTTCTGGCTGCACCACGCTCGCCGTTCGCGTGGGCGGCACCGGCGTCCACAGCGCGACCGACGGCATCCACTTCCACAACCCGACGCCAACGATCGCGAACGGCACCGCCACAAGCCACGCCCGGCCCGGACGAACCCGCACGGCGTTCCGCGCCGAAACGCGCCCAGCGATTGCCTCGGCATCCGCGATCGCCAGTTGCTCCACCGCCGACGCTCGACGCTCACTCAGTTCCAAAGCCGATGTGAGCCGATCTCGCAATCCAAGCCGTTCGTCCAGCGCCAATGCACCGCGCTTGGTGCTGCTCCACCGCAGCGCCGAGACCGCTGCCCCTATCACGGCCCCGGCGGCGACAGGCAGTGCGATCAAACCCGCCCAACCACCCGCGTTCAGGACGTCCGCAACCGCAACATGCTCGACGCGGCTCAAACCCACCAGCACGCAGCCCAGCCCAGCCCC
>DATAKA010000044.1:0-44760 GCA_036261855.1 Phycisphaerales bacterium | reverse complement strand
GGCCGTCGTTGTTGAAGTCGATGTCGCTGCTGCACGCGGGCGGGTTGGGCGGGGCGCAGTTGCCCCCGCCGAAGACGGCGACAAAGTCCGCGATGTCCTGCGTGTCCGGCAAGAGTCCGTCGCCGTTGAAGTCGATGGTGTCGCACGTGGGGCCCGTGGCGTACGTCAGCCCGCCGCCCGTCCAGACCAGCGTGAGCCCGGCCCGTTCGTACCGCTCGTAGTACTCAAGCCGGAAGGCAAGCGGCCCCGCCCGTAGACCCACGGCGTTGGAACGCTCCAGGATCGACGAATTGGGGCCCGAGCAGTCCACGATCAACTGACCGTCGATGGACAAGCGGGCACCCTCGGACGCGGAAAGAAAGAACCGTCGCAGGCCGTCGGTCGACGCAACGAGATATCCGGTGAACACCGCGCCCACACTCTCACTGCGGGCGGAGCCCGCGAAGGTGCCGGTGGTGGAGCCGTAGTTGATCGTGGTCGCCGTACCAGAGGCATACGGAGTGAGCGACGCAAAGTCCGGAAAGGTCTGCGGGTCGGTCAGCGCGAAGTAGTCCACGCGGAGCGACCCGGGCGTGAGCGGGCCGGTATCCCGCGCCGGCAGGAACGTGTTGACGCCGAAGGCCTGCGCGCGAACGGTGCCGGTGACCGTCGTGCCCGTGCCCTGCACCCGCGCCGTGTACGTAAAGGAGTCGGGCCCAGCGGATGATGCGCTGGGTGTGTACGTCAGCAAGTCTCGCCCGCCCGGACCGCCGCCCACGAGCCGCGTAACCGTGCCGCCGAGCTGACTGATCGCGTCGAACGAATCGATGAGCAGCGTTGCCCCGGTGGGCGCGTAGTCGTTGGCGAGCACGTCGATCGTGCGTTGCACGGCGACATCACCCGCGGAATCGTCGTTGGCCGCGGGCTGTGTGGGTGATTCGACACGGAACGACGCGACCCAGTTGTGCCAGCCGTCCAGGTCCTTGTACTGGGCGATGCCCCACAGGAGGTTCGGGTCCTGCGGGTCCACGGCGATGCCGGAGTAGTCGCCCCAGCGGCCGCCCTCGGGGCTCTCGCCCACGTGCACCACGCGCACGCGACCGAATGTGCCCGGGGGGTCGGTCGCGAGCCGGCCCGCGACGGCAACGCCGGGGTTCTGAGATGGGCCGCTGACGTTCATCACGACGCCGAGGTCACCGTCGCCATCGGCGATGACCGCGGGGTAGGCCGCGTGCAGCCCGGCACCAGGGTCGATGATCCCCGAGTCAGAGAGCACGGGCAGGCCGCTCGCGGGCCACGATCCTGTGTCCACCTGGTACCACAGCGCGGCGTTGCGACCGCCTGTGGAAGAGTGCGTGGCGGCGACCAGCCGGCCATCGCGCCACGCCGCATTGAGCATCCACGAGCTCACCGCCTGCAGCGTCAGCGTCTCGCTGGGCGTTGGGATCGCGCCAGCGCCGCCCGGGTAGGTCGGCGTTGCAACCAGCGCCGTCGCCAGCGCGGGCGCGGTCGTCGGGTTCGTGATCGCGGCAACGCGGAGCGTGGAGCCGCTGCGGGAAACAGCGAAGGGCACGCCGCCGGGCGTGGGCGTCATGCAGTGCGCCACCTGCACCGTCCCCGCGCCGGTGTCGTTGAGCGTGAAGTACGTCGCCGTTCCGCCGCCCAGCATCGTGGACTTGTCGAAGATGCGGTAGCCCACGCCCGTACCGCCGATGCGGTTGGCCGTGACGACCCACACGGTGTTGCTGAAGCCGAACCCGGGATAGTCCCACCACGTCGCGCCCGATTCCACCGGCGTGCGGTACGTGTGCCACACGCCGTGAGGGTCGGCATCGTCGGAGACAGCGATGTCCACCCACGCGGAGTTGCTCTCGTCGTAGGTCTCGAGCGCGACGATGACGAAGCGCTGCGCAAAGTGGTCGTAGAAGCACTTGGGATCAAACGTGAACCACGAGGCACCCACGCCCTCGAAGAGGCCGGGTGTGCCGTAGTTGTTCAAGGGGATCGCATACTGGAGCGTGCCCTGCTTGTCGTAGATCGCCATCGCCATGTTGACGGTCGTCACGATGTGACTAGGCCCAACGGCCAACGTCGGGTCCGGCGGACGCCACTCGGTCTGGTACGGCCCCGGAAAGAGCGTCTCCGGCGCGCAGCGGTCAACATCGAGCACCAGGGCGTGCGGTTCCGCCGCGGCGGGCCCCTCCGGAGGCGCCGCCACTGGCGCGGGGTGCGCGTGCGGCGGGAGCACTTCCCGCACCGCGCGCTGGCGGTCCTTCGGGACGCCGAAGGTGTCCGGGCGTGAGGCATGCAGACGTGTGTCGAACGTGCGGGCGGCGGTGTGCCCACGCCGGGCCGTGCCATTGGCCACGGCCAAGGGCTCGTGCGCGGCACCGGGCGGCACCGCGCGCGGGCGGTCGGGCGCCACGGTTTGCGGACGCTGCTGGGGCGCGCACGAGGCCACCAGAACCACCAACATCGGGGCAATCGCGGGAACACACAGCCGCATGATGCTCTGCATGTCCGCAATATACCGGGTCCGTCAAGGGAACGATCGCGGCGCCAAGGGTTTGCCGCGTGCTCTCCCTATGATGATCCGTGTCGCCGAACGCACCAAAGTCCACGTCCAAACCCGCCCGCACGAAGACCGCACGCACGCCGATCGCCCGTAAGAAGGCCTCGGCAAGGGGTTCGGCCCGGGTGAAGACCCGCGCGAGGGCCGGCGGGAGCGCTGCGCCCAAGGCGAAGGCCAAGCCTGCCCCGCAGGCGATTTCGACGATCTCCTTCGTGAGCCTGGGCTGCCCCAAGAACCTCGTGGATAGCGAAAAGATGCTGGGACTGCTCGCGGAGTCGGGCCTCACGCCCGTCTCCAGCCAGCAGGAGAACTTCGGCGGGGCCGATGCGGTCGTCATCAACACCTGCGGCTTCCTGGAAGCCAGCAAGGACGAGTCGCTGGGCGTCATCAAAGAAGCCATCGAGGCGAAGAAGACGGGCAACGTCAAGCGCGTCGTCGTCGCCGGGTGCCTCGTCCAGCGCCACCGCGCCAAGATGCTTGAGTGGGCCCCGGGCATCGACGCCATGGTCGGTGTCTTCGACCGCGACCGCATCGTGGAAGCCGTGATGGGCACCACCGCCGCCCGCAAGGAGCGTGTCGAGAAGGATGCGCCCAAGTACTGGATCGCGGGCAACGCGCTCGTGGCCGCGGCGGAACGCGGCGTCAAGACCGCCGGCCTCACCGTCAACGGCAAGGATGCCAAGGGTGTCGGCTACTTCGAGGACGACTCTTCGCGCCTGCGCCTCACGCCCCGCCACTACGCGTACCTCCGCATCAGCGAGGGCTGCAACCAGAACTGCGCGTTCTGCACCATCCCCTCCATCCGCGGCAAGATGCGCAGCAAGGGCCCGGACCGCATCGTGAGCGAAGCCCGCGAACTGCTGCTCGACGGCGCGTTCGAGCTCCTGCTCATCGGTCAGGACACCACGAGCTTCGGCGACGACATCGGCCGCGGCCTCTCCCTCCCCCCCGGGGGGAGGGCCGGGGAGGGGTTGGCTCACACGACACAATCAAGGTACGGCCTACCCGGACTTCTCAAAGACTTGTCCACCGCCGTCAAGGAAACCTCCGGCTCTGGCTGGATGCGCCTGATGTACGCCTACCCCAGCAACTTCAGCGACGAAATCATCGATGCCTTCGCCGACCTGGTGCGCGAGGGCTCGCTGCTGCCGTACCTGGACATCCCCCTCCAGCACGCCAGCGACCGCGTGCTGAGCCTGATGCGCCGGCACGTCACGCGCGAGAAGCAGGCGCATGTGGTGAAACGCCTCAAGGAACGCGTCCCGGGCATGGCGATCCGCACCACGTTCATCTCCGGCTTCCCCGGCGAGACCGAGGACGACCACAAGCAACTCGTGGACTTTGTCCGCGAGATGGAGTTTGAAAACGTGGGCGTCTTTGAGTACTCGCGAGAGGACGGCACGGTCGCTGGCACGATGGAAAAGGACGCCACGCTGGCCGTGCCCGCGGACGTCAAGGCCCGCCGCCGTGAAGAAGTCATGGCCGCCCAGCAGAAAATCGTCTTCGCCCGCAACAAGGCGATGGCCGCGAAGTTTGACGAGTCGCGCCCGCTCGACGGCAACGGCAAGGCCCGCGGCGTGGTGACCGACGTATTGATCGACGCACCGCTCCGCACCCAGGGCCGCAAGACCACAGGCGTCGGCGAGGGCGGCGGCCTCTACCAGGGCCGCACCAGCGCCCAGGCCCCGCAGATCGACGGGGTGACCTTTGTGCAAAGCCGCGACAAGCTGGTGCCGGGCGAGCTTGTCCGCTGCGTCATCATGGGCTGGGACGGGTACGACCTGGTCGCGAAGCCGGTGGCGGAGCTGGAGAAGCGGGTGGGGCTGAAGATCCTGAAGAACGGCTGCTGATCCCGCTCACCTACTCGCACACCCCACCCCCAAACACCGTGATCACCGCCGCAATGTCCTGTGTATCCGGGAACTGCCGGTCGTTGTTGAAGTCCATGTCGCCGCAGTTGCTCGTCGGGCACGGGGCACCCGAAAAAACGCTGATGAAGTCGATCACGTCCTGCACGTCCGGGTACTGCCGGTCGCGGTTGAAGTCGATCGAGTCGCACCGCCGGAAGCCCTCGCACTCGTCCGGCACACCCGTGCTGTTCGCGTCCTGGCTCCACTGGTCCAGGTTCAGGAACACGTACTTGTCCCACGAGTTCTCCGGCTCGATGATCTGGTCCATGCGCCCGTCGTTGTTCACGTCCGCGATCACCTGATTCCTCGCGTTGGAGTCGTACAGCGGCATCACCATCATCGCGAACTGGCCCGTGCCGTCGTTGTAGAAACTCATCCCTGTCGCCGCGCGGCCGTAGATATCCGTGTCGCCGTCCAGGTCGATGTCCGTCGCGAACAGCATGCTCGCGCTGCCCTGGTGCACCGTCTGCGGGAGCGTCGGCAGCGCACCACCACCGGCATTGCGGTACAGCCGCAGCCCCGCCGCCGACACCACGACGTCCCTATCACCGTCCCCATCAAAGTCCGCGCACGTGATCGCACCCACCGCCGGGCTGAGCGGCGTGCCCACGATGAACCGGTCCTGCCGCTCGCCGAACGTTCCATCGGTGTTGTTGGGGTACACACAGAAGATCCCGCCCGGCTGCGTCAGCCCCTGCCGATGGCCCGTGAAGACTTCCGGCGCACCGTCGCCCGTGATGTCGCCGAACGCGATCTCCTCATCCTCCGCCGGCACCACGCCCACCGTCACGTCGGGCCCGAAGTGGCCCGTTCCGTCGCCCAGGCTGCGGTGCAGGGACCCCGGGTGCCCGGGGCTGATCCACACCAGGTCCAGGTTCCCGTCCATGTTGATGTCCGCGATCACGTGCCGCAGCAGCACCACCAGCGGGTTCACGATCGGCGCCTGGAACGTCCCATTCCCATTCCCGATGTGCGTGTTGCACCGCCCATACAACTCCAGCAGGTCCATCGTCCCGTCCCGGTTCACATCCCTCGCATGAAAGCGCCCGTTCGCGTTGGTGTTGTTCGTCATTACCGGCGTCGCGGCAAACGTCGCATCCCCGTTGCCCAAGTACACGCCGATCCCCAGCGTCGCCGTCTGCGACTGCAGGGCGTACGCGATGTCGTTGACGCCGTCGTTGTTGAAGTCGGCCACCATCGTGTTCGACGGGTACTCCGCCGGCCTCAGCCGCAGCGGCGCATCAAAGAGCCCCGCGCCCATGTTGTTGATGATCGTGAACGTCCGGGCCGCGTCGTTGGACCCCACGATGTCCACGCGCCCATCGCCGTCAAAGTCCGCAACGCCCAGGCTCTTGCCGCCGTAGTTGCCGACGCCGAAAGCCTGCCGGAACCGGAACGTCCCGTTCTGCTGGTTGAGGTAAACACTGACCGCGTGCGCCTCCGTGTCGCCCCACGCCACATCCTCCCACCCGTCCCCATCAAAGTCCGCCACCGCAAACCGCGCCGCGGCCGACCCCAGGTAGTACCCGCGCCCGATCGCACCAGCCAGCGTGAACACCCCCGCGGTGTTGACCCACAGGTCCAGCCGCTGGCTGTCGTTGGACGACACGATCAGGTCCTTGTCGCCGTCATGGTCATGATCCACCAGCGCCACATCCCACGGCGCAGGGTGCATGGCGCCGAACGCGCTCGTGTTTGTCGGCATCGTGAGCGTCGCGTGCGTGACAAACCCCGTCCCCGTGTTCCGCAGCACCGTCACCGTGCCATCCGGCGTCGACGTCGGCGCGAACAAGAACCGGTTCGCCACCGCGATGTCCGCCAGCCCATCCCCCGTCACATCGCCGATCGCCACGCTCGTGGGACTGTCGCCCGTCGCGAATGAAGCCCGGGTGCCGAACGTCCCGTTCCCGTTGTTCCGCCACACATCGACAACATCCATTCCCACATTCGGCGCAACGATGTCCAGGTCCCCGTCATTATCCAAGTCGCCGATGTCCACCCGCATGATGCCGTTGTTGCTCGCCGTCCCCGTGAGCGTCACCGGCGTCGCGAACGTCCCCGGCCCGGTCGCCAGCACCACGTAAACGTTCTCCCACCCACCGTCCCCGACCACCATGTCCGCGCGACCGTCACCGTTCAGGTCGCCCGTGCGGATGCTCCACAGGTACGACCACCCCGGCTGCGCAATGTCCGCCACCCACGTCAGCCCCAGCCCGCCGTCATTCCGCCAGAGCGCGATGAACCCCTCGTTGCTGGGCCCGCTCGAGAGCGCCGCCAGGTCCATGTCCCCGTCGTTGTCAAAGTCCAGCGGCTGCGCATCGTTCGTGCTGTTCAGGTACGGCCACGTCCCGTTCAGGTGCTCCACCCCCACCGAGAAGTGCGGCCGCGAGATGTCCACGCTATCTAGAAACCCGTTGTGGTTGCAGTCGGGCGCGCCATTCCGCCGCTGCGTCGAGTCCTGCGTGTAGTTCCCGTCCAGATCCTGGCCAAACGCACCCGACGCCGAAAACACCGCCGCTGCAACAACAAGACCACGGGCAACTGTCGAACGATTGGACGCGTGCATGGGAACCTCCAGGAAATCCCCGGCTGCCCGCCGGGCTCTTCCCCATGCGCCAGCCGCACGCCAACCCTCGCACACCAGCCCCACACGCTCGCAAAATCCCTCACCCACGGGCCCCACCCCCACCCGTCTTCCCTACCCCCACACTCACCACCCCAACCACCGCCAACCTCCCCCATTCCACCGCTATCCTTCCCCCCAATGCCCGCCACCACCTTCCACCCCCAAGGCCTCACCTCTTCCAACCCCTCCGGCAAGGTCAATCCCAACCTGGGCTCTTTGGCCCACGGCGGCGGCCCCATCCTCCTCAAACGCATCCCCTCCTGGCCCTACGCAGACCCCAAGGGCCGCCACACCGTCCACATCGACGAATACCTCAAAACCGGCGGCTACGAAGGCCTCAAAAAGGCCATCGCCATGAAGCCCGACGCCGTGACCGAAGAGGTCAAAAAGTCCGTCCTCCGCGGCCGCGGCGGCGCTGGCTTCCCCACCGGCCTCAAGTGGACCTTCCTCCCCAAGCTCAAGGTCGATGACGCCGGCAAAGAAGACGACCCCGGCCAGCGCTACCTCGCTGTCAACGCCGACGAGTCCGAGCCCGGCACCTTCAAAGACCGCCTCCTCATGGACTTTGACCCTCACCTCATGCTCGAAGGCATCGCCATCGCCTGCTACGCCTGCCGCATCAAGACCGCCTTCATCTTCATCCGCGGCGAGTACCACCACCAGGCCCACGTCCTTGAAGAAGCCATCAAAGAGGCCTACGCCAAAGGCATCTTCGGCGGCACCGGCCTGCTCAACGGCGCTGCCACCGGCCGCGGCGGCCCCTGGAAGGTCGATTGCTACGTCCACCGCGGCGCAGGCGCCTACGTCTGCGGCGAAGAAACCGGCCTGCTCGAAGCCCTCGAGGGCAAGCGCGGCTGGCCCCGCATCAAGCCCCCCTTCCCCGCCGTCAAGGGCCTCTTCGGCAAGCCCACCATCATCAACAACGTCGAGACCCTCTGCCACGTCCCCAGCATCATCGAGTTCGGCGCTGACTGGTTCCTGAAGCAGGGCGTCGCCAGCACCTTCGCCGGCGCACCCGGCAGCCACGGCACCAAGCTCATGGGCGTCAGCGGCCACGTCGCCCGCCCCGGCTGCTACGAGTGCGAGCTCGGCATCCCCCTGCGCGTGCTCGTCGAAGAACTCTGCGGCGGCATCCGCAACGGCAAGAAGTTCAAGGGCGCAATCGCCGGCGGCGTCAGCATGGGCATTCTGGGCCCGGACCAGTACGACGCCGAAATGGACTTTGACATCGGCCGCAAGTACAACGTCCTGGGCCTGGGCACCGCCGGCCCCACCGTCTTTGACGAAGACACCGACATGGTCGCCGTCGCCCGCAACATTGCCCGCTTCTTCAAGCACGAATCCTGCGGCCAGTGCACCCCCTGCCGCGAAGGCTCCGGCTGGCTCTACCAGCTCATGCAACGCGTCGAAGAAGGCAACGCCAAGACCAAGGACTTGGACCTCGCCCTCGAAATCGCGACCAGCATGGGCTCCATGCCCGGCACCACCATCTGCGGCCTCGCCGACGGCAACAACTGGGCAATCCGCACCATCATGAACAAGTACTGGAGCGAGTTCGAGAAGCGGGTGAAGCCGACCTACGTCCCAGTCAAGATCAGCGTGGGGGCGGGGGCTCGCTAGGCGGCGCAGGGCATTTGACAAGGAGCGAACATGTCGAGCAAGAGCGTGACTGTGAGCATTACCGAGGTAACCGTGATATCGGGCAAGTCCTCGACTATCCGTGTCATGGTGGACGGCAAGCAAGTATCTATTCCCGTCCCAGCTGAGACCATGGCTTACTTCAACGCACAGTTCTCTCGACCGAAGCCAACGTCGGAACAGAAAAAGAAGTATGCGACGATCATGAACTTGTTGGCAGCTGCATACAAGGCGGGCCAAGCCGCCAAGTAGGCTTACTGACGTCGCTAGTTTTTCGGACGCTGTAGCGCGACACAGCAAGACCATGCACATGAGGATGCGTGCGCGGAGCGGTCGCTGAGTCCGACGCGACCACTCATATCACCCAGGCGCCGGGGAAGGGCTCCGGGCCGCCCTTCCCCCGGCACCCCCCATCCGGCCTCGCCGCTCTCGCGCACCGATACAGTTCGGTCGGACTTAAGGACGCGCCACCCACTGCACAAACCGAGTCTTCACCAAGCTCTTGGCATGGGGCGCGCAAGACCAAGGCTCGGTGGTAAATGCAAACATCTGATTAACCATTCGCATCACCGCTCGCTGCTGTTGCTCAGTTAGTCCTGCCCACCAACTTGGCCGCATGAACACATTCTCCACGTTGACAAATGCGTATCGAACCAAGCAGTCCACGATTTGATTGGGCGGCACCCGTTCAATAGCACTCCACAATTGGTCAATCACATCGCTATCTTCGTCAAGCCATGAGATCACAATAAACGCCCGATTTCCCTCGTGGATAATGCTGAAGCAGTTGTTTCGTAATCTCCATTCAGGCTGGGCACCATCCTGAAGCTGCTTGCAGTCTACCGAGTAGAACGGCGAGTTGACGCCAGAAGCAACGAGAGGGATGTTCGGCTCTATCTCAGCACAAGCGAACCGAAGGCGAGACCAGTTGGAATTGAGCACCATCGCGCCAAAGACTTCTTTGTGGTCCTTGATGAACTTCGCGTCCACGGCTGCACCCGCTAGCCAAGACATCGCAACGTCTGTCGCCTCATCTTGCTCACCAGCTTGGTCCGCGGTCAACTTGGCTCGTCCGAGGTTGACTAGCTTTGCGTACCACTCATAGCACATTCCTCGAAAGTGAATCAACCCAACCTGTTCTCGCGTGTGTTGAAACGGAACTTTTTCCACCGCTGCAAAGGTCTCATCGTCATGAGACTTGCAAAAGCCCGGAAACGTTGACGCAACACGGATACCAAACGGTTCAGGAGCTACAAGGCCCTTCTTTACGAGCGGGGCCATCGCCTTTGGAAACCCGAGTACGTGCCCTTCTTCCGCAATCGCCTCCAACGACTTGGCTCGCTGAACTGAATGCGCACTCACAACCTTGTCGCAACCGTTCGGTGCCGACGGATGCAAGCACATACGACGCGGGCGGTACTCTGGCTCGTCGCGCAATAGCTTGGCAATCCTGTCCATTAATCATCCTATAGCGGCAACCATGCAGGGGGGCACAGTTCGACCAATCCGTACCATGGCATTGCGACAACTCTGCGCCGCACCGCTGCACTCCGCGCGCCGCGCGTCCTGCCCCGCCGTCCTAGCCGGGAGAGGCAGGTGGCCCGGCCCCGAGTCCCTGACCGGTCTGGCTCTGCGGCCACGCCTTGGCTCGCCGCATCGCCCGTGCTTGTTTTGGCGGCATCGGGACAAAACAAGCGCGGTTCGGCACAGTTCGTTCGCTACGAAGTAGTGGGTACAGTTCTACATGCAAGTGCCGAAGTGGGAACGAGCCTGTCTGTGGCTTTGGCGGGCGCTGGTCGTGGCAATGCTGCTTTTTGCAATTCACTTGCTTGGCCGGATCAGCATCGATCTGCGGTCCCTTATGCATGAGTTCGGTAAAGCGTTTATGGGCGGCTACTAGAGAGGCAGGTGGCCTGACCCTGTGCCCCTGACTTCGGCTCTGCGAAGTCGGGGCTTCCGCGCAGACAAACGCTCAATCCTGACCCCGACGGGTGGCGCAGTTTCTCGTGCCACAGGCTCGGCCGCGGCTCTGCGTGGCCGTGCCTGAGCTTCCACGCAGTATCCTCATCCCACAAACACATTCCGCCTGTGAAACGCCACCATCTCCGCCGCCGGCGTGAACCGCTCTGGCATCGCAATCGCTGCCCCCTCTCGACTCTCGAACATCTCTCTATAGATCGCCCCCGGCACCTCCGCTTTCACACGCTTCGACACCTGAAGCACGAACCGCTCCGACAGCGTGATGAGCCCGCGATCAAACGCGGCGTCATGCAGCGCATTGAGGCACAACCCATTCCGCGGATCAAGCCGCAACGCCGGATCGTGCGACCACGGCACGATGTGGCTGGCCCGCAGCAACGGCTCGCTGGAAATGCCCGTGATGCAGCACTTCCCATCATGCGCGGCCAGCACCGCCGCGCGGAAGAAGGACTGACCTCGGCGCGTCGCCACCTCTCGCCGGACTTCAGTGGGGCCTGCCGGCGCGCCCACCGGCTCCAAACGCGTGCGAGGCTCCAACTCTTCAATTAGCGGCTCGACGGCCACCGCGTTTTCTGCCAACACATCCCACCTGCCATAGAACTCGTCCCAAATCGCGCGATCCGCCGCCGCGGTGTTCCCCATCCCGCCCACACCGCGCTCGCGTAACTCCGGGTCGAGGCTGGCAAAGTTGACAAGTTTGAGCGCCACCGCAGACGGCGTGCGGCCAATCGCACCCGCCAACGCAACCACCGCAGGATTCCTCGAGTGCATCTTCCCGAAGGGAATCTGGCAATACAGCGCCAGCGCCTTCAACAGTTGATCTCGCGTCCAGTTCTGGCGAGTCATACTCCGATGCTCCTCATGTCGAGCACAGAATACCACTACTGGTCATTCGCGGCAGGTGCCATCAATGTCGTGCCATCGAAGTCGCGTCCTAACGACTTGATGCTCCCCCCGCCCCAGCGGGGCGGCCGAATGGAGCCAGGGGTGACGCGACGCCGCTCTGGGCGTCGCGTCACCCCTGGAAAGCCCACCCGCGCAGCGCTTCCACGCGGTGTGCCGGCTCTGCGGCACACCGTCGCGGCGGAGCCGCCCACGCATCGCGCGGCAGGCGTCATCGCTGCCAACCCATCCAAGTCAGCTCTTGCCGACTTCGATAGTCCCCGCTCCGCCACCGGCCCACGAACATCGCCATGGATGCCGCGAGCGAGTCTTTGGGCGACCGCACCCCATGGTCAGGCTCGCAGCGCATCCTCGCGATGCGGCCGCCGCATCGCCGCCGCGCCGCGGCCTGCGCGACCCACAGAGCCGCCCCCCACCGCCATCCACACTCGCCCGACCCTCAAAGCAGCACGAAACGCCGCTCAAAATCTCGCGCAAATCCCTTCCCCCAAACCGCTTACACCACAACTAAACAAAAACCGTACAAATCCTCTCGACAGCACACCATCCATGCCGTACATTCTCCGTACTACATGGTCGCCCTCACCGCCCATACCGAGCCCACCACCCCCGAGCCGGCCCCCTCAGCCCAGCCCGAGCCCTTCCCCCGCGCACACCTCCTCCACCTCCTCTTGGACCCCACCAAGTCCCTCCACGACGTCGCCGCCACCCTCCACACCACCGTGGACCACCTCTCCCTCTTCCTCACGAGCGACCAGGGCGAAGCCCTCCTCTCCCAGGCCGAACGCACCACCGCCCTCCGCACCCGCGCCCTCGCCGCCGCCCAACTCCACAAAGCCATCGCCGCCCTCGCCACCATGCTCGATGACGACAACGCCAACGCGAAGCTCGACACCAACCCCAACGCTGACCCCGGCGCACCCAACACCGAGCCCACCAACCTCCCGAGCGCCACCACCCTCGCCCTCCTCCGCCACAAACACCAAGACCAAGCCCGCCGCGCCGCCCACCTCCTCCTCCGCCTCGCCAACTTCTCCCCTCCCCCCCGTGGCACCGGGCTTCCGCCCGGTGGTTCGGCGCAGGCAACACACAACCACCGCGCACCGTCCCCGGCGCTCCCGACGCGCGCAACTCAGAGCCCCGTTCTTCAGCCCGGGCAAAGTCCACCCCCCGCCCCCACGCGCGCCACGCTTCAGTCCGCACACGAGCAACCTGTCATCCACGCGCAGTCCTCCCTAGTGCCGAGTGCCCGATGCCCATTGCCTTCTCTTCCCCCGCGTCCCCCCGCGTCCTCCGCGTTCGGATCTGTGCTCGTTCCCCCCGCCACCCCGGCTGCCGACCGTCGCGAAGGGCCCGCTCGTTCCGAAGGACAAGTCGAGGGCCTGCGAGCAAGCCCCTCGAAAACTCACCAGCTGATCGCTCCGCCCCCCGGGCGGACGACAGCCCACTCGCAACTCACAACACGCGCCCCCACCTCCCCGCGCGACCTCCTGCACCGCACCGGCGCACCACCCCCTTCAACCCCCGCCCCATCCCCGCGCCCCTCCCCATTGCCTCTTGCCCATTCCCCATTGCCCGCTCCCTGATGCCCAATGCCTCTTCCCATTGACACCCCACCCGCCATCTGGTAGCGTGCGCCACGCTCTGGTCAATGGAAGGTGGAACGGGGACCCATCCGTAGTCACCACGAGCAGGGGAGGACGAACCATGCGGTCCATCACGGGTCTTCTGGCGGTTGTGGCTGTCGCAGGTGCAGTCGGCGTTCTCACACCACCCGCCGCGGCACAAGTCGCGATCATCGAGCGCACGCCCGTCAGCGTCGGCAGCGCCAACACCGCCTACTTCTCGGCGCGCCCCACGCAGGTGCCGGCGCTGTTCCTGGGCTTTGACCCCGGCGCGAGCGTGCGCACGGTGGACTTCAACACCGCCCCGGACGGCGCGCTCACCGAAGGCGGCTCCGTGACCACGCAGTACGCCTCGCGCGGCGTGGTCGTGAACGCCGTGCGTATCTCGGGCGACATCTACGGCGGCAACAACTACGGCGCGGGCTTCGCCACCGAGCACAACCCGCCGCAGGTCTACACCTTCACCTCGCCCGTCTCGGCCGTGGGCATCGTCAACACATCGCCGGACCGTGACCTCTACCGGTTCTACTCCGGACCCAACGCCACCGGCACGCTGCTGCTGCAGTTCAACGACCAGGCGACCGTCCCCATCAACTTCACCATCGACCGCTTCGTCGGTGCATCATGCCCTCCGGGCACCACGATCGGCTCCATGGTCTGCTCGAACGCCAGCGGCGACCTGGAACTGGACGAACTGATCTTCGTCATCGCCCCCACGCCCGCCTGCGACCCCATCGACTTCAACGGCGACGGCCTCTTCCCCGACACCCAAGACATCATCGACTTTCTCACCGTGTTCGCGGGCGGCGCGTGCCCCACCGGCACCTGCGGCGACATCGACTTCAACAATGACGGTCTCTTCCCCGATGTCACCGACATCGACGACCTGCTGCGAGTCTTCGCCGGCGGCCCCTGCCCGTAACCAACACACTCGCACGCTTCACTCCACCCCCGCCACACCATCAAGAGTGACCGCCGCGCGCACAAACTCCACGCTCGCGCCTCGCACCTCCGGCCGCAGCCCCTGCCACGCTTCCCACAGCGCATCACGCTCCGCCTCGCCGCCGTGCATCACGCGCAGGTACAGCCCGCGCGCCCGTGAAGTGCCGATGTGCGCGCCCATGTCCTGGCTCGTCAGTTCCCGAACACCCTGGTACGGAACATCCACGCGCAGCGTGAGCGTGTCCACCGTCGGCCCCACGCGCACCGCGAACGTCGGGTACAACCCAAACGGCCAGTCCTGCCGCCGCGCTGCGCCGTCGTACGCCTGCACCACCACCAGGAACCCGCACACGCCCGCCACCACGCCAGACCACCACACGGAAGCCCGCCGCGGCACACCCGCCCACGCAGCGGCCCGCTCTCCCCCGCCCCAATCCACCAGCGCCACGTAGCACGCCGCCATGTGCCAGAACGAAATCTCCATCGTGAGTTGCACACCCGCGTGGAAGACCAGCCCCGCCAGCAACGCCCCGCGCCGCCACCAGCCGCCCAGCAGCACCAGCGGCAGGAACGACATTTCGAACACGATCGTCGCGACCCCGCCCGCGCGCAGCACCGCCGGGGACTGCGGCCGAAGCCACGCGGCCGGCGCGTGCCCCGTCTCCCACCACTTCGCGAGCAGGATGTTCCTGAGGTTCTCCGGGTCCGTCCATTCCCACCCGACAGAGCACACCTTCCAGAACCCCGCAAAGAAGTACGACACGCCCAGCAACACCCCGAGCGTCAGCACCGGAAGCCGAGAGCGCCACGCCGGAGCCTCAGAGCCGCGGGCTTCAGTCTGGGCACACCCGCGAAGCGCCCATATCGATACAGCGCCCACGCCCGCGCGAGGACTCGTCATCACCAATACCAGCGCCCAGACCACATGGTGGTAGTGCACCACCTTCCCAAAGAACTGCGGCACACTGAGCAAGAAGCCGCCCGTGAGCAGCATCACCACCATCGCCGCCCGGGCACTCCGCGGTCCCACGCCCAGCAGCGCCACCACCGCCGCGGGCACAAAGCACGCGTACGCGCCCCACACGATCCCCGGCGTCACCGGCACGCGCACATGCACATCGTCCCAGATGCCCGGCGGGAACCGCAGCGCATCGGGAAACTCCGCGAACACCGCGCACACATCCGGGCTCACGAGCAGCAGCCACGAGAGGCACACCGCGATGCGGAGCGCGCCCAGCGTGCGCGCGAGCCCATCCACCCCGCCCCGCGGCCAAGCGACATCCAGCGGTTGTGCGCCAAGCAACGCCACGGGCCCAGCATACCCGGTTTACGCAAAGATCGACTTCATCGCGAACGCCCGCCGCAGGTCCGCGATCTGCCCGGCGTGGATGCCGTTGTGCCCAACCATCCGCATCGCCAGCAGGTACAGCGGCAGTTTTATGCTGCCCCACGCCAGTTCCTCGTGCAGGCGTTCATCGCTCACGCCGCGCACCGCCGTGCCGAGCCGGCTGCACGCCGCGTCAAAGACCGCGGTGCACCGTTCAAGCGACGGGTACGCCGCGGCGTCGGCGATGGGCGTGCTGCCGAACGCGACCGACTCGGTGCCGAACCGCATGGCATCACCCCGCGCGGACTTCTCGATGAAGTCGGACGCCGGCAGCGGCAGCCCGTCCATCTTCTCCGCGGCACGGTGCATGGTGAGGGCGCAGTGGCCCAGGTTCCACGCGCAGTGGTTGGGCAGGTTCACCGCCTGGCGGGTGTGGGTCGTGTCGTCAAACCCCGCGACGTACCGCAGGAGCGAAACACGCGAGGCCTCCACGGCGGCGGCGATCATGTCCTGGTTGCGCATGCCCCACTATACCAGACTAGCAACTCACCTCGCCTGGTCACCCCTTCCTTTCCCGGCCCCTGTCGTATCATCGACCCCTATGTCCACCCCAGATTCCACACCATCCCCCGCCCCTTCGTCTGGCCCGTCGTCGGGTCCCAAGTCGATGGACGCCATCATGGCGCTCTGCAAGCGCCGCGGCTTCATCTTCCAGGCCAGCGACATCTACGGCGGCATCAACGGCTTCTGGGATTACGGCCCGCTGGGTGCGCAGATGAAGAAGAACCTGCGCGACGCCTGGTGGCAGGACATGATCATGAACCCCTGCTGGGGCAGGAAGGGCCCCAACGGCAGCCGCGTGGAGTGCGTGCCTGTCGAGACCCGCATCATCCAGCACCCCAGAGTCTGGGAAGCCAGCGGCCACGTCGCGGGGTTCAATGACCCGATGGTGGACTGCAAGGAATGCAAGCAGCGATTCCGCGCTGATCACGTTTATGTCGGGGCAATCTGGTCGTTTGACCTTCTTTTCAAGAAGGCTCAGGTGCCGGAAGAGTTCCGAACGAGAGCCGACGAGCGATTCTGGGAAGCTCTCCTAGAGCCAGATCGCCAAAAGGCTGCTGCTATGTACGCGAGTGATCAGCCCATGCATGATTGGATCGCGCAGCAAGACAAGACCAGTCTGCCGGTGATCTCGGTTGTTGCAAGCGGCGCAGATGAAGCGCTCAATGCAATGAGATCGCTTGTGGAGACAAATAAGCTCTACCGTGGACTTCAAGTGATGCGCGCGAACCCGCTCACGTCTTGGCCAAAGAGCTTACCGCCTCCGTCATGCCCGAACTGCCAGCGTGCAGGTACGCTAACTGAGGCCCGTCAATTCAACCTCATGTTCAAGACCTACATCGGCGCTACCGCGACAGAAACAGACGTCGCGTACATGCGCCCCGAGACCGCCCAGGGCGTCTTCGTCCAGTTCAAGAACGTCGTCGATACCTCGCGCGTCAAGATCCCCTTCGGCATCGGCAACACGGGCACCTCGTTCCGCAACGAGGTGACGCCCCGCAACTACACCTTCCGCTCCCGCGAGTTTGAGCAGGCCGAGCTCGAGTTCTTCTGCCACCCCGACGAGTCCCGCGCGTGGTACGAGTTCTGGCGCGACTTCCGCATGGACTGGTGGAAGTCCATCGGCCTCGCCGGCGAGAACTTGATCCTCCGCGAGCACGAGAAGGACGAACTTTCTCACTACTCGCAGGGCACCAGCGACGTCGAGTACCGCTTCCCGTTCACAGCACCCGGCTTCGGCGAACTCGAGGGCATCGCCCACCGCGGCAACTACGACCTGACCCAGCACCAGAAGCACAGCGGCGCGAAACTCGAGTACTTTGACCAGGAACGCGGCGAGCTGCTGCCCAACGGTTCCCGCCGCGGCGAACGGTATCTGCCGCACTGCATCGAGCCGGCCGCGGGGCTTGACCGCGGTGTCCTCGCGCTCATCTGCGAGGCGTACACGAAGGATGACTCGCGCCCCAGCCCGGAGTTCATGAAGTTCCACCCGCGCATCGCGCCCATCAAGGCCGCGGTCTTCCCGCTCGTGAACAAGGACGGCATGCCCGAGGTGGCCGAGAAGCTCTACGACGAACTCCGCGCCAAGTTCTGGCGCCTGGGCGCGATCGAGACCGACGCCAAGCAGACCATCGGCAAGCGCTACGCCCGCATGGACGAGGCGGGCTGTCCCTTCTGCTTCACGATCGATAGCGAGAGCCTCACCAACCAGACCGTCACCTGCCGCGACCGAGACACCGGCCAGCAGACGCGCATCGCCATGAGCAACGTCAGCGCGTTCCTGGCCGAAAAGCTCGGTGTGTAAGGTCCGAACCCCCGCACAACCGAGTGTTATCCCATCCCGCGATGACGGTAGTGGTCGCCTGTAGGCATACCGGGAAGCGGTAGTTTGGAACCCGGTCGCTCACCCCCCGGGGTTTCCCTGCCGAACCTACGTGCCGCGGCCGCGACTCAGGGGAGGCGCGGCGGCACGTGACGAGGGGAGTTTTCATGCCAGCGGCACCCAAGCCCTATGACGAGCCGGAACGGACCCAGGCGCTCGACGAGTGCGGCATCCTCGATACGCCGCCGGAGCCGTCCTTTGATGCGCTGACGGCGTTGGCCCGACGCCTGTGCGGTGCGCCGCTCGCCTTTGTGAGCCTCGTGGACCGCAACCGCCAGTGGTTCAAGTCTCACTGCGGTACGTCCACCTCCGAAACACCGCGCGAGGGCGCGTTCTGCTCGTACGTCGTCTTCACGGCGGACGCGATGGTCGTGGAGGACGCGACGAAGGACCCGCGCATGTGCGACAGCCCGCTCGTCACCGGGCGGCCCTTCATCCGCGCCTACGCGGGCTTCCCCATCACCACGAGGGACGGCCTCACGCTCGGCTCGTTCTGCATCGTGGACACGGTCCCGCGCTGCTTCACGCCGGACCAGCTCAACGACCTCAAGTCGCTCGCGCTGGTCGCCACGGAACTCCTCGAACTGCGGCGGGACGTTGCGTCCCTCTCCAGCATCCAGTCCAGCCCCGCCGCGTCGGACGTGCTGCGCCGCCTGGACTGAACGGGACGGTGCGCCCGGGACGGGGTTGGCCTCCAAGAATCGGCCATGCCCAGTGCACTCTCGCCCCCCACCGCCGCCCTCTCCCCGGCCGACATCCGCTCGCTCTTCCCGATCTTCTCCAAGACGCCCACCGCCATCCTCGACAACGCCGCGGGCAGCCAACTGCCGCAGTGCGTGATCGATGCCGCGGTGGATTACATGACGCGGGCGTACCTCAACACGGGCATGCAGACGCCCGAGAGCATCCGCGTGAGCACGACGCTGGACCGCGCCCGCTCCACGGTGCGCACGTTCGTGAACGGCGACGCGATCGGGTCCGTCGTTCTCGGCGGTTCCAGCACGGCGTCCTGCTTCCTGCTGGCCAACGCCTACGCCGACGCGATGGAGTCCACCAAGGCGGGCACCCTCGCCACGGGCGAGCCGCTCCCGGACGCGACGCGGGCGATGAACCTCCTGCACCGCAACCAGGTCATCGTCTCGACCGCGGGCCACGAGGCGAACATCAACCCGTGGATGAAGCTGGCACGGCGCGGCTTTGACGTGGTCCTCTGGCCCACCGAGAAGGACAGCGACGGGAACTACCGCCCGCTGGTGAGCACGCTGAAGACACTGCTGAGCGACCGCACGCTGCTGGTGGCCATGCCGCAGGTGTCGAACATCCTGGGCGAGGTGTGGGACATGAAGATGTACACCGATGCCGCCCACGCCGTGGGTGCGCGGATGGTGGTGGACGGCGTGGCCAGCGCGCCGCACGCGGCGCCGGACGTCGCCCACATCGGCTGCGACTGGTACCTCTACAGCACGTACAAGGTCTTCGGGCCGCACCTGGGCGCACTCTTCGGCACGCGGAAGGCCTTCGGCGAAGTCACGGGGCCCAACCACTTCTTCATCCCGCGTGATGAGCTGCCCCGCAAGTTTGAGCCCGGCGGCGTGAACCACGAGGGGTGCGCGATGATCGGTGCCCTGTGGGACTTTGTGTGCCAGGTGGAGGGTGTGGACAAGAGCACCGCGCCGCGTTATGAGGTCTTCGCGTCGGCCTTTGCGCGGATGCTGGAGAAGGAGCGGGCCCTCGCGGGCCGCGTACTCGCGTACCTCGCCAAGCACCCGCGCGTCCATGTCGTTGGCCCCACCACCATGGACCACCGGCGCATCGGCCTGCTCAGCTTTGTGCACCAGAGCAAGAAGTCCAGCGACATCGCCAAGGCCGGCAACGCCGAGGGGCTGGGCTTCCGCAGCGGCCACTGCTACGCCAAACGCCTCGTCGAGGAACTCGCGCACACGTACCCGATCGACCCCGTCGAGGGCGTCGTGCGCATCAGCTTCATGGGGTACAACAACGACGCCGAGGTGGACCGGCTGCTGGCGTTCCTTGAGAAGACGCTGTGATCTGAAGCCGGCACATCGAGTCTTGGTTTCCACCTTCGGCATCACCCAAAGCACTGTACCACCGCTACGAGGCCAAAAACCCCAAACACACGACGTACGGCTGGCGGTCGCGGCTATTGTTCCTCAGAACGCCGTGATTGTCGACGCACATCTCGGTCTATTTGAGTGTTTCGCTTCCAGGCCGGGCTCCTTCGCGCCATGCCGTTCATACCCATCAAGGGTCGGCCGCTGCGTTGAACCGTGTGTTGACTTGCAGCAAGTGTCCTGTTAGGTTATATATGGCACCCCTATAGCACAGTGGCCTTTTGCGGGTACGGTACAACCGTCTCTCGGCGGTGTCAGGAATGGGTTGCATGAGCACTCGTCAGGAACTTCAGTTTGTGTTTCGGGAGCACACGCCCAATGAATGGCTGAGCGACCACGCGCTTATCCCGGGGATTGCAATGGCGGTCGGCCTTGCAGTGGAGTCCGGGCTTCGCTGGTTCTTCGACTACAAGCACAGCATCGTCCTAGCCGGTGAAATGGTGCGTGGCGGAGGAGCGATCCTTGCCTGCTTGCTTCTTATCACTCTCAAGACCCTGCTCGACGGGTACGCGGAAGCGGTGCCGCACGAGTGGACGCAGGCGAGATCGACCATCAAGACTTCGACCCGCACCGTGCTGGTCGCCGCGATCGCGTGCAGCTTCGTGTCCGTCCTGTGCCTTGGTTTGTTCGCGCTGCTGGAGATCTTCCTTGGAACGGAGAACAGTGCCAAGTGGACGGGCTGGTCTCTGATCGTCATCAATGTGTGCCTGAGCGGGAGTGCCGTCGTGCTTGGCTACTCGAAGTTCCTTGAAGTTCGTTCGGAGATCATCGATCGCGTCCTTCATAAGGGGTTGGCATGAGAGTGGCACCGCCCGAAGAGTCGCACGAGCAGGGTGCGGGCGCGCCGAACCAGCAGCAGGTGTCGGGCGAACAGCGAACGGGCACTAGCACCGGGCATCAGGAGCCGAAGTTGGTGCCCGCGCGTGTCGCACTTGTAACCGGTAGCGCGGCAGTTTTGTCCGTGATCTGCCTCGCTTGTGTCATCATCATTGTGCTTGTGCCCGCAGTCAGGAGATCGCGAGATCTGATCGAACAGGCTCGCGCGAGAGCGGACTTTCCTCTGGTCCTGCCCAGCCCGAGTACCGCGAAGGCATTCCGGCGGGCACGCACAGCGTCGGAGAAAGCGCAAGAGGCCGAGCAACGTATGCGCGAGGACTTCCAGCCCATTGGAGGGGCGTGATGAGCCGCATGACTCCCAGCCACTTGCCTCTTGAAGAAGCCGCTCGCTTCTGGCGTGCCATGGAGGCGGCGATTCGAGACCGGCGCGCGGAGCAGGCTGACCGCCAGAGCAAGACGATTTTCTTCTTTGACGCGGACGTTGTTGTCGGTGCCGTGTTCCCGAATCAGGGCGTGGAGCGCCTGTTACGCGCGTATCGCTCGCAGAAGGGGCAACTGGGCTGGGACGACTATTCCCGGCTCGAAATCGGCAGGGAACTTGCGAGATCCAATCGCGGAGGACTACTCGACGTGGTTGTTCGCGCTCTGTGGTGCGCGGGCTATGGATGTCAAGCACACCTGCTATGGTCGCACCTTTTTGAGGTCGATCGGCTGGAGTCGCGGCGTTCACTGGGCAATACGAAGGAGTTGCTCGAACTGCTGAAGGTTGGCCCATTCAAGAAAGTGGCGGAACTTGTCGAATCGTACCAGAACAGCAAGAGCGACCTTCCTCGCACATACGAGTCGATGATCGGTTCGCTGGGCTTCTTTGAGTTTGTGATTGTCGAGGGGTTGCTGTTCCCGGAGTGGACGGCGAGGCGCAGGTACCTTGGCCGCGTGCTTAGCGTCAACGAACCCCATGGCCCGCTGCCCGGGCAGATCATCGAGTCCCAGGTCGATGCACCCAAGGTTGAGCAACTTGCCCGCAATATCCTGCGCCTCGAGCGACCACGAGGGCAGACGTTGTTGGAGATGCTGAAGTCCTGGTGGCGTGATGACCGAGAACAGAATGCGGTCTCTGATGCTGTCGCGATTGTTGCGCTCGCGCACTGCGTCTCGGACTTTCAAAGAGACCGCATTCGGTTCTATACCCATACCGCGGCTGTACGGCAGGCATGCGACCAGATGCGATGGTGGCGCAGGGATGCCGCGGACCACAAGCCGCAACATGACGATACTGCACTGGCCGCGGTGCCCGCGAGCGGAACCAAGGGTGATTTGCCACCGGTGCTTGACGACCCCAACGGACCGTTCCGCAGTTCCCAGTACATGTACCTTCGAATGCTGTTGCCTGCGCTGCAATTTGACGGTAATGGCAACGACCTTTCGCGCGGTCAACTCTCAGGGCTCGACATCGACTACCTGGAGTCCACGTTGCAGACCGCGAAGAAAGTGATTCTTTCGGCCAAACAGGCTCGCAACAAGCACGTCCTGACAGCGTATGTCGCGCGGGGCGGGTTGATGAACATCATTACTGACTCCGCGATGGTCGAGTTCACGCAGCAGGTCTGGCTCAACGCACAGGGACCGCTCATGGAACGTATCAAGGGTGCGCAGGAGGCTGCGACAAGTGACGACGCGGCGGAGAACGCCACGATGCTGGTCGATGCCGTAAAGGTGCTCGCCCCGCTTCAAACTGACGCGCAAGGCGACGGCAACGATGCGGCCCTTCTGAAGTGGAGAGAGGACAAGCTGTCGACTCTTCGGGCGCACGCCGACTACGTCCGGAAGAAGGCGGTCGAGGTCCAAGCGGGCACGCAGGCCAGAATTGCCGCGAGTCTCGACTACGAGAAGCTTGGCGCACTACTTGCGAGCGGGATCGGGCGATGGTGTTTCTGGATGGACCCGGCGATGCTGCTCGAAGCGAACGAAGCGTGCTCCGCGCTGCTCAGTGACACCGAAATCCCTCGCACGCTCAGCCTTATCCCGCAGCAGTTCATGGACTCCGTTCAGTTGACGGCGATCGGCGACTACCAGTCTGTGATCGACCTCCAAGCAGAATCATATGAGACCGCGGGCGAAACGGAAGTCTCCGCCCGAAGGCTTGGGATGCGTGCCCTGAACATTCACGCCACGATCATGGGAGCGAGTGCCGACAGGCTTGATGAACTGCACGCCGAGATTAGCAGGCTCAAGAAGGACTGCGATGGGGTGTTCCTGTCCGTGGATCATCAGAAGCAGAGATCGCGAGCAGCGGTCGCGTGCGCATGGCTTGAGGCATATTGGGCGCACGAACGGGTCATGAGGGATGGTGCCTATGACCCGGTGTTCGCGCACAGCGAGAACACGATCGAAGCGAAGCGGCTCGGACGGGCCTGGCTTCATGAGGCCGCCGAAACGGAATCGTCGACACCAGAAGGAATCTCGCTTCCATTCGCTGTTGATCACTTGCTCTCAGACTTCAAGATAGATCGGTACAAGTTAGTGCTCAATGGCACAAGCGGGCACGCTCCTGCCCAAGACCCGTACACATGGGAGGCGGCGGCATGGTCTCGCTTTATCGCATTCTTCACCGATGGATCGGTGTTGGATGATGCGAAGCGAGCAGCAGAACGGAAGAGGTACGAGGTTGCGATCGGGAATGCCCCTCGGATTTCGTATGAGCGATATTGGGACGATCACTACCGTTGGATTGCTCAAATCACCCGTCCACAAGTCGGTGCTGAATGACCAAGACAATCCACCCAACTACAACCCTAACGCAAATCGCGTTGGGCGGTGTTGCTTTGTTGCAACCGTAGTCGATTGCACCGGTATGAATCGATATGACGCGTGAGCGTGAGCAGGAACTTGTGCTGCTCGCCGCGGCCGGCGACCGTGCCGCCGCCGGGGAACTGGTGCGCGCCCACCAGGAGCGGCTGGTCGCGTTCCTGCTGCGGATGACGGGGCGGCGGGACACGGCCGAGGACGTGGCCCAGGAGGCGTTCGTGCGGGCGCTGCGGAGCCTGCCGCGGTTTGACCCGCAGTACCGCTTCAGCACGTGGCTTTTCACGATTGCGCGGCGCGTGTACTGGAACATGGCGGAGAAGATGGCGCCGCGATCCAACTCTGAGCTTTTGACGCGCGTGGCCGATGGGGTCGCGGGCGGCACGATCGCGCCGGCGTGGGGCCTGACGAACTGGGCCAACGAGCACGCGGAGGAGAACGCCCTCCAGCGCGGTGTGCTGCAGCGTGCGCTCATGGACCTGCCGGACAACCAGCGGGAGATCGTGATCCTCTTCCACCAGCAGAACTGGCCGGTGGGCATGATCGCCGAGGCGCTGGGCATCCCGGCCGGCACGGTCAAAAGTCACTTGCACCGCGGCCGCAACCGGCTGCGGGAGTCGCTGTATCAGCACGGGTGGAGGTTCGACGCCGATGCCGGTCTGCGGAACGTCGGCGGCGGGCAGAACAACGGGGGCGGGCCTTCGGGCAGCGTCCCGGGCACGAGTGGCCCAAGCGCGGGTGGCCCAGGCACGGATGGGTTGAAGGATGCGCCAATCGTGGAGGTGCCTCATGCACGCCGCGGCGCTGAGGAGCGTGGAGTATGAAGCGACACGAGCACAGCATGCCGCGGGGGACGCCCTCGGGGGACGGTCCGACCGTTTCCATCGAGGATGCAGTGAACCTCGCGATGGACCTTGAGGCCGCCGGCGACGCCGAGCACGCCCGGGCCGTGCTGCGGGAAGCCGCGGCGCGTTTCCCGGAGGCGCTGGCGCGTGTCGCCGCCCTGCGGGCCGCGACCAACGAACTCCGCGCGCCGGTGGCGCACGCCGACCTGACCAGCCGCGTGCTGGACCAGTGGGAGCGCGAAGAACTGCTGGAGAGCGCCCCACAACACACAGACGTTGAAACCGGCCCCCTTGAACTTGCGCCGGTCCCTCAGGATTGGTCGACCCCGCGGGCGGCGGTCGCGGCATCGTCCCAGCCGCGTCACCGCCGCGCCCGGGGGCGCAGCAAAGTTGGCGGACGCTGGACGGTGCTCGCGGCGTGCGCGTTTGGCGTGGCGCTGTCGATCGCGCTGTACGTGACCAACGAGCGTGGCGCTCCGCCCGCGCCCGGCCCGGCGACCGTCCACGCGCCGCACCTGCTGGGGGACGCCGCGCCGGTGGTGGTGCGGCCCGCCAGCCCGGGTGCGCCGCTGCGGCTGGGGAACGCCGGCAGTTACGACCATGTGCCGATAGACACCACGCTCACGGCCCGGGCCGCGCGCCTGCGGTACGACGCGCAGCCCGCCGACACGTGGGTGTTTGCGGGTTTGCAGGCGCACGGGCCGGGGCCCGCGGCGGCCCCTGCACGGTCCGTTCTGGTGCCGTTCGCCGGGCTCTTTGGCAATGAGGGCGGCGTTGACGAGGCCGCGAACGGTCCGCTCGACCCCTCGCTGGCGAGGGTGCGTCTGCGGCTGGTGCCGCCGGTGGCGGCCGACGAGTAAGCCCTGCGCAGCAGCGACTTGGCACCTATACTCTTTGCGTCAGCGGGCTTGTCGCTGTTTTCCACACGACACGCGGAGCCGTGGGCACTCCAACCGGGTGGTTCTGGGGCGCGGCGACGGTGTTTGTTCGGGGCGACGACCCAATTCCTGATTCTCCGGAAGGCACCATGTCGGCGACCGCCAGCAATCCATCCCCCACCGCCCCCTCCTCCTCGGCCGACGTGCGCCGCAACGACAGCATCCGCAACGTCGCGATCATCGCGCACGTTGACCATGGCAAGACCACGCTCGTGGACAACCTGCTCAAGCAGAGCGGGAACTTCCGCGCGGGCGAACTTGAGAAGCTCGAGGGCGGCCAGCACAGCCTGATCATGGACAGCAACCCGCTCGAACGCGAGCGCGGGATCACCATCCTGGCCAAGAACTGCGCGGTGACGTACCACGCGGCGGACGGCAAGGACGACCGCATCAACATCCTCGATACGCCGGGCCACGCGGACTTCGGCGGCGAGGTGGAGCGCGTGCTGCGCATGGCCGACGGCGTGATGCTGCTGGTGGACAGCAGCGAGGGCGTGATGCCCCAGACCAAGTTCGTGCTGGGCAAGGCGCTGGAGCTGGGCCTGAAGCCCGTCGTGATCATCAACAAGGTGGACCGCAAGGACGAGCGCGTGCAGGACGTGCTGCACGAGGTGTTCGACCTGCTGGTGGACCTGGGCCAGGACGAGCTCGCGCTCGACTTCCCCGTGCTGTACGCCGTGGGGCGCGACGGCTGGTGCACCACGCAGTGGCCGCTGCCGGACCCCAAGCCGACCCACCTGCGCGACGCCTTCGAGGCGATCGTGAAGTACGTGCCCGCGCCACCCGCGGACACCGAGAAGCCGCTGCAGGCGCTCATCACGAACATCGACTACAACGATTACGTGGGCCGTATCGGCGTCGGGCGCGTCTTCTGCGGAAGCGTGAAGGCCGGTCAGCAGGTCGTGGTCATCAAGCGCGACGGCACGCAGGTTCCCACGCGCATCGGCCAGTTGCTCCAGTTCGTGGGCCTGAAGCGTGAAGAGGTGGACAGCGTGGAGGCCGGCGACCTGTGCGCGCTGGTGGGCCTGGAGTCGGTGGATATCGGCGACACCATCGCCGACCCCGAGCACCCGGACCAGCTGCCGCCCATCACCGTCGAAGAGCCGACGATGACGATGCTCTTCCGCATCAACGACTCTCCGTTCGCGGGGCAGGAGGGTGAGTACGTCACCAGCCGGCAGATCCGCGAGCGGCTGTTCAAGGAACTCCAGAAGAACCCCTCGATGCGTGTGGACAACGGCAAGACGGCCGACGAGTTCCTCGTTGCCGGGCGCGGCGTGCTCTCCCTGGGCATCCTCATCGAGAACATGCGGCGCGAGGGCTTTGAGCTCTCCGTCGGCAAGCCCGAGGTCATCGTGCGCGACATCGACGGCGTGCCCAGCGAGCCGGTGGAGGAACTGGTCATCGACGTTCCCAACGAGTACGTCGGCAGCGTGATGGAGCTGGTGGGCGGCCGCAAGGGCGAGATGAAGAAGATGGAGCCCCGCGGCAGCCACATGACGCACCTGATGTTCGAGATCCCCAGCCGCAGCCTCATCGGCCTGCGCGGGCGCATCCTGACGGCGTCGCAGGGCGAGGCGGTGATGCACCACTCGTTCGCCAGGTACATGCCCGTCGGCGCGGAGCTGGCCCGCCGCAAGCAGGGCGTGCTCATCAGCCTCGAGACCAACCCGATCACGACGTATGCCCTCAAGGAACTCGCGGAGCGCGGCGTGATGTTCGTGGCGCCGGGCGACAAGGTGTACGGCGGGCAGATCGTGGGCGAGCACAATCGAGACAACGACCTGACGGTGAACGCCACGCGCCTCAAGCACCTGGACAACATGCGTGCGGCGAGCAAGGAAGCCACGGTGGTGCTGAAGGCCCCCCGCAAGATGAGCCTGGAAGCGGCGCTCGAGTACATCGAGGACGACGAGCTCGTCGAGGTGACGCCCAAGACGATCCGCGTGCGCAAGAAGCTGCTGAGCGAGGCGGAGCGGCGCAAGGCGGAGCGGTCGGCGAAGGACCGGGACGCGGCGGAGTAGGGCGAACTTCAGCACAGAGACTCAGAGCCGGAAGAGGCGGGCGGTATCGGGCTGATACGCTCGGGATCGCATGGGTATCGTGCAGCCATCTCCAGTCACGCTGCGTGACGGCTCCACCGTCACCATCCGCTCCGCGCTCGCGGAGGACGCCGCCGCGGTGATTGATGCCGCGAAGCGCATCTTCGGGCAGACCGACATGGTGCTGACGCAGCCGGACGAGTTCACCATCAGCGTGGAGGACGAGGAGGCGCTGCTCGGCAAGCGGGCGGAGTCGGCGACGGGGTTGTATGTGATCGCGGAGGTGAGTGCCACGTCGCATGGGCCAGAGGGCCGTGCTACGAAGATCATCGCGATCGCGGGGCTGGACCCGGCGTCGCGGCGGCGGGTGATGCACAACGTGACGCTGGGCATCATGGTGGACAGCGTGTGGCACAAGCGCGGCGTGGGCGACGCGATGATGGCGGCGCTCATGGGTTGGGCCCGCGCGAACTCGGCGGTGCGGCGGGTGCAGTTGGAAGTGGTCGCTAGCAACGCGCACGCCGTGCGGCTGTACGCGCGTCACGGCTTCGTCACCGAGGGCCGGCGACGCGGCGTGTTCCAGCGACAGCCGGGCGTATTTGAGGATGACCTCATCATGGCGTGCGATGTGGCCGCGGGGAGGTAGCGCTCACGTGGGCGTACCGCTCGTCGGCGCGCTCGGCTCGAGCGCACTGTCCGAGAACGCGTCCTGATGCGCCCGGATTCCGTCTGTGCGGCCTGCTCCTGCCGTGCGTGCGCAGCGGCTGCGCGGGCGGGTGGGCAGGGTTTATCTGGCCTTGTGCTTCGGACGACGACAGGGGCAAGGTTCCCGGCACCGCCGGGCACCCGGGGCGGCCATGGACGGTTGTTCCCCGCCCGGCGCCGACGAACGAGGAAGACACGAGACCCGCCATGGACAAGGCCAGCCTGATCGGCATCATCGTGGGCGTCGTGTGCATGGGCATTGCCGCGTTCCACGTGTCGCACGGCAACTTCATGATGTTCTACTCGTCCGAGGGCGTCCTCATGGTGCTCGGCGGGTCGGTGAGCGTGACGTTCATGGCGCTGCCCATGGACAAGATGAAGCAGGTGCCCGGGTACGTCAAGCGGTTCCTCTTCAACAAGGCCATGGAGCCGGTGGAAGTCATCAAGCTGATGAACGAGCTCGCGGAGAAGGCCCGGCGCGACGGCATCCTGGCCCTGGAGAGCGAGACGCAGAAGATCCAGGACCCGTTCCTGTCCAGCGGCCTCAAGATGGCGGTGGACGGCGTGGAGCCCGCGGCGATCGAGTCCACGCTGCGCCTCGAGGTTGCGGCCATGCAGGAACGCCACAAGGCCGGCAAGAAGTTCTTCGACCTCATCAAGCTCTACGGCCCCGGCTACGGCCTGGTCGGCACGCTCGTGGGCCAGGTGGGCATGTTCGGCCAGTTGGCCGACGCCGACATCGGCGCGCTGGGCAGCGCCCTCGCGCTCGCCGTCGTGGCGACGCTGTACGGCGCGATCATCGCCAACGCCGTCGCCGGGCCCATCGGCGACAAGCTCGCCCTGCGGAGCAGTGAAGAGATCCTCTCCCGCGAGATGATGCTGCAGGGGATCCTGTCCATCCAGAGCGGCGACAACCCCCGCGTCACCCTCGACAAGTGCCTCGCGTTCGTCCCCGGCCCCGCCCGCGCCAAGTTCAAGCAGGCGGCGTAGTGCGGCGACCATGCCGCGGCGGATCCGGGCCCCCGTCGTGTGTCGTTCTCGCTGATCGCTCGTTCCTCGGTGCTCCTTGTTGGTGAACTGCCATGGCTGAAGAGCATGACAAACACGCGGCGGAGGAGCATGGAGAGAGCCATGGCGGCGGCGGTGGCCATGGCGGCGGTCACGGCGGCGGCGGCGGGCACGAGGAGGCGCACGAGGGCGCACCCGAGTGGCTCATTTCGTTCGCCGATAACGTCGCGCTGCTCATGGGCTTCTTCGTTATTCTGCTCGCGATGAACATGGGCCCCAAGGCCGACCCCAAGCAGGGCGGCGCGCCCGACGAATCCAACGCCGGCAACACGCAGGCGGCGCAGACCGAGCGGCAGATGGACTTTGTCATCGCCGTGCGCGAGGCCTTCAACACCCCGATCTCCGCCAACTCCCGCAACCCGGCGGAGCAGCCGCTGGTGAAGCGCATGCTGGACAAGCAGCGCGGCGCGGCCACGGGCGACGGGCCCAACGGCAAGAGCGAGCGCCAGCAGGCCCCGCGCCCCAGCGACTACGACAAGGTCACGGCCCTCATCGTCTTCCAGGACAAGAGCGCGACCCTGCCCAGCGATGCGCGGGAGAAGGTGGCCGCCGTCGCCGAGAAGCAGAAGGACCAGCGCTGGATCGTCGAAGTGCGCGGGCACGTGAGCCCCTTTGAGCGCATGCACAACCAGCAGAAGGGCATGGAGTTGTCGTACCAGCGGGCCCTGGCCGTAGCGCAGTCCCTGGTGGACGCCGGCATGCGGTGGGAGAGCCTGCGTGTCGTCGCGTGCAGCGACGGCGACCGCGTGGTGGGCCGGACCTTTGACCGCGAGGCCGACCGCAGCAACCAGCGGGTGGAGATCGTGGTGACCAACTACGTGGTGCCCAGCGACCCGTACAGCGGCGAGGGCGGGGACTGACGCTTACGTCACGACCGTGCCGCGGCACTCGCCGAAGCCGATCCGTCGGAACCCCTCGCGTTCGCACCAGCCGCGCATGATGACCTCGTCACCGTCCTCGAGGAAGAGGCGCTTTTCGCCCGTGGGCAGGTCGATCGGCGTGCGCGGCAGGGGTTTGCCGGCGGCGTCGCGCCCGGCCCAGGTGCGCTCCAGCAGGCAGCCGCGGGTGGATTGCTCGGGGCCTGAGATCGTGCCGCTGGCGATGAGGTCGCCGGGCAGGATGTTGCAGCCGTTGCTGGTGTGGTGCGTGAGGAGCTGGGCAAACGTCCAGTACATGTCGCGGAAGGCGTTGGAGCGGGAGAGCACGAAGGGCGGCAGGCCTTTGGATCGCATTTGCGCGGTGGTGATGGAGACCTCGAGCGTGATGTCAAAGCCGCCCGCGCGTTCGTTGGCGTCGCTCTTCAGATAGTCCAGCGGCGCGGGGTCGCCCTCGGGGCGGCGGTACGCGGGGCAGCGGAAGGGCGCCAGGGCGTCGAGCGTCACGACATACGGCGACATGGTCGTCGCGAAGTTCTTCGCGAGGAACGGGCCCAGGGGCTGGTACTCCCACTTCTGGATGTCGCGCGCGGACCAGTCGTTCACCAGGCACAGGCCCAGCATGTGCTGCTCGGCGTCGGCGATCGCGATAGCGTCGCCCAGCGCATTACCGGGCCCCAGCACCGCGCCGACCTCAAGTTCGTAATCGAGCATCTTGCACGCGCCGAAGGTGGGCGGGCTGATGGGTTCGCCGGGCGCATCGTCCTTCTTCATCTGGCCGCGGGGGCGCTTGACGGGCGTGCCGGACACCACGATCGACGAGGCACGCCCGTGGTAACCGATCGGGACGTACTTGTAGTTGGGGAGCAGCGCGTTGTCGGGCCGGAACATGCTGCCCACGGTCGTGGCGTGGTGGATGCTGGCGTAGAAGTCGGTGTAGTTCATCACCATCGCGGGCGGAAGCAGTTGCACGTCCGCGGCCTTGAACAGGGCCTTTTCGCGGATGCGCCGCGACTTCTGGCCGCCGGTGTGCGCGGCCCCTTCCAGCAGGAACTTCTGCACCTGCGTGCGCAGCTCCCGCACGGCCCCGCGCCCCAGGAACGCGAGCTCGTTGACGCTCGGGGCCTCGAGCGCGTGGCAGAGCCCCGCGCCCTCCTCGCTCTCGTGGTCGTGCTCGATCAGGTCCGCCTCGTGCAGCAGACCCAGGTCGAGGATGCTGTCGCCGATGCGCACGCCCAGGCACGCGTACTCCTCCTCGGGATGCTCGAAGGAGCAGAAGGGCAGGTTCTGGATCGGGAAGTCGGTCGCGGGGTCGTTGGCGGACTCGACCCAGGAGCGGAGCGAGGGCGAGAGTGTCGGATCGGGCGTGGTCATGGGGCATGGTAGTTTGCGCCGGCACCCTGAAGCGATCTCTCAGCCTGTTTTCGCGAGGTCGCCCTACGGTCCGCCATGCGCATTGTGCTCGCGACCGGCAACCCGCACAAGGTAGACGAAATGCGGGCCATCTTCGCTCGCGAGGGGCTCGCCGCCTTGGGCGTGAAAATCGTGGGCCTCAAGGACCTGCCGGACCCCCACCGCTTCCACGAACCGGAAGAGCACGGCACGACCTTTGAAGAGAACGCCACGATCAAAGCGCTGTCGTACGCCCAGCAGACCGGCGAGTGGTGCCTCGCCGACGACTCTGGGCTTGAGATCGATGCGCTGGGCGGCAAGCCGGGCATCATCTCCTCTCACTACTGCACCGACGGCGTGGACACGGGCATGACGCGCGAACAGCGCGACGCGGCGAACAACGACCGGGTGCTGAAAGAACTTGAGGGTGTGCCGATGGAGCATCGGGCTGCCCGGTTTGTGTGTGTGATGGTGCTGACAGCGCCCCCAGCAACCCGGGGCGGGAGCATTCTGCCCTCCCTGCTCTCTCGCGGCGTATTCGAAGGCCGCATCGGATCGCCGCCGCGCGTGCCCGCGGGCACCAACGGCTTTGGGTACGACCCGCTCTTCCTGGTCGCTCCAGCGTTCGTCCGTACGAGCGCCGAGATGCCTTCCGACGAGAAGAACGCCGGCAGCCACCGCGCGGCTGCGGCGCGGGCCATGGCAGAGCACATCGCGGCCCTTGCGCGGGGCTTTAGCGCAGAAGCGTGATCTCGCCACGTAGCGGGAAGAACTCCGGCACCACCGGCAGGGTGTCGTGCGCGGAGCAGTAGTCGACATCGTCGCCAAGGCCGATCCGCACAAGGTTGCGGCCGCCGCGGCTGCCCCGCATGGCGGCCCGCAGGCCGTCCATGCCGCGTTCCATGGCGTGGTCGTACGCCGCGATGGCGAGCGTGTGGGAGTCGTCGGTGACGGGCTCGCGGCCGGCGGCGAGGAGTTGGCGAGCCATCGCGCCCCCGGCGAGGACGTCGTCGAGGCTCACGTCGCCGCGCGTGCCGCAGCAGAGGATGTGAACAGGGCGTGGATCGTCCTTCACGGCGTTGCAGACGCTCGTGAGGTTGCAGATGCAGCCGACCAGCACGCGCGCGGCGTGGCGCGCGTGGAGGAGGCCTGCGGTACCGTTGCTGGTGGTGAAGACGATGGTGCGGCCTGCGACGCGCTCCCGTGTGTACGAAAGCGGCGAGTTGTCGAGGTCGAACCCCTCGATGAGCACGCCCGCACGCTCGCCACCGAGAAGGATGCTCCCTCCCCCCGGCGCGGAGGGCGGGGAGGGGTTGGCGTGCAACGCGGCGGCCTTGGAGCGTGCTTCGTCCGCGGTCAGCACCGGGACGATCTTCGCCGCGCCCTCGTGCATCGCCTTGCAGATGGTGACGCTCGCGCGGATCGCATCAATGACAATGACAACGCCGCCCCGGAGGTCCTCGGGCGTCACGCGGGAGGCATGGAGGTGCAGTGCCAGCGGGCGCTGCTTCGGCTGGTCGAAGGTGGGGGGTGGTGGGAGGTCGGGTGCGGACATGGGCCGGAGCGTAGCCGATGCGCCCGGCAACGCGGTTTGATCCCGTGCGTACCACACACCCGAGCGGATGTACAGGAGTCCACGGATGCAACCTCATTTTTCCCGACGGGACGCGATCGCTTCCGGCGCAGCGTTGACCCTTGGCATCACGTGGATCGGGCACCGAGCAGGCGCTGCGCCCCCGGACGCCGGAACGGGCCTCTGGCCCTCTTTCCCTCACCAGAACCCCGACCTTGTCCGGGAGGTCGTCGGCGTCTGTCACCGTGACCTTGCTCGCGCGACGGAATTGGTGAGAGCCGAGCCCTCGCTCGCGAACGCGGCGTGGGACTGGGGCTTTGGTGATTGGGAAACAGCGCTCGGTGCCGCGGCCCACACCGGGCGTCGGGAGATTGCCGAGATGCTGCTGGAGCACGGGGCGCGCCTGGACATCTTCGCCGCGGCGAGCCTGGGATACACGGCGGTGGTGAAGGCCATGGTCGAGGCGCGCCCGGGCATCCAGCGCACGTGGGGGCCGCACGGCATCCCGCTCGCCGCGCATGCGAGGGCGGGCGGGGATGCCGCGAAGGACACGCTGGACTACCTGCTGTCACTGGGCGATGCGGATGCGCCCCCGGCGTCGCAGACACTCACCGACGACCAGCGCGCGATGTACGCGGGCTCGTACGCGTTCGGCCCGGGGCCGACGGAGCGGCTGGACGTGAAGGTGAACAAGCAGTGGCTGGAGATCACTCGCGGCGGCGATTCGGCGCGGCGGATCCACTGCGTGGGCGAGCACGCGTTCTTCCCAGCGGGCGTGCCCAGCACGCGCCTGGTCTTTGTGGTGAAGGGTGAACGAGCGGAGTCGCTGGTCGTCACGATCGGCGGGCGGGTGGTGGAGTGCATGCGCGTATGAAAAGACCCCGGCGCGGGGCCGGGGCTTTGTGGTGGTAGAGAGGTTGGTGCGCGATGCCCGGCTCGGAGAGCCGGGCTACCCGGGACGCCGGGCTCCTCGATCACTCCTTCACCTTGAACTCCGCGTCGATGACGTCGTCCTTCTTGCCGCCGGTCGCTCCGGCGGCGGCACCGTCGGGGGTTGCGCCGGGGGCCGCTCCGCCCGCGCTCGCGGCCTTCGCGGCTTCCTCGTAGACGATCTTGCCCAGCTCCATGCTTGCCTTCTCGAGCTCGCTCATCGCGCGCTCAAGCGGCTCCTTGTCGTCGCCCTTGAGGTGCGTTTCGAGGCCGCTCATCGCGCTCTCGATCTTGCCGCGGACGTCCTGGCTCACGCGCCCGCCGTGCTCTTCCAGGCTCTTCCGGGTCGCGATGAGCATCGCGTCGCCCCGGTTCTTGAGGTCGATGAGCTCGCGGCGCTTCTTGTCTTCCGCGGCGTGGCTCTCGGCGTCGCGCTTCATGCGGTCGATCTCGTCCTTGGAGAGGCCGCCGCTGTTGGTGATCTTGATGTCGGCCTTCTTGCTGGTGGCCTTGTCCGTCGCCGTCACGGTCAGGATGCCGTTGGCGTCCAAGGCAAACTCCACCTCGATCTGCGGCATGCCGCGGGGGGCCGGGGCGATGCCGGAGAGCTCGAACTGGCCGAGCGTCCTGTTGTCCTTGGCGAACTCGCGCTCACCCTGCAGGACGTGGATCATCACGCTCGTCTGGCTGTCCGCCGCGGTGGAGAAGGTCTCCTTGCGGCTGGTGGGGATGGTGGTGTTCTTCTCGATGAGCTTGGTCATCACGCTGCCGAGGGTCTCAACGCCCAGGGAGAGGGGCGTGACGTCGAGCAGCAGGATGTCCTTGACGTCACCCACCAGCACGCCGCCCTGGATGGCCGCGCCGACCGCGACGACCTCGTCGGGGTTCACGCTCCGGTTGGGCTCGCGCCCGAAGATCTCCTTGGCGATCTGCTGGGCCTTGGGCATGCGGGTGCTGCCGCCCACGAGCACGACCTCGTCGATCTTGCTCGTGTCCAGCTTGGCGTCCTTCAGGGCCTGCAGGCACGGGGCCTTGAGGCGCTCGAAGAGGTCGTTGCACAAGGACTCGAACTTGGCCCGGCTGATCGAGACCTGGAGGTGCTTGGGGCCGTTCTGGTCCGCCGTGATGAACGGCAGGTTGACGGCGCTCTCCTGCATCGTCGAGAGCTCAATCTTGCTCTTCTCCGCCGCTTCCTTCAGGCGCTGGAGGGCCATCGCGTCCTTGCGGATGTCGATACCCTCCTTCTTGCGGAACTCCTCGGCGATGAAGTCGATGAGGCGCTGATCCCAGTCGTCGCCGCCCAGGTGCGTGTCGCCGTTGGTGCTGAGCACCTCGAAGACGCCGTCACCGATGTCGAGGATCGAGACGTCGAACGTGCCGCCGCCCAGGTCAAAGACCGCGATTTTCTGGTTCTTCTTGCCCTTGTCGAGGCCGTAGGCGAGGGCCGCGGCGGTGGGCTCGTTGATGATGCGTTCGACCTTCAGGCCGGCGATCTCGCCCGCGTCCTTGGTGGCCTGGCGCTGGGCGTCGTTGAAGTACGCCGGCACAGTGATCACCGCGCGGTCGACCTTCTCGCCCAAGTAGTCCTCGGCGGTCTTCTTGAGGTCCTGCAGGATGAACGCGCTGATCTGCTGGGGCGTGAACTCGCCCTGGTTGACCTTCACCTTCACGAACTCGTCGCTGCCGCCCGTGACGGTGTAGGGGACCTTCGCCTCTTCGTTGCCGCTCTTGCCGTACGCGGTGTCGGCGCCGGCCGCGACCTCGCTGTGGCGGCGGCCCATGAACCGCTTGATGGAGAAGATGGTGTTCTTGGGGTTGGTCACCTGCTGGTGCTTGGCCTGCTGGCCCACCAGACGCTCACCCTTGTCGGTGAAGCCCACCACGCTGGGCGTGGTGCGGGAGCCAGCGGAGTTGATAAGAACCTTGGGGGTGGTGCCCTCCATCACCGCCACGCAGGAGTTCGTCGTGCCCAGGTCGATACCGATGATTTTGCCCATAATGATCCTTCCCAAGTAGATTCCGACCATCGGCAGGTTGCAACCCCAGTGCCAGCGCGGGCGGACGGAATGCCGCGCCGGGAACGTTCCCGACCGCCTTCTGGGCCATCGGGCGGGCCGCACCGACCCCTTGCCCCTCATCCGCCTGCCAATCCGGCAGGGCCTGCGCCCGCCACAGCACCACCCATAATCCGCCATGCCCGCCTACCGTCCCCGCATGCCGGACGGACCCGCACCAGGCCAAGGGATTGGCTCCCCTGTCATCGCACGCGCAGCTTCGGCGCAGCCCCCCACCGGCCCCCGCCCCAGACGCATCATCGCGTTCATGAATCAGAAGGGCGGCGTCGGGAAGACCACAACGACGGTCAACCTCGCCGCGGCGTTCGCACGCGCGGGCCGCTCCACGCTGGTCGTGGACCTTGACCCGCAGGCGCACGCCACGCTGCACCTGGGCATCGACCCCGGTGAACTGGAGACGTCCGTCTACAACGTGCTGGTGGACCCGTCGTTCGACGTAACGAAGGCCGTGCGCCGTGCGCGCGACAACCTGTCCGTGCTCCCGGCTGTGACCGACCTTGCGGGCGCTGAGCACGAGCTGGCCGAGGCACCCGACAAGCAGAAGCGCCTGGAGCGCGCACTCAACGTTCTGGGCGAGGCGTTCGAGTTTGTGCTCATCGACTGCCCACCGTCGCTGGGACTGCTCACCATCAACGGCCTCACCGCCGCGCGAGAGGTGATCATCCCGATGCAGGCGCACTTCCTCGCGCTCCAGGGCGTGGGCAAGCTGCTGGAGACCGTCTCGCTCGTGCGTCAGGGCATCAACCCGCACCTGCGCGTCACCGGCGTTGTGCTGTGCATGCACGACAACAGCAGCACGCACTCGCGCGAAGTCGTCGCCGACATGGAGGCGTTCTTCACGCAATCGCGCGACAGCGACGTGCCCTGGCGCGCCGCCCGCGTGCTGCGCCCGGCCATCCGCCGCAACATCAAGCTCGCCGAGTGCCCCTCCTTCGGTCAGACCGTTTTCGAGTACGCACCAAGCGCCACCAGCGCCGAGGACTACAACGCCCTCGCGTGGGGCCTGCTGGGTGAGTGGGACGCGATGAACGCCGCCCGCATCGCGGCCGGACCGGCAGCCACTCAGGCTTCCACCCCTGCCCCTACCGCCTTGAAGCCTGAACCGCCCGTGGTGCAGGTGCCCACCGCAACGGCCATCGGGGTTCCGGCGTGACGAGCGGCGGCAGCGCTGCGTCCGTGCCCGGCTGGATCCTCCCGACGCGCACGTGGCGCATCGCGTTCTGGTGCTTCGCCGCGGCCCTCTTCACGATGACGCACTGGCCCAAGCTGCGCGTGCCCGGCCCCACCGGCACCGACCTGGTGGCGCACATGGTGAGTTTCGGCACGTGGACCATCCTCTTCGGCCTTGCCGCGTGGATCCCGGCTCGGTTCTCGCCAAAGTCGATCGGCCTTGGGTTCCTCGTCGGAGTTGTCTACGCCGCGGTCGATGAGGGGCTCCAGGCCGTCCCCATCCTGGGCCGCACATGCTCATGGAGCGACTACGGCGCCAACGTGCTGGGCGTGAGCGCCGCGACCATTGTGCTGCTCATGCTCGGGGCCGTGGCCAAGGCTCGCCCGTCCAAAGGTGCGGCGGGCAGCACGTCGGGGTCCGCGTGACACTGCGCTTCATTCTTGGTCCGGCTACTTCCGCGTGACGCTCACCGTGCTCTCGCTGCGGCTCTCGGTGGGGTTGTTGTCGCCGGTGAGCTTGGTGTTCACCACGGTGCGCATGGTCATTTCCATGCTCTTGAGCATCCCCTCTTCCGTGTCCCAGACGTAGCGCCCCTTGATCGTGCCCTCGCGCAGGTCCACCGGGCCGGTGCTCGAACCGTCGAGGCTCATCGTGCCGTTCATGTCCACCTGCGCCGTGGGCGCGCGGTAGCTCCGCAGCGTGTAGGTGTTCTTGATACGGAAGTTGCCCATGCCGCCGGCGACCGTGTCCTCATTGGTCCAGCTCTCGCCCACGCTCACACGCCCGGAGCCGCTCTGCAGTGTGGTGATGGGCCCGAAGAAGTTCTTGATGACGTCACCCCCCGTGAACTGCTGGCTGACATCGCCCGGGATGCCGGGCATTGATGTCGGGCCACCGCCGCTCACAGACGTGATGTTCCCGTTCGCGTCCGCCTGCATCGTGAGCGTCGTGCCGACAATCGTCTTCAGCATGTCTGCAAACTCGTCCTGCTTGTCCGCCGGCTTGCTGCTGTCAAACGACACGTCGAGCGCGTCGCTCTGCATGTCAAACTTCAGCGAGTCGTAGACCAGTTCCAACGCCGCCGCGCCATCGGCCGACACGCTCTTCACCCTCAGCGTCAGCCCGATCTCCTGCTTCACGATCTGCTCGGGCTTGCCGGGCTCGCCGCCCGCGAGGTCGTTCTTGTTCTCCATCACCATCTTGAACGTGGCCTTCATCCCCTCGCGGAACTTCGCGCGCAGGTCCACCAGTCCCTGCCGCCCCTCTTCGCGCGCGGGCTTGCTCTTCTCGGGCTGCTTGGTTGCCGGCGTCTGCTTCGAGTCATCGGGCACCGAGAAGTCCGGGTTCCCCGACTGCGCCACCGCCGCGCCGGAGCACGCCACGCACACCGCCGCCCCGACCACACGCGCCCATGTGCCGCTGAGTTTCATGCCGTGCTCCTCTGGATGGATCAACCCGCCGTCTCTGGAGTAAAAAACCACTCATTCATACCGCCTGTTCTATCGGCGGTTGCACCGCTCCACCCATATTTGACGCCCCTCACCAGTGGGGGTTCTGCCCGTGTTCAAGGTACATTTCTTGCTATTTCAATCCCGCAGGGGAGAATGGGTATGCGCCCACCCGCCGAGCTGGGATTCAGGCCCGCAGAATCCCACGCCGGCCGCCAGTTCGTGCTTGCCCTCCGCTCCCTCCCCGAGGCGATGGTGGTGGTCCGCGACGACCGCGGCATCATGCTCGAGTGCAACGACGCGTACGCCGCCTTCGTCGGCCTCCCCGCGTCCGAACTCATCGGCAAGCAGGCGGGCACCGTCGGCACCACCCCACAGTCAAAGCCCTTCATCTTCAAGTACCTCCGCCCCGTCTTTGAGCAGAACATGGAGGCCACGCACTGGCTCCTCATCGGCGGGCGCCGCCACCTCGCCCGGGCATGGCCGCTCTCTCGCGAAGAATGGGCCACCCCCGGCTACGCAGCCGTCATCATCCCCACCAACCGCGCAGGTGAAGACATCGAAGCCGGCCTCTCCACCGAGCGCACGCTGGGCCCACTTGAGGACCTTTCGCCCACCGAGCTCGCGGTGCTCTACCACTTCGCCAAGGGCCTCACACGCACGCAGATCGCCCAGGTCATGAGCCGCTCCGAGCACACCGTGCACGAGCACTTCAAGGGCATCCACGCCAAGATGAACATCTCCCGCCAGCAGGACCTCGCGGCGCTCGTCGCGGACCTGGGCCTCCGCGGCTTTACGCCGCACCAGTGGCGGCTGCTCACCGGCGCGCCGGTGTAGTCACACCCGCCCCGCGCAGCATCACGGCCCGCCGGGCCTCTTCCCGCCCGCGTAGTCGATGAACGCCGCGCCGTCCAGTTCCTTCTTCACCACGTCCCACGTGGGCGGCACGCGGTCGGTGGGCCAACTGAACCGGTGAAACCTCGCCTGCACGATCGCCGACATCCCCTGCCGCACCGCCTCTTTGTGTTGGGGCGCCGCGACAAACTCGTCCGCCGCCGCGTCGTCCCGCCACACCGTCACCGTCCACACCTCGCCGCCCAGCAGCCGCCGGCGCAGCGAATGGCCGATGAACCCGTCGTGGTTGGGCAGGTCCTCCACCACGCGCTGGGAATAGTCCATGAACACGCCGCGTTTCGCACGGTCCAGGCGCGCGTTCGTCACCACGACCACCACCGTGCCGCCCACATCGTCCAGCACCACGCCCCGCCCGCGTTCAAACCCCGGACCGCGGAACCGCGTTGCGACCTCGCACGACGAGAGCCCGACAGCCCCCACCACCGCGGCGACCCCGCCCAGCAACGCACGCGTCCACCACGCACTCTTCGCCCTCATGCCGCTGGCTTCGAGCCGGCGCCACCGCCGGATGCCCGGACCGCACGTCTTAATATCCGCAAACTACATCTGCCACAGGCTGCTCGCCCACGTCAGCCCGCCGCCGAACGCCAGGAACATCACCTTGTTCCCGGGCTTGATGCGCCCCTGCTCGCGCAGCTCATCCAGACAGATCGGCACGCTCGCCGCGACGGTATTGCCCACGCGGTCGATGTTGATGTACAGCTTCTCCGGCTCCAGGCCGTACCGGTCGCGCGCGGAGTTCAGGATCCGCTTGTTGCTCTGGTGGCACACGTACATGTCCACCTCCTCCGGCTTCACGTGGGCCCGCTCCAGCGTCTCGCCGATCAGGTCAGAGAAGGTGCTCACCGCGAACTTGAACACGCTGCTGCCGTTCATCTGCACGCGGTTGATCTTCGCCGGGTCGCACGCGGCACCCGCCGGGAAGTCCCCCGCGTTCATCGGCACGTAGATGTCCCGCCACCCCTCGCCGTTGCTGTGCATGCCCTGCGCCAGCACGCCCTTGGACGTGTCGTCGGTCGCGCGGAGGATCACCGCGCCCGCGCCGTCACCGAAAATGATCGCCGTGCCGCGCCCGGCCGTCGAGTAGTCCTGCAATTCAGAAAGCGTGTCCGCGCCGATCACACCGATGCTCCGGTACGCCCCGCCCCGGATCAGGTCGTGCGCCATGTTGAGTGCATACACGAACCCCGAGCACGCCGCGTTCAGGTCAAAGGCACCCGCGCCCTTCAGCCCCACCATGTTCGCCACCACGCACGCCATCGGCGGGCACGGCATCCCCGCCGTCATTGTCGCGCAGATCAGAAGGTCCAGCCCGTTGGCCTCCATCCCGGCCTGCGCCAGCGCCTTCTTGAGCGCCGCCGCCGCCAGCGTCCGCGTGTTCTCGCCCCTGGTCTTATCAATGATCATCCGCTCGCGGATGCCCGTGCGCTGCACGATCCACTCGTCGCTCGTGTCCATCATCTTTTCGAGGTCGGCGTTCGTCAGCCGCTTCGACGGCTGCGCTCGCCCCGTCCCGACGATCTCCACGCCGACACGCCCGCCGAACGTCCCCGTCCCGGGCCCGAAACCAAAGCCTGACCTGCGTTCCTGCGGGTCCTTCACGCGCGTGCCCCCTGCGGCACCGCCTGTGCCGCCTTTGCTTCCGCCTTCTGCGCCTCGATGTACGCGTCCAGCACCGGCTGGACCTCCTCCAGACGACGCACCACCTCTTCATTCACCCCCGCGTGCACAAACGCGCGGCAGTTCCGGATTGCCGCGCGGATCGTCCGCGCCTCGCTGCTCCCGTGCGCGATGAAGCACGCGCCGTTCACGCCCAGCAGCGGCGCGCCGCCGTGCTCGTGGTAGTCGTTCTTCGCGTAAATCGCCTTCACGATCGGCTCAAACTGCAGCATCAACTCCGGCTGCTGCTCCAAAATCTCCGCCGCGATCGCCTTGAACAGGCTCTTGGCCATCCCCTCCGCGGCCTTCAGCACCGTGTTGCCCACCAGCCCATCGGTCACGATCACGTCCGCGACACCCTCGAAGATGTCCCGGCCCTCGATGTACCCGATGTAGTTGAGCCCCGGCGTCGCTTTCAAGAGGTCCCGCGTCTGCTTGATGTTCCCCGTGCCCTTGGCCTCTTCGCTGCCGATGTTCATCAGCCCCACGCGCGGGTTGGCAAAGCCCAGCTTCCGCTTGGCGTACACGTCCGCCATCACGCCGTACTGCCACAGGTGCTCGGCCTTGGGCTCGGGGTTCGCCCCAGCGTCCACCAGCACCAAGGGGCCATGGAACGCCGGGATCGTCACGTTGATGCCCGGCCGCAGCACGTTGGGCAGCCGCCGCATGTTCAGCATCGCCGCCGCGACGCACGCGCCCGTGTTGCCCGCGCTCAGCACCACATCACAACGCCTGGGGTGCCCCTCGGCCCCCATCTGGTGCATCATCACGATGCTCGACTCGGTCTTCTGCCGCACCGCCTTCGCGGCAGAGTCCCCCATCGCGATCACTTCCGGCGCGTGGACGACCTCGATCCGCGGGTCATGGTCGCTGATATTCCGCTCATCCAGGTACTCGCGGATCAGCCCGCCCGGCCCCACCAGCACCAGCACATCGCCGGGGTTCAGGTCGTCCAGCGCCATCACGCACCCCTTGAGGATGGCGTCCGGCGCATGGTCGCCCCCCATCACGTCCACGCCAATGCGCAGGGGACGCTGGGACGTGTGCGGCGTGGCGGCGTGCGGGTGAGACTTGGAGTGCCCATTGGGGCTAGACATGGCGGTGACTCTCAGCGAGAAGACTCGGTCAAATACGACTCCCCGTCAGACCCCCGACCCCCCACCCCTAGACCCGCACCCCGATCCCTTCCAACCCCCTCCGACGCCGCCCTGCCCAACCGGCAACGCGGCCCGCAAGAATAGCGGCAGAATCGGCCCCCCACCGGCCGCGCCCCGGCACGCTGCTGGCACCCCACCACAGCCGCCGAAAGGCCGATCCCCAACAAAAACCTCCGAACTTCCTTGCGTCCCCCCAGTCTTGTGCCATGTTCTACAGAGGCACATGCACCCGTACCGCACCATCCTCACCCTCGGCGCGTGGGCGTGTGGGACAAGCGTCCTTCCCCCGATCGCCCGCGCAGACATTGACCCGGTGAGCGGGATCGACTTCGTCACGATCACGCACGCGGGGAATGCGCCGTGGGCGGGCAACGGGACACCGGGTGACTTGGCCGTGGGGCGCGGGAGTGTCGGCTACGAGTACGGGATCGGCACGACCGAGGTGCCCTTGTCGCTGTGGGTCGACTTCTACAACGCCGCGATGGACAGGCCGGCGGGCGACAGCATCCCGCACGTGCAGTCGCCGTTCTGGAGCGCACAGAGCGCCGCGCCAAACAACTCGTCCAACCCCGCCGCCCGCCGCTGGACCATACCCGCTGGTGCCGAACACCGCCCCGTCGGCGGCATCACATGGCGCACCGCAGCGGTTCTTTGCAACTGGCTGACCGCGAACAAGGCGACGAATCGTGAAGCGTTCCTGAGTGGTGCGTACGACGTGAGCACGTTTGGGTACGGACCGCCCGGCGACATCTTCACCGATCAGGATGCGCACACGCCGGGAGCGCGGTACTACATCCCGACGTGGGACGAGTGGCTGAAGGCCGCGCACTGGGACCCCAACAGGATCGAGCAGGATGGGTGGTGGACGTACTCGTACATGAGCGACGTGCAACTTCCCGGGGGACCGCCCGGCACTGGCAACGGCAACTACGGGTTCTCCAGCCCCAGCCCGTTCGCGATCCCGCTCGGCGCGTACCCGAACGTCCAAAGCCCGTGGGGACTGCTGGATACGGCGGGGGGTACTACGGAGTGGACAGAGAGCACACTGGCGGGACCGCCAGGACAGCCGAGATACAGGTTCTTTGACGGCAGCCCGTGGACTGGCAGCGGGCTGAGGGACGCTGTGTTCCCAGTTGGCGCAGACCTTCCAAGCTTTACAACTCTCAGCAACGGGTTCCGTCTCGCGATGACGGTTCCGTCACCTGTCACGACGGCAATTCCGGCGGCGCTGTGCTTGTGGCACGGTGTGCGCCGACAACGGCAGGTGGCCCGACTCCTTGCCCCTGCCCTTGCGTGTTCTGACGCAAGGGCGGGGTTCCGCGCTGTTAAAGGTGTAAGTGGTTGAGCCTCGCGTGTGGCACCCCGTCCTCAGAGGCAGCGTGGCACTGGTTCCACTCCGTGCCACAGCTTTCGCCGTCGCTTTGGACAGCGATAGCTGTGCTTCCGCGCCGCCAACCTCCAAACTTCTGCCGCCGCGCTCTCGTCCGCCTCTGTGCCCTCTCCGGCTGTGCAGTTCCGTTCGGCCAAAGGCCACCTGCCCCCTATCACCGCGTTTGTGCGCGCGCCGTGGCTCCAAAACGGGAAACGCCGAGCGTTCTTCCGGTTTTTTGTTCCGCTCCCCTCGCCTGCTCCCTAAGTCCATGTCTTTCTTGTCTTTAGCTCTCTTCTTTCCTCTGTGCTCTCTGCGTCCTCTGCGTTCAAATGCCCTGATTTCTTCGCACAAATCGGGTCGCAAGGGGATTGGGTAGAGGGGCGCTTTTTTCCCTCGCACCACGACTCTCACCGCGCAGGGGCCACCCATGTCCGACTTCACCGACAAAGAACTCGAACTCATCAACGACTGGTTTGACGGCACCAACCACATGGCCGACCTGTGCCGCATGCACGGCAAGACGTCCGCCCAACTCTCCGCCTTCATGGCCGAAGACCGCGTGATCACGTTCATCTCGCGCATCACAACCTTGCTCGAACTTCGCGCCCGCCACATGCTCGCCGACGCCAAAGTCCAATCCATCTCGCGCCTGCGCCACATCCTCGAAACCGCCAACAGCCTCGAAGTGGCCCGCCGCGCCGCAACAACGCTCCTCGAGTACCGCGTCCCCTCCCCTCCCCCCCGGGGGGAGTGCCAGGGAGGGGTTGGCAGTCCATCCCAGTCACCCCCTTCTCAACCCACTCCCACCACACATTCTCCCTCACCGTCTCCGCGTCCCTCCGCTCCGCCTCCGCAACCTCCGCGATCCACTCCGCC
>DATAKA010000040.1:0-29049 GCA_036261855.1 Phycisphaerales bacterium | reverse complement strand
GGGTACAGAGAGGACGGCGAAGCGGTTGGCGACGACTAACGGTTCGCGTTGCTACTGATCTCGCGGTCGATGTGTTTTGTGATTCCACATCTGAAACCAACGCTCCGAGCGCGAGAGTGGGTACACATAGTGCGCAAGCAGTGCGGCCAGAATCTCTGGCGACACCCAGTGCGGGCCGACGAACGCATCAAGCACTTTCGACGTGGCGAACCGCGAGTGTCGCCGCACGCCCAGCGTGTACTCGGCCATCTGCACTTCGGTGCCCGGCTTCACTTTGCGTGGTCTGTCTCCAATCGTTGTGAGGTTGGCTCCGTCACTGCGAGAAGCGAGCCTCTGCCAGCCGCGCTCTATCGCCACTCTCGTCAACAACGGCGTGCATGGATGGCTGGGGTCGTATTCGACGGTGAGATGGACGTGCATCAGCAGGCAGGGTCCGAGTTGATTCGAGTTGCTGATGCAGAGTTCAACGCCAATCTGGCACCCGACCAGCCCGCGAGCCGACAGCCAAGGGAGCAGTTTCATCACTAGCGATTCGCACTCAAACCGCGCGATCCAGACTTCAATCGGACTCGGCGGCTGATCCAGCGTCCATCGTTTGTAGTGCAGCGAGTATGCGAGCAGGCATGAGCGATTCGCCAGCCACTCACTCTTTGCTGTGGGAAGTGCTTTGGCGACGTAATCGCGGGCGAGCACGGGCGACGCCAGCCTTGCCGCCGGGGGTAGACCCTTGAGACATGCGCGGGCGGCATTCATCTGCTTCCCCGTGATTGTCGGCAGAACACCCGTCGCCAGCAGCAGCGCAAGCGCGGGGCAGTCGGCGATGGCAAGAGCGAGCGCGGCGACGCTCATGTTCGCTGTGCCCGCATCACTCTCGTCAAAGCCACGTTTCGAGTGTAGCAACAGGTTGTCGCGCTCACGAAACTCGCGAAGGACCGTCTGCGCGTGCCTCAGGAGACCGGAGCGACCATACCGATTCGCGTCACTCAGGCTCGATCCGGCCACGACTCTCGCCGCAGTTGCTTTCAACTCCAAGATCGCGTCGAGCACGCTGGGCTTGACCTTGAAACCAACGGTCTGTTGGTTTTGGTGCCGGGGCTTGCGGGTCACGGCGTCACCGCCGCTTTCACCATCGCCACGATTCCCGCCTTGACCGGCCCCGGCAGGCGGCTCCAGACCCCGGAGACGAGTGCCAAGTCCGGGTCAGGGGAAGGGTCGGGGGTCGAAGGGCCGGATTTGGCCCCCCTTGCGTCGCTTTTTGCGTCACCGGAACTCGAAACACCCGTATTTCCGGTGTGTTTTGGGGGTTGTTCTGACCCCATCGGGGTCACTTTCCTTTGCCTGCAGCCTCGGCCATCAGTCCGGCCGCGAGGGCGCTCCCGGCCTCCAGCGCCCGCTGGTTGAGGTCGCGGAACTTTGCGGGCACGCGGGCCGCGACGGCGCGGGCCAGGCTCTCTTCCTTTACCACTTGTGCGAGCGCGTTGAACGCCCCCAGGGCGACGGTGTTGGCCACCACCTTGTTGCCGACATTCACGGCGGTCTGCGTGATGGGGATGCGGACGACGCGCCCGCCGCTCGGGATGTCACTGGGGATGTTCGTGCTGTCGAGGATGACGAGGGTCTGCGGTGGCGCCTTCTCGGCGTACTTGCGGGCGGCTTCCTGCGACATGCAGAGGAGCACGTCCGGCTGCGTCACTTCCGGGTAGGCGATGGCGCTGCGCGAGATGATGACCTCCGCCTTGCTGCTGCCCAGGCGGGCTTCGGGGCCGTAGGTCTGCGTCTGCACCACGTTCTGGCCCTCGAGCATCGCCGCCTCGGCGAGGATGATGCCGGCGGTGATGAGTCCCTGGCCGCCCGCGCCGCTGAACCGGACTTGGATGGGGTCGTTCATCGGGCACCGTTCCTCTCTGCCGCGTAGGTTGCCTTGCGTGCGGTGGCCATCGCGACCTTCTGCCTGTAGAGCGAGCCGTAGTCGGCGCGTTCTTCGTCGCGGAAGATGCCGGTGGGCCACGCGTCCGGCTTGGGGTGGTCCGACTCGCCGCAGGTGCAGTCCTGCATGGGCGTGCTGGTGTCGCGGAGGTAGTGGACCATGTCGTAGGGCTCGCTCACCTCGTTCATGCGGCCGAAGTACGTGGGGCAGGACGTGAGGATGTCGACCACGCTGAAGCCGCGGTGCTGGATGGCCCGCTTGATGAAGGACGTGGTCTGGCGGTGGTCGAACGAGGTGGTGCGTGCGACGAAGGCAGCGCCGGCGCCGAGCGCGAGCCTCACGAGGTCGAACGCGGGCTCGATGCTGCCCGACGGTGACGTGGTGCTGCGTTTGCCCATGGGGGTCGTGGGGGCCTGCTGGCCGCCGGTCAGGCCGTAGATGCCGTTGTTGAACACGAGCGCGGTCATGTCGAGGTTGCGGCGGCAGGCGTGGATGAAGTGGTTGCCGCCGATGGCGGAGGCGTCGCCGTCGCCCATGATGACGATGACGTGCAAGTCCTGATTCGCGAGCTTGATGCCGGACGCGAAGGCAAGGGCGCGCCCGTGGGTCGTGTGCATCGTGTTGAAGTCCAGCACGAAGGGCGTGCGGCCCGCGCAGCCGATGCCGCTGACGACGGCGACGCGGTCCTGGTCCAGGTGCAGGTCGCCGACGGCCTCGAGCAAGGCCTTCACGATCATGCCGTTGCCGCAGCCGGGGCACCAGACGTGCGGCAGTTGGTTCATCCTGAGGAACCTGCGGTAGTCTTCGCTCATAGCTGCACCGCCTCTCGTGTGGTTGCGCCGCGGGCGATCTGCTCGGGCGTCAGGAGGTGGCCGTCCACGCGGCTGACGGGGATGATGTCGCACAGCCCGGCGCTGGCGCGCTCGATTTCGCGGACGAGTTGGCCCATGTTGAGTTCAGGCACGACGATGGCGTCCACCTGCTCGGCGACGGCCCGCACCAGGTGGTCCGGGAAGGGCCAGAGGGTTTTGAGGCTCAGCAGCCCTGCCTTCGTGCCCTGCGATCGCAGCAGGTCCACTGTGCTCTGCGCCGGGCGGCTGGTGATGCCGTAGCTCACGATGCCCAGCGTCGCGTCGTCGTCCATGCGGTAGGTGTCGTGCAGCGCGAGTTCCTCGACCTTGTCGCGGACCTTGCCGACCATGCGTTTGAGCTCGGTCGCGGCCTTGTCGTCCACCACGGTGAAGCCGTCGGCGTTGTGCGCCAGGCCGGTGACGTGGAAGCGCGACCCTACCCCGAAGGGGACGAACGCGCCGCCGGAGAAGGGCTTGTGGCTCTTGATGTCCGCCGGGATCGAGCGGCCGACCACGGGGATCTCGCCGGGCTCGGGCCACGCGATGTTCTCCCGCATGTGGGCGAGCATTTCGTCCATGAGCAGGATGACGGGCACGCGGTACGTCTCCGCGAAGTTGAAAGCGTGCACGGTCATGTCGAAGACGTCGCGCACGGTGGAGGCGGTGAGGACGATCACGGGGTGGTCGCCGTGCGTGCCCCAGATGGCCTGCATGACGTCGCCCTGTGCGCCCTTGGTGGGCTGGCCCGTGGAGGGGCCCCAGCGCTGGCAGTTCACGATGACGCACGGTGTCTCGGTGATCGCGGCGTACCCGATGCCCTCCTGCATGAGGGAGAAGCCCGGGCCGCTGGTGGCGGTCATGGTCTTGGCCCCGCCCCACGCGGCGCCGATGATGGCGGAGATGGACGCGATCTCGTCCTCCATCTGGATGAACGTGCCGCCGCGGGTGGTCATCTCCGTGGAGAGGATTTCCATCACCTCCGAGCTTGGGGTGATGGGGTACCCCGCGTAGAAGTCGCAGCCCGCGTAGAGCGCCGCGTGGGCGCACGCCTCGTTGCCCTGGATCAGCCTCTCGGGTCTCATGACACCGCCGCTCCTTCCTTCGCGAAGACGCGTGCCCGCTCGGTTGCGCCGCGGACGATCCAGATGGCAAAGTCCGGGCAGCGGGCCTCGCACAACCCGCAGAAGACGCACGTGGAGGGGTCGTTGACCTGGATGTGGTTGGCGCCGTCGAGACGCAGTGTGCTGGTGGGGCAGCTCGTGACACACACGTTGCACCCCTTGCACAGCTTGGGAGCAGTGGTCAGGCGGTAGTCGCCCTGGAAGTGCTTGATGGTGCCGTTGTCCTCAACGACGTGCGGGGCCGGGGGATCAGCCGAGGGCGCACGACGCGTCCCGGCGAGGGACCGATCAATGGCGCGGGCGGCCTTCTTGCCGTCGCGCACCGCCTGCACCACGGTGGAGCCGCCGTTCACGCAGTCGCCGCCCGCGTAGAGCCCGGGGACCGTCGTCTTCATGTCGTGGTCGATCTGGACGACGCTGCCCTGCATGGACACGCCCAGCGCCGTAAACAGGTCGCTGTGCGGCTTCTGCCCGATGGCCTTGATGACCGTGTCGGCCTCGACGACGAACTCCGAGCCGGGGATCGGCTCCGGACGCCCGCGGCCGGAGGCGTCGGGCGCGCCCAGCCGCATGCGGACGCACCGGACGCCTGTGACGTGCGTGGTGCCGACGAACTCGACCGGCGCAACTTGTGGGATGATCTTGACGCCCTCGCGCTTGGCCGCGGCGATCTCGTGCGCGAACGCGGGCATGTCCGCCTCGCTCCGCCGGTAGAGCATGACCACCTCGGACGCGCCGAGCATCACCGCATGGCGTGCGGCGTCGATGGCGGTGTTGCTCGCGGTGGCCTCGGTGGACTTGAGCATCACCGCTTCGCGGGCGACGTCGATCGCGGTGTTCCCGCCGCCGATGACCGCGACGCGGCGGCCGATGGCGAGCCCGCCCGAGGGGCCGAGCTTGAGCGCCTCGATGAACTTGAGAGACTCCCAGACGTTGGGCAGGAACTCGCCGGGGACTTTCGCGGGGCTGTCGTCGCCCATGCCGCAGCCCAGGAAGAGGGCGCTGTGCTTGGCGCGCAGTTCGTCCACGGGGATGTCCACGCCGATGCGGACGCCGAACCGCAGTTGCACGCCCAACGCCCTGATCTGCTCGACTTCTTCAGGCAAGGGCTTGTACTGCTGCTTGTACGGGGCGATGCCCCGCGTGACGAGCCCGCCCGGGAAGTCGCGGTACTCGTACACGACAACGCCGTAGCCCATCCGGGCAAGTTCCGCGGCGCACGACAACCCCGCCGGCCCCGCGCCTATGACGCCGATGCTCTCGTGCCGCTTCTGCGCGGGTGGTGGGGGGACGACCTGAGCCCCCGCATCGAGCGCGTGATCAGTCGCGTAACGCTGCAGCCGCCCGATCTGGATGGCGCGCCGTCCCTCTTTGAGCAGCACGCACGAGCCCTGGCACAGCACCTCGACCGGGCAGACCCGGGCGCACGTGCCGCCCAGGATGTTGTCCGCGAAAATCTTTGCCGCGGCGTCGTTTGGGCGGCCTTGGGCAATGTCCTTGATGAAGCCGGGGATGTCGATGCCGGCCGGGCAGGCGCCCACGCACGGGGCCGACGTGCACGGCCCGCCGCACTGGAGGCACGCATCCGCCTCCAGCACCGCCTCGGCCTGGGTCAGGCGCGGGTGAGCATCTCGCGAGATCGGGCCCAGCAGGGACGCACTAGGAACGGTGGACACGACGCCCTCACTTTCACGAGTGGCGGAGCCGGGGCCGTACCGCCGGCGGGCCGGCAAGGGACCAGTCGATAATAGGACTTAAATGTCCAGAATCAAGTCCGAGCGGGCTGAGTCGTTGAAAAGGCCAGGCCGCGTCGCCGGGCCGCCTTTGCGACAAATATCGGCGCGCAGCGAAGTCGCGCGTCGTATGGACGTACACCCGCGCCCGGATCGGCCGTCGGGAAGTCGTGGCTACTGGCAGTTGCCGCCGCCGAAGACCGTCAGCAGGCTGCTGATGTCCGCGGTGTCGGGGAAGAGGCCGTCGTTGTTGAAGTCGATGTCGCCGCAGGTGCCGGTGGGGCACGCGCCGCCGCCGAAGACCGCGATGAAGTCCGCGATGTCCTGCGTGTCGGGGAAGAGGCCGTCATTGTTGAAGTCGATGGAGTCGCACACCGGCCCGCCGTTGCACGCGACCGCACGGATGCGGAAGTTGTCCACCGCCGCTTCAATGAGCGAGCCGGGGTCCACATCCTCCGCGATGAAACGGACCCGGACGGTGCTGGTGGGGGCGAGGCCGATGCCACCGAGTGTGAAGCCGCCCTCGACCCAGGCCTGGCCGACGCCCGCGCCCGTCGGCCCGACGGTCTCGGCGGCGATCCAGGTTGCACCGTCGTCGTTGGAAGCCTGCACACGGAAGACATCGATGCCGGCCGACGAGCCGAGCGCGTTGCTAAACCAGCGCGAGTACGCGAACTCGACGTTGCTCTGCCCCGCCAGGTTGAAGGCCGGGCTGGTGAGGATCGTCTGGCCGTTGTCCACGTCCGCTTCACCATCGCCCGCGCCGGTGCCCTGACCGGTGAACCAGCAGTTGGTGCCGGCGCTGCCCGCGGCGGGCTGGGCGTTGGTGGCGAGCGGGTCGCCCCACGTCCAATCGCCGGTGAAGGTGCCCGACCCGTCCGGCGTGTTGCTGACGGTCCACGCGCCCGCGCCACCCTCGAAGGTGTCGGTCAGGATGTTGGTCAGTCCATCGCCGATGCGCTGTGTGAACACCGCGCCCGTGCCGCTGGGCAACCGGACGGTGCCCGCGGAAGTATCTACCGCGACACGCCAGTACAGCGTGCCCGGGCACGAAGCGCCCGGGACGGACGCGGTGAAGTGGCTGTTCGCGCCGGCGGTCATCGGTACGGCCGTGAATGGTCCGGTCTCGCTCACCGTGCTGTACTCGATGCGGGCGGTGCCGGGCGTGATGGTCGTCAGCACGTTGGTGGACGGGTTGACGCCCGAGGTGATGGTGACATCGACCGGGATGGGCGTGTTTGAAGGCTGCAGCGTGGGGAATGACGCCGGCGAGACCAGCGTCATGTTCGCGCGGAGCTCCGGGAACGGGATGGCGTGCGCGGCGAACGCGGCGTTGAGCTGCGGCAGGTTGGGCGTGCCGTTGTACCAGTTCGCGTCGTTGTCATCGACGGTCAGGTAGTCCCGCGCGGTCTGGGCGTGGGCCGAGTTGGTGCCCAGCCCGCCGGTGGTGATGAGCGACCACTCGCCGTGCAACTGACGGGCAACGTCCAGGCCCGTGGGGTTGCCGTAGCGCGTGCCCAGGTTCTTGCGGATCTCCCACGTCACACCGCCCAACACCTGCCCGCAGAAGTGGACCGCGCCGGAGCAGGGGTACTGGATGTTTGCCGTGTCAGGCGTGCGGACCGCGCCGCCCGACGTGTTGAAGTACCGACCGACCACCGCGTCGTCGAGCTGCAGCATGGAGATCGTGTCGCCGTAGCCCTCGCCGAACGCCCCCTGGGCAAGGCCCAGGCGGTTGACGATGTGGTGCCCGTACTCGTGGGCGGCGACGCTCGAGAACGCCGTGTTGTTGCACGAGCCCGCCATGTTGTAGTAATTGGTCGAAACGCCGTCGTAGTACGCGTTGCACGAGGCGTTGATCATCACGTACGCGGGAAGAGCGTTGACCAGACCGGTGAAGGTGGGCGCCCACTGCATGAAGTAGTTACGCGTCCGTGTGACGTGCAGGTACGCGTTGATCTGCGCGTTGGTGTACTCGCTGCTCACTGGGTTCAGGTTGATGTCCGCCGGCGTGCCGGGCGTCACGCTCTGCGCCACGACGATCTCCGGCGCGGGAACGAGCGCATCGGGGGACTGGATGATGTCGGTCCAGCGCCCGCCGCCGTTGCCCGCCGCGCCGTCCCGCCGCAGGCGGACTTCCAGCGTCACCGGCGTGGTGCCGGCCCAGGGAATCGTGAAGTTGCCCGAAGCGTCGGTGAACACGGCGGTGCCCGGGGTGCCGCTGCCCTGCACGTACACATGGATCTCGGGCATGCCCGTCAGCACGGGCGGGTTGCCCGCGTGGTCGGCGGTGCTGCCCGGCGTGGCGAGGGCACGCACTGTGCCCGTGATGTCCAACTGGTGGACCTCGTTGCGGGCTGCGAGGAGCTTGCCGCTCGCCGCGTCGACAAAGAACGTGAACGCACGCGGGAACGCGGGGTTGCGGTCGCGGCCCTCGAACTTCCATGCGCGAGAAGCAGTGGTCCACGCGTCCAGGTCGCCCTCCCCGTAGAACACCACCAGGGACGGCTCGCCCCATTCCTTGAGAGACTTGTACTCGCGCATAGACCGGACGGAGCCAATCGCATCGTCGCCGGTCAGAACATCCGCAGCCAGTCCGCTGGCGGGCCGCTGGGCCAGCTTGGCAGAGGCCGAAGCCACACGGTGCGACGGGGCCCCGTTCTCGGTGCCGTTGAGCACCGTCACGTGCACCGCGCCAAACTCCACGGGCACGCCGTCCATCATCTGGTCGTACACGAACACAGTCTTGCGGCCAAAGTCCAGCTCGTCGCTGCGGCGCAGGACCAATTCCAGGGTGCCGGCGCCAAAGTCGGTGCCGTGCTGGTTGAGGAACGATTCCGCCGCGTCCCGCGCTGTCGCGCCGCTCGCCATCGGCACGCCCGCGAACGACAGCACCCGCCCGTTCCAGGATTCGCTCGAAGCCCCCGGGTACTGCCGCTGCAACGCCCCCGGCACAACCGCACCGCCCGCGGCGATCGCCAGCACCGAAACCGCGGACATACCGAGCACACCAGCAGAAAAGAGGTTCATCGCAGGCCTTTCCGGAGAGGGCAAGAATGCCACAAGAATCGGTGATTCCTTTGCCCAAGCCGCCAGGCTGCCGTGAAGACAGCACCAAAACGGCTTGGCGGACAGCCCTACGCACGCGCGGGACGGGGCGGTTGCAGGGGACTCAGAGGTTACCCGAAATCAGGGTTTCCGCAAGCCGGAAGTCGGCTGATGGTCGCGTGAGGGCCGAGAAAGACGGTCACGCCAGCCCGGCTTCAACGCCAGATTCGCTGTGATTCCGGCGCTCCCGCAGTTTCTGGAGTTTGATCAGGTACTCCATCACCACGATCACGAACGTCGCGTGGCTCCACGTCAGCGGGCTCACGCTCAGGGCTTCGCCCGTATGCGGATTGAACTGTTCCGCGAGCACGCCGCTCTCCTCAGCCCGGTGGCAGCACCATTCCAGAAGCCCGAGGGCCTCTTCGAGGTCTTCCTCGCGCTGCGCCTTGGCGATGACGTACTGCGCCCGCCAGAGCGAGCAGATGACCCAGGGATTCCCCGGCACCTGGTCGATGCGGTCGCGCTCCACCTGGTGGTAGTAGTCGCGCTCGTACCGCGCGTAGCCGCCCACGCCGGTCTTGACGCTCAGCCGCTGCTGCGCCTGACGCATCTCGCCCGCCATCATCGGGTCGTCGGCGGGCAGCCCGGCGAACGCGAACATCGCGAAGTTCGCGGAATCGCACGTCATGTCCAGGCGGTACTTCCCGCCCGCCAGCGGCACCGCCAGGCGGCAGAAGCGGCCTTCCTGCGAGTTCCACAGGTGCCGGCGCGTCGCGGCGAGCATGCGGTCCGCCCCTTCGCGGTAGCGCTGGGCACGGTCCATCTCGCCGAAGTCCTGCGCGAAGGCCGCCGCGGCCCGCAGGGCTCCGATCGTCGCGGCGACCGTGAACAGGTGCACGCCGCGGCGTTCCTCCCACAGGTCCCAGGACTGGTGGGGCAGGCCGTTCATGTCGCGGTAGGACAGTGTCCACTCCGCGGGGCGCACGATGAGCCGCTCGTACACGCTCTTGATGAACTCCACGTCGCGGAAGGTCTCAAAGTGCTTGCGGAGCGACCACATGACGAGGCTGGTCTCGTCCTGCTGGATGGGGAGCACGCGCTGGCCCTCGATCATCCAGGGGTGCCAACTGCTCGCCAGTTCGCCGCTGGGGTTGTACTTGTGCAGGAAGTACGACGACCCGTTGATCGCCTTCGCGCAGTAGCGGAAGAAGTTTCGGGAGAGTTCGCCCTGGCCGGTGAGGATGAGCGAGTACGCGACGAGCGCGCCGTCGCGGGGCCAGCAGTAGGAGTAATGGTCGCCGCCGAACTGCGTGATATCGCTGTCATTGGCCGCGATGATCGCGCCACCGTTGTCGATCTGCGTGCGGGCGACAAGCTGGCTGCGCACGAAGAGGTCCACGACGCGGTGCGGCAGCACCTCCAGGCCCGGGATGTCCTTCCTGACCCACAGGCCCCAGTAGGCGCCGGTGCGCGAAATCATCCGGTCCGGGCCGATCTCCTGGATCCGGCGGTTGAGCTGCTTGACGTCCTCGAAGGAACGCCCGCAGGCCATCCAGCTCGTGACGTACGCGGTGCCGCCCGCCGGCACCTGAAGGTTGAAGCCCACGGTGCAGTCCACGCTGCCCTGGCTGATGGCATTGCGGCCGAGCTGGCCATCCTCCGCGTCGCGCCAGGTGCCCTCGGCCCCGCGCACGCGCTTGGTGCCGATCGACCAGTTGTCGATGCCGCACTTGTTCTCGTCGCACGCGTTGAACAGGAAGTACGCGTCGTCCTTGTACACCACCACGCTCGACGAGCCGGGGTCGTAGTTGGCCGTGTCGCCCACAGGCGTGCCCCGCACCGAGAGGTCCCAGTGGCTGAAGACCCGCACGTCGCGGTCCTTGCCCGTCAGGTCGGTGACCACGCAGCGCCGAAGGTACACCGGCTCGTGGAAGTCCACCGCATCGTTGCAGCGGATCTCCAGCCCCAGCCCCTCGTGCCGCAGCGTGACCTCGGTGACCAGCGTGCCTTCCGAGTACTTGAGGTGGCGCGTCCAGCCCGGGTCCTCGATCCACGCAAACCTGCCGTCCGCCCACACGCCGAACCGCTGGACGTGCCCGTCGGTGTGGTCGAACCGCCCGACGTTGGGGTAATAGATATCCCGCACCCGGTACAGGCGGTCGAACGTGATCAGGAGGTCGCCGTTGCCGACAGGGATATCGCGGGGCATGCCGGACGCCAGAATACGGCGGTGCGACGCGGTGCGCCACGCGCGCACGACGACCAGCCGCCTCCACACCTTCTCCATCGGTCATTTACGCACCGGCGCCGATCAAAGCCGCGAACTTCTCGGCCCCGCAGCCGCTGCGCCCGCCGCGCAAGTCCCCACGCACCCCGCGCACAGGCTGCCCGTTCACGTCTGGCCGGCGAGCATCGCCGCCGCCATCTCCGAGGCGGCTGCGTCCTCTGCGGACGTACTCGCCGGGGAGGCGTTCATGGCGTCCACCCGGGTCGCAAAGTCCCCGATGAACGTCAGTTTGATGCCGAAGTTTTCGCCCACCTTGACGGCGGTGCCGTTGCCCACCTGCTTGTCATTGATGAGCAGATCGAGCTCCTTCTCGGCGTTCTTGTCCAGCTCGATGATGGAGCCCGGGACAAGGCTCAGCACGTCCTGAAGGCGCAGCCGGCGCTCCGCAAGGCGCACCACCACCGGCACCTCAAGGCGCAACACCTGCCGCAGGTTGGCTGTGCGGTCGCTCACGTCCCCAGTATCGACGCAACCGGCATGCCCAATCAGCGTGCCCGCTCAGAGGCCCGGCGAAGGAACGGCTGGAACCGCCAGTAGGTAACCGACCGCCACAGCCACTCCATGGGGCCGTACTGGAGGTACCGGTCGGCGACCGCGCTCAGGACCAACTGCACGGCGTACACGCCAAGGGCGATCCCGAGGAGCGCGGGCCCGCCCAGAGAGCCGAACTTCGCGAAGCCCCAGTGATAGAAAATGGTCGTGCAGATGACGGTCTGCAGCAGGTAGTTGGTGAGGCCGAAACGGCCCGTGGTGGCGATGAGCCGCGCCAGGCCGGCCGCCTTCCCGCTCCGCGTCCAGAGGACCACGCAAGCGATGATGCCCAGGGCGACCGCGGCCCCTGCGGGCAGGTAGAGCGCGTTGGCGACGAACTCTCGCAGCCACGCGTTGCTATGCCCGAGGAGGGAGGTCGCCAGGACCGAGAGCGGCACGCCGGTGCCCATGCCGACGATCGCTGCAATCCGGAAGAACCGGTCCGATCCCTTCCGGATCACATCGGACTTGATGATGGCGGACCCGATCAGGAACATGGTGACCACGCCAAGGCCGAAGCCGAACAAGACCATGAAGATCATCGACAGCCATGTCACGCCGCGGAAGAGAAACGACTGGAGCCACGGCCCGTGGCGGTACGCCATGACTTCGTTGTCGCGCCATACGGGGTCGTCCGGGCTTCCGGTGCCCCTGCCGCTCTGCCAGTGCTCCAGAAGACGACCAAAGGGTGTTTCCGCTGTGCCGGAAGTCGCTGTGACTTCGGCAGGAACTGCCGCATTGTCACCCGACGGCGTTGGCGAATGGGCAACAGCCTCCTGGGGCTGCGTGTTGTGCTGAGCCTGGTGAGCGGCGCGGGAGCCGAAGCCTTGCAGCATGCTCATCCCGCCCCAGAGCATGCACCCCAGCGCCATCAGGACTACCGCCACGACAACCTGCGTCCGCGCGGACCACTTGAAGTGCAGCGGCACCAGCAGCAGCAGCCCGCACCAGGCGTAGACGAAGAGGATGTCGCCGTACCACAGCAGCAGGCCGTGGCACAGGCCCAGCAGCATGAGGAAGCCAAGGCGCCGGACGGCGAGGCCCCCGAACCCCAGACCCCGCTCAGTGGCGCGGAGCCACTGGATCGTCAGTCCCGCTCCGAACAAGGTGGAGAAGATGGTGAAGAACTTCCCCTCGCCAAAGGTCCGCAGGTAGTACCACGCGGCGTACTCGATGCCGCCGACATCCTTGGGAGGCGTGTGGGTCCCCAGGACGTCGCCCAGCGGCCAGCCGAAGTAGTGGACGTTGACGGTGAGGATGCCGAGCAGCGCGATGCCGCGTGCCACGTCCAGCGCCGCGATGCGTTCGCCCGCGTGCACGGGCTGCGCTGTCAGGGCCCCTTCCCCAGTGTGCTGAATCATGCCTCAAATGTACCGCCCAATCGCGGGAACGTTTCTACTCGTACCGCCCGCAGATCAGCGTCACGTTGTGCCCGCCGAAGCCGAACGTGTTGTTCATGGCGAACTTCGTGCGGCGTTCCCGGGCGTGGTGGGGGACCAGGTCCACGTCCATGCCTTCCTCGATGTTGTCGAGGTTGATGGTGGGGGCGATGATGCCGTCCCGCACGGCGTGGATGCACGCGATCATCTCGACCGCGCCCGATGCGCCCAGGCAGTGGCCGTGCATGCTCTTGGTGCTGCTCATCAGCAGCCTGCCGCCCGCACTCTTGCGGGCGTGGTCGCCGAAGAGGCGCAGCACCGCCGTCACCTCGGCCTTGTCGCCCAGGGGCGTGCTGGTGCCGTGGGCGTTGATGTAGTCGATGTCACCGGGCTTGAGGTTGGCGTCGGCAAGGGCCATCTGCATGGCGCGCATTGCGCCGCCACCGGCCTCGTCGGGCGCGGTGATGTGCGTGGCGTCGCAGGAGTTGCCGAAGCCAAGGAGTTCCGCGTAGATCGTCGCGCCCCGCTGCTTCGCGTGCGCCTCGGTCTCGAGCACCATGACCGCCGCGCCCTCGGCGAGCACGAAGCCGTCGCGGTCCTTGTCGAAGGGGCGGCTGGCCTTCTGCGGCTCCGCGTTGCGGGTGGAGAGGGCCTTCATCACCATGAACGCGCCCACGCACAGCGGCGTGCACGCGGCCTCCGCGCCGCCCACGATCATCACGTCGGCCAGCCCGCGCCGGAGGTAGTTCATCGCGTCACCCACCGCGTGCCCGCTGCTGGCGCACGCCGTGGCGTGGCAGCTCGCCGGGCCGCGCAGGCTGTAGCGGATGGAGATGTTGCCGGTGGTGGCATTGGCCATCAGGCGTGGGACGGTGAACGGGTTGATGCGCCCGGGACCCTTGTCCCGCATGGTCATGACGCCGTCCTCGATCGTCTTGATGCCGCCGATGCCCGAGCCGATGACGACGCCGCACCGGTCCAGGTTCTCTTTCGAGAAGTCGATGCCCGAGTGCGTCACGGCCTCCGCCGCCGCGCCGACGCCCAGGTGCGTGCATCGGTCCAGCCGCTTGGCCTCGCGGAACTCCAGCACGCTCGCGGGGTCCCACCCCTTGACCTGCCCGCCGATCGTGACGTCCCACTTGCCGTCGTAGGCATGGAATTCCTCGCCCTCGATCGTCGTGATGCCGCTGCGGCCCTCGCGCATCGCAGCCCAGGTGTCCCGGGCGTTGTGCGCCAGGTTTGTCACGGCGCCAAAGCCCGTGATCACGATGCGGTGTTCACCATTTCGACCGGCCATGCAGAGGACTCCCTCCTTGGGTGGTGCCGACGCGGAAGCGTGCAACCATTCTTGGCACCCCGCCGCCGACCAGCCTAGGCCGCTCTTGCTGTGCCCACGTCAAAGGTGCCAAAAGCGACCACGCCCGCGCGGGTCCGGTGGTCCGGCCCCGCGCGGGCGTGGGTGTCGTCAGGGGGTGCCGACCGCGGCGGTCACTTCACGCCGTGGTGGGACTTGATGAAGTCGATCGCATCGCCGACCGTCTTGATCTTCTCCGCCTGCTCGTCGGGGATGTCGGTCTCGAAGGCCTCTTCCAGCTCCATGACCAGCTCGACCTGGTCGAGGCTGTCGGCGTTGAGGTCCTCGGTAAACGACATCTTGGGGGTGATCTTCGACTTGTCGTGCCCCATCTGCTGAGCCACGATCTCGATGACCTTTGCTTCAATCTCTTGTGCCGTCACGATCAACCTCCGGTGTGTGATGCCGGCAACGGGTCCAAACCCGCCGAGCCGGTCAGGGGCGATTATACCCGCCGGGTCCCGTACTTCCCCGGCCCCTGCTTTCTTGGGAGGGTCCACCAGAGTTATCACCCGCCAACTTCGGCAGAGCGTGCGCGTCGCCCCGCACGCCCCTCCCCAGCCCGCACAAGCGGACGCCGAGCACCGCAAACTCCGCACACGCCGTTCTCCCCGCACGTCCGCTCCCCGATGGAGAGCCTCAACACCCGCCACGGATTGGCGGTGCATTGAGGAGCGGAGCGTTATGGCCCACATGCCCCACGAGCCCGAGGCATTCGCCGAGTGTGTTGCAGACATGCTGCGCCGCCTGCAGCCGGAGTACGCGATCGACCTCGTCGGTCCGCGCGAGCTCCTCGTCAACGGGCGCCGGTTGGACCTCGAGAACCTCTTCCGCATGGTCAACCACGAGCCCACACGGGGCACGGAGATTGTGGAGCACTACCTCGAGCAGCTCTTCGCCGGCGAGGCGGTGCAGCTCTCGACCATGTCCTTCGACTTCGCCAAGCCGCGGATCATGCCGCGCATCCAGCCCGAATCAATCTTTGAGCACCTCTCCCGCGAGCAGGTGGCGCACGTGCCGTGGGTCAACGACACCGTCGTGGTGTTCGTGACCGACCTGCCGCACATGACCGTCTCGATCACCACCGAGCAGCTCGTCCGCTGGAAGGTCTCCGTCGACGCCGTCGAGGAGATCGCCCGTGAAAACCTCGACAACTACGCGCCCGAACTCGAGATCCAGCTTGTGGAGAGCAAGGAAGGCGGCCGCGCCGCCATCCTGGGTCAGCACGACGGCTACGACGCCGCACGCTTGATGCTTGGCGGGCTCTACCAGCGACTGGCGTCGCAACTGGGCGGCGACTTCTACGTCGCAGTCCCGGCCCGCGACATGTTCGTCGCCTTCAGCCGCGGCCCTGAGCCCTTCGTCCGCCGCCTGCGCGAGCGCGTGGACGCCGACTACCGCCGCCTGCCCTACCCGATCTGCCCGGACTTCTTCTTCGTCACCCGCGACGGCGTCGCCGGCACGAAGGAGATCACGATGGAGCACGGCGAGGCGGCCTAACGAGGCTCGGGCGCGAGCCCGAGCAGGCACGCGAGCGATGACTCTCGTTGCACTCCGTGCTCAGGCTTGCGCCTGAGCCTCCATCAACCTCGCGCCAACCTGCATGATCACCGCCGCGTACGCGCCGGCGAACAGGTCATCCAGCAGGATGCCCCAGCCGTACGGCCTGCTCTGGATCTGCTTCGCGGGCCAGGGCTTGATGATGTCCAGGATGCGGAAGAGCAGGAACGCCGCGCCGACGGTGGCCACCGCGCGCCAGAAGTCCGTGAAGCACCAGGCGGGCAGGAACATCAGCGGGATGCACTGGCCCGCCGTTTCATCGGCGACGACCTCGCCCGGGTCCTTGCCCCAGCGTTCCTCCGCCTGTTTGCCCTGCAGCACGCACGCGACGCTGAAGATCACGAGGATCACGCCCATGACGGCGCTGAACACGATGCTCCCGTTCGTGCCATTCGCCGGGGACAGGTTCGCCAGCCACAAGCACCCGGCAACGACGCACGGCGGCAACGACCCCCACGTGCCGGAGGCGATCCTCATGTGGCCGAGGCCGAACGTCGTGAGCAGTGGGAGGCGTGGTGGGTTCACGGGCAAGCGTAGAAAGCTAACCACAAGGGCGCAAAGAGCACAAAGAAAGAGCGAGTGCGATTCAGGCCGAGCGATCGCGACGCAGAGACTGCTTCAGTCGTTCCACTCTCTTCCATTGATGAGCGGTGAGTGGGATCCTTCCGACCATATAGACCCAGCGTCGCATGGCGGACTGCTTGTTCCGCACACGTTCTGTCACACGCGGCCACACCTCTTCAAAGTGCTCCCACAGGAGGTCTTCCAAGAGCACGCAGCCGAACATCCCGCATGCGTCCTCGTTGTGGCGATGATCGTGTTCGCACAGCACCCGCCAGACCTCGTCCGGGTTCGTTTCGATGAACAAGCCGATCACAATCGCCGCCTGCCAGCGAACGTTCTCGCTCCGGTCCCAGAGCAGTGGCTCGGCCATGCGGAGGTATGCCTCGGGTTGCCCCCGACGGAACTGTCGCCGCATCGCAAGTAATGCTCGCAACCGCACCTTCACCTTTGGCGAGTTCAGCCAACGCGTGAGTTGCTCCTGCCGCACCCGACGCGGCTCGCGGAAAGCCGAAGCCTGGCTGAGCACAGAGCGATTCGTTCCCTGCCCCATCTTCGCGCTCTTCGTGCCTTCGTGGTTCAGTTCGCCCTCGCCGCCCGCATCGCCCGCGTCACGTACGGCACACCGCTGATCAACGTCACGATCACCGTGCTCCACGCGATGATGTCGATGGCAACCCGTCCCCACGTGCCCTTCTGCACCGGCGCGATGCCCAGCAGCACGAGGATCACCGGCACCGCGCACGCCTGGAAGATCATTTTGAGCTTGCCCGTGAGCTGCGCCGAGAAGTCGATCCCGTCGGCCTCGTACACGCCCCGGATGCTCGTGACGAGCAGTTCCCGCGACAAAATCACGACCACCATCCACGGCAAAACCCCGCTCACGTGCAGTGGGCGCGGGCCGTCGATGTCGTATGAAAAGTTCGGCCCCGCCAGCATGATGAACGCGCCGACGACCAGCACTTTGTCCGCGAACGGGTCCATCACCCGGCCAAATCTGCTGACGACCTTCCACCGCCGGGCCAGCGGTCCATCCACCGCGTCCGTGAGCGCGGCGAGCCCAAACAGCGCAGCCCCAACGAGATAGGGCCACACCGGGTGGGTGGGTTTCACCACAAGTTGCGTTGTTGGGTACGTCCAGACCGCGAGCAGAGTGAAAAAAGCCAGCGCGATGAACAGCCGCGCAACAGTCAGCGCATTGGGCAGCCAACGCCGGTATCCCACCGCGACAGCGTGGCCCTGAGCCGGGATGGTGGTTGCGGCCGCGTCGATGCCGCATGATAGTGGATGGGCGCGCCGTCCGCCCCCACCGGTGGAAGCAGCGCAACCACCGATCTACCCTGTCGCCGCGCCGGACGGCCTGTCTGTACGACAGTCCGGGCCGGCTTCGTTCGTCGATCGACCGACCCCTGGGCATCCACGTGGGCCAGATCATCCATCCCTTCATCTTCTTCGGGCTGTTGGTGCTTGGCGGGCTGGGCGTGTGCCTTGCGCTGCCCCGCCGCGGCACGACCCCGCAGGTGGTGGGGGCCCTGATCGCCGGGATCGTCGGCGGGCTGCTCATGCTCTTCCTGGGGGTCAAGGCCGGGACGGGCAACCTCCCCAATATCTACTTCTATGTGTTCTCCGCCGTCGGTCTTGGCGGCGCGCTCCGGGTCATCACCCACCCCCGCCCGGTGTACGCCGCGCTCTACTTCATTCTCACGGTCCTCGCCTCCGCCGGCCTCTTCCTGCTGCTGTCGGCCGAGTTCATGGCCTTCGCCCTCGTGATCGTCTACGCGGGTGCGATCCTCATTACCTACCTCTTCGTGATCATGCTCGCCACTCAGGCACCTGAAGAGGGGCAAGAGGAAGTGCTGGCCGAGTACGACACCGCCGCCCGTGAGCCGATTGCGGCCACGGTGGTCGGCTTTGTCCTTCTGGGTGCCCTGACGGTCATGATGTTCCGGGGCTTGGGTTCAGGCGAGGGCATGAAGTCCGCGATGCATGTCACCCAACCTGATGCCTTGCTCGCCGATGTGCCCCGCAAGGTCGAGAATGTCCTCCGCAACAACGGCATCCTCAAAGAAGGGGAGGCCGTCGTTGCCATCGGTCGCGCCGAAGGCACGATCCTGATTCAGGGTGCCGACGGGGTGGAGCGGACGATTCCCCGAAATGAGTGGCCAGAGAACCTGCCGATCACCAACGCCGAACTGCTCGGCTTCAACCTGCTGCGGGACCACCCCGGCACCATCGAGATCGCGGGCGTCATCCTTTTGATGGCGATGCTGGGAGCGGTGGTGCTGAGCCGCAAGCAGGTCCAGCTCGACGACGAAGCGAAGGCCACCCACCTGACGGCGTTGGCCAAGGGCGTTGTGTCTCGCGACCCGATCATGGACTCCCCCCTCGAATTGGTGAACCCGGTGGGTGCGGGTCCGGCCGACAAGTCGCTGCAGGGCACCGGCGCGGAAGGGGGCCAGGCATGAACTCGCTCGCGACGTTGACGCTTGCTCAAGAGGGGTTCCCGGCGGCGATGAGCCACCTGACGCTCGCGCACTACCTGATCGTCTCGGCGATCATGTTTGTGATCGGGCTTGTCGGCTTCCTGACGCGGCGCAACCTCATCATCATGTTCCTGTGCACGGAGCTCATGTTCCAGGCGGCCGGTCTGGCGCTCGTGGCCTTCGGCCGCTACCACATGGACTTCTCTGGGCAGACGTTCGTCATCTTCATCCTGACCGTTGCCGCGGCTGAGGCCGCCATGGCCCTGGCATTGGTGGTGCTGCTCTTCCGGCGCAAGGAAAGCCTGTCCGCCGAAGAGTGGAAGGAGATGCAGGGTTGAGCGTGACCATGCTGCACAACCTGCTGGCCTCCCCGGTCTTTGCCGCCCTCGCGCAGCATGGCGACGCCGCGGCCCATGCGCCCGAGGCGCACGCGACGACCGCCGTCTTGGGTGCCATGCGTCACGCCCCGTCGTACTTCCTGCTGATCGCGCTGCTGCCGTTCCTCACGTTCGTGCTGAGTGGGCTGTGCGCGGCGTTCCGCGTGAAGAGCAAGCTGCCGGCGTGGCTGACGGTCGCGTCGCTCGCGGGCTCGTTCCTGCTCACGCTCAAGCTCTTCCTCACGTACTTCACCGGGACGGACACCGCCGCGGTGCACGTGTACGGCTTTGAGTGGCTCTCGTTCGCGTTCCAGAACGCGGGCGAGAAGGCGTTCGTCTCCAACTTCGCGTTCTACATCGACTCGCTGACGACGTTGTGGATGCTCTTCGTCACGGGCCTCGCGACGCTCATCGCCCTGTACTCCAGCGAGTACATGAGCGCCGACCTCGGCAGCGGCTACAACCGCTACTTCGCCGCGTTCAACCTGTTCGTGTTCAGCATGTCCTGCCTGGTGATGGCGGACAACCTTCTGCTGCTCTTCCTGGGGTGGGAGGGTGTGGGCCTGTGCTCGTACCTGCTCATCGGCTACTTCTACAAGCGCCCCGCCGCGGTTGCCGCCGCGAAGAAGGCGTTCATCATGAACCGCATCGGCGACCTGGGGTTGCTGACGGCGATCTTCACCGTCTTTGTGGTGTTCGGCACGGTGGAGTACGAGAAGCTCTTCCCGATGATCGCGGCGGGCGTGGACGGCGCGGGCAACCCGATCTCGGGCGGCTGGGTCGTCAAGCTCATCCCGCTGTTGCTCGTCATGGGCGCGTTCGGCAAGTCCGCCCAGTTGTTCCTGTACACGTGGCTCCCGGACGCGATGGAAGGCCCGACGCCCGTTTCGGCGTTGATCCACGCCGCGACGATGGTGACGGCGGGCGTGTTCCTCATCGCCCGCATGTACCCGCTGTTCATGGCCGACCCGTCGCACACGGTGCTGAGCGTGGTGGCGTGGGGCGGGGCGATCACAGCTTTGTTTGCCGCCACCATCGGCATGGCGTACTACGACATCAAGCGCGTGATGGGTTACTCGACCGTCTCGCAGCTTGGGTACATGTTCGCCGGCCTGGGCGTGCTGGGCAGCGCGGGCGGCGTCTTCCACGTGTTCACGCACGCGTTCTTCAAGGCCACGCTCTTCCTGTGCTGCGGCGCGGTGATGCACGGCTTCGCGGGCCAGCTTGACCTGCGGAAACTGAGCGGCGTGATGAAGATGAAGGGCTGGCTCATCTGCGGGCTGGCGATGGTGGTGGGGTGCCTGAATCTTGCCGGTTTTCCGTTCACGGCGGGCTTCTTCAGCAAGGACATGATCCTCGCACAGGCGTTCTCTACGCCCTGCACGCTCTCGGGCGAGCACGCATCGGGTATCGCCGGGGCGCCGTTCATCGGCTGGATCCTGCTCCTGACCGCCGGCATGACGGCGTACTACACGTTCCGCGTCTTCTTCCGCGTCTTCCTGGGCCCCAAGGAGTTTGAGCCCGGCGACGAGGTACACGGGCACGACGACCACGCGCATGACGGCCACGCCCATGATGGTCACGGGCACGATCATGGCCACGCGCCTGCCCCAGCCGGTCACGAGCACGGCAAGGACCATCACGGATCACACGGGGACTTCCACCCGCACGCGCCGGGCTGGGCCATGAACTTCGTCATGGCGACGTGCGCCCTGCTCTCGCTCGCGGCCGTTGCGGTCTACTTCATCCACACCCCCGGCTCGCACGCCCACGGCGGCTGGGTCGCGACGATGGTCGGCAATTCGCCCGCCCATGTCGAGGCCCCGCACGGTGGCACGTTCCTGGGGATGGACCCGCACAAGGTCATGTACTGGGTTTCGGGCGTTGTGGGCGGCATCGGCATCATGCTCGCCGCGGTCTTCCAGCTCTTTGGGCGCAAGCACGCCGCGACCGCACCCGCGGACAAGCTCTTCGGCGTGATCCCCGGCCTCAAGTCGCTCCACACCGCGGCGAACAGCAAGTGGTACGTGGACGAGATCTACGACTTCCTGATCGTCCGCCCGCTGTGGGTCCTCTCGCACATCTTCCACCTCATTGACCAGTACATCGTCGACGGGATCGTCAACCTCTTCGGCGCGATCCCCCGCCTGGCCGGCAAGGCCATCCGTCCCCTGCAGTCCGGCGAGACCCACGGCTACGCCCTGGGCATGGCCGGCGGGCTGGCGGTGCTGCTCGTCATCGTGATCGCGCTCTCCCTGTAATGGACACTTACTAATGGACTCCCACCCCCGCCCATGATCCTCGCCGCACTCATCCTGATCCCCCTGCTCGGCGCGCTGCTGGTGGCGATCTCGCCCTCCGGCAGCAGCCGGTCTATCGCGATGATGGCGACGCTGGTGGCCCTGGCCGTCTCCGTGGTCGCGGCGGTGAAGTTCGACTACGGGCAGGCGCAGGCGATGCAGTTCCTGGCCGCGGTGCCGTGGTTTGATCAGCTGGGCATCACGCTGTCGGTGGGTGTGGACTCGATCGCGGGCCTCCTAATCCTGCTGACGACGCTCCTGGGCCCCATCTGCATCGCGTGCTCGACGACGGCGATCACCGACCGTCAGAAAACGTACTACGCGTGGTTCCTCGTGCTGCAGGCGGCGATGACGGGCGTGTTCGCCTCACGCGATCTCATTCTTTTCTACGTCTGCTTCGAGTTCACGCTGATCCCCATGTTCATCCTGATCAGCCTGTGGGGCTCGACCAACCGCAAGCGGGCGGCGATCAAGTTCTTCCTGTACACCTTCACCGGCTCGGTCATCGCCCTTGCCGGCCTCGTCTACGTCGCGTGGCACCACGCCAACATGTCCGGCGGCGTCTGGACGTTCGACATCCTGACGCTGAAGGACTCGGCCGACAACATGTCGCCCACCGCGCAGGGCTGGGTGCTCCTGGCGCTCATGGCGGGCTTTGCCGTGAAGGTGCCGCTCTTCCCCGTGCACACGTGGTTGCCCTTGGCGCACACCGAGGCGCCGACGGCGGGCAGCGTGATCCTGGCGGGCGTGCTGCTGAAGCTCGGTACGTACGCCATCCTCCGGTTCGTCTTCGCCTTCGCCCCAGCGGCGCTGGTGGAGTACGCCCCGCTCCTGGCGACGCTCTCCATCGTGGGCATCATCTACGGCGGTCTCATCTGCTGGGTACAGACCGACATCAAGAAGCTGGTCGCGTACTCCTCAGTGGCGCACCTTGGTTTCTGCATGCTCGGCATGTTCGCCCTGAACGGCTCGGGCGTGCTGGGCGCGGTGCTGTACATGGTCAACCACGGCCTCTCGACGGGCGCGCTGTTCCTGCTCATCGGCATGGTCTATGAGCGGTACCACACCCGCAGCATGAAGGAGCTTGGGGGCCTTGCTTCCAAGATGCCGGTCTGGTCCACGTTCATGGTGTTCTTCGTCATGGCGAGCGTTGGTCTTCCCGGCTTGAACGGGTTCGTCAGCGAATTCCTCTGCATGAAGGGCGCGTTCCAGGCCAGCAGCGCCTGGGGCAGCGGCGTGTGGAACAGCGTGGGCGGACCACTCCCCGGCGCGACGGTCGGCAACCTCGGTCCCTGGTACGCGTTCATTGCGGGCACGGGCGTCATCATCGCAGCGATGTACCTGCTCTACATGACCGGCAAGATCGTGTGGGGCACGCTGGTGGAGCCCGCCGGACACGGGCATGGACACGGCACCGACGCGGCCCATGGCTCGAACGGGTCCCACTCGACGCTCCCCGTGGACCTCAACCGGCGCGAGATTCTCACGCTTGTCCCCCTCGCCGCACTCTGCCTCTTCTTGGGCGTCTACCCCAAGCCCGTGATCAACGCCCTGACGCCCGCGGTCTCGCAGGCGGTGCGGACGGTGCATGAGAACGCGGCGACGACCCGCGTCCCGCTCGCGACGACACACACCCCGACCGGCGCGGAGGCCCACCCATGATGGAGCGCCTCTCCTATATGTACCCGGAGATCGCCCTCTTTGTCACTACCTGCCTGGTGATGGTGGTGGGGCTGTCACGCAACGCGGTGACCCGGGGCCTGACGCCGGTGATGGCCGCGATCGGCGTCATCATTGCCGGCTTCCTTGCGTACACGACCACGCCCACCGGCGCCGAGGCCGGCAATTCTGCCGCGGGCCAGGTGCTGCTGCCCAACCTCGCGATGTACATGAAGGTGGTGATCGCGGGCGTGGGGCTGCTGCTGCTGCTCATTCAGGCGGGCACCGTGGACCGCGTGGAGGAGGCGCTGATCGCCGCCAACAAGCGCACGTACGACCCTCTTCGTGCCAACCGCGCCGAGTACTACGCCTTCTTCCTCTTCAGCCTCACGGGCCTCATGCTGTGCGCGAGCGCCGACAGCCTGATCTGGCTCTTCCTGGCGCTCGAACTCACGAGCCTGCCGACCTACATCATGGTCACGATCTCGACCGCGCGCAACAAGAGCCGCGAGGCGGGCGTGAAGTACTTCTTCCTGGGCGCTCTGGGCGCGGCTGTGTTCCTGTACGGCTTCGCCCTCATCTACGGCGGCACGGGCGCGACCAACCTCAACCACATCGCCCACGCCTTCAGCACCGATGGCATCAACTCCATCGCGATGGCGGGCATCCTGCTCAGCGTGCTGGGCCTGGGCTTCAAGATCGCCGCGGTGCCGATGCACTTCTACACGGCGGACGTCTACGAGGGTGCGGCCCCGCAGGTCTCCGGCTTCCTGGCCTTTGTCCCCAAGACGGCGGGCTTCATCAGCCTGCTGCTGCTGCTCGCGACGGTGGGCTGGGGCTACGAGCGTTCCGGCGCTGCGCCCGGCCTTGCCCGTGTGCTGGAGGGTGGCATCACCCGCGCCAGTGAGTTCGGCACGAGCCTGCCCGACAGTGTGCGGCTGCTGCTCTGGGTCATGGCGGCCCTCACCATGACCATCGGCAACGTGCTCGCGCTGCTCCAGACCAGCGTGAAGCGCACGCTGGCGTACTCGTCGATCGCGCACTCGGGCTACATGCTCGTGGGCGTCATCGCGGGCCCGGGCGCGACCTTCGCCCACAGCGGCATCGCGGCGGTCCTGTTCTACCTGCTCGCGTACGGCGTCATGAGCACCGGCACGTTCGCCGTGCTCGCGTCGATCGAGCGGTCGCCCACGCCCGATGGCGAGGCGCGTGAGGTTGACCAGTTTGACGATATCCGGGGCCTCACCAGCACCCACCCGGTGCTGGGCTGGACCCTGACGATCTGCAGCCTGAGCCTGCTGGGCCTCCCGCCGCTCCTGGGCTTCTTCGGCAAACTCCCGCTGTTTACCAGCGCGATCCACGCCAACGAGTACGTGCTCGTGATCGTGCTGGGCATCAACTCGGCCATCGCGGCGTTCTACTACCTGAAACTCGCCTTCCTGCCCTTCCTGGAGAAGAAGGACGACTTCGCGGAGCCCATCGTTGCCGGCCCCTTCGCCTCCCGCACGCTGGGCGCGCTCGTGTCCGCCGCGGGCGTGGTGGTCCTTGCCATCGTGGGCTCGCAGGTGATGGACAGCGTGGAGAACGCCGCCCGCGACAGCGTGTCGGCCCCCGCGCAGGCCCCGGTGCCCAAGGCGGCCGAGCACGCGTCGGGTGTGTGATGACCCGGCCTGTTGGGCGTAACGTCGCCCATGCCCAAGCCCAGAACGCCGCGTGTTCGCGACCGACGCACTCCGCCGGTCAACCTCGCCCACGTCCGTGACGCCATCAACGACCTGGACAAACGCCTCGTCGAACTGCTCAACGAGCGGTCCCGATATGTGGTGCAAGTGGGGGAGTTCAAGCGTGCGCAGGGGCTGCCGGTGTACGCCCCGCACCGCGAGGTGGAGGTACTGCAGCGGGCCCTGGCGCGAAACACCGGCCCGCTGCCAGCAGCGACGCTCGAGGCGGTGTACCGGGAACTCATGTCCGGCTCGTTCACGCTCCAGCAGCCGCTGCGCGTGGGGTTCCTGGGGCCGGAGGGGTCGTACTCGCACATGGCGGCGCTGCGCCACTTTGGCTCCAGCGTCGAGCTCAAGGGCATCGCCGACATCACCGGCGCGATTGAAGAAGCCGTGCGCGGGCACGTGGACTACGCGATCGTGCCCGTCGAGAACACCATCGGCGGCGGCATTGTCGAGACGCTCGATGCGCTGCGGGACGTGATCCTGCACGCCGGGCGTCGCGAGGCTTCGATCTGCGCGGAGGTCCAGCTCGGTGTTCGCCACGCGCTGCTCTGCAACGGCAAGCCCACGCAGGTCCAGCGCATTTACTCCAAGCCGGAAGTCTTCACCCAGTGCCGCGAGTGGCTGCGCCTGCACTTTCCGAAGGCGGAACTGATCCCCACGCCCAGCAGCAGCCGCGCGGCGGAAGTGGTGGCAAAGGAAACCGCCGCGGCGGTCAGGAAGAAGTCGCCCATCGTGAGCGCGGCGATCGGTTCAGAGCTTGCGGGCCGGCTCTACCGCCTGCACACGCTCTTCGCCCGCATCGAGGACAAGCCCGGCAACGTCACCCGGTTCATCGTGCTGGCCCGCCAGCGCGTGCCGCAGACCGGCAACGACAAGACGAGCCTGGTCTTTGACCTCGCCGATCGGCCGGGTGCCTTGGTGGGGGTGCTGCGGGCGTTCGCCAGCCAGCGGATCAACCTGACCCACATCGAGAAGCGGCCAAGCGGTCGGCGGAACTGGAGCTACACGTTCTTTGTGGATTGCGAAGGGCACCGGGACGACCGCGGACTGCAGAAGGCACTTAAACAGGCAGGCACTCATTGTAAGGATATGCTTGTGCTGGGGTCGTACCCGCGTTCCACACGGATCCTGTGACCCCCGCGCATTGCTCGCAACAGCGGACGGGGTGGGTCCGTATGGACCGGTCACGGGCGGTGCATTGGCGGGCCAATCACCGAACAAAATCCGATTTTGCGGCGTGAGCGACTTTCCGGCGGTTTCGGCCCCGGGCGAGTTGAGCGCAGCGCGGAAAACGGGTAGCCTGTAATGAGTGACGGGCGGCTCCAGCGCGGAGCAGAGCCCGTCGCGGAGCGGGCGTGCGGCACCAGTCGCGCAGCCTGCGGAACACGGACGGGCGCAAAGAGCGATGGGGCAGAGGCCCCGACGCCAGACGCCCCGGCCCACCGGGTGGCCTTCGCAGTGCTTGTGTCTGTCGTCGCGGTTGTCGCCGCGTTCTGACGCACACAGGCGGTGTGCAGGTCTACCGTCCCCGCCCTGCGCTGGCAAACAGCGTGGGGATTGCCCACAGGAGTTGCCATGGGTCTGTTCAACCGCACCGGACGCACCGATTCCCGCACGATCAGCCACGCCGCGCACCACGCGAAGGCGAAGGAGGCGTCCCGCTTCTCGCCCGATGCGCTGATGCGCGCGGCCGGGCTTGCGGGTGCCCGCGGCGAGGTCGAGGCCCTTGAGGCCCGCCAGCTCCTGTTCTCGCTCACCGTCACCGCGGACGACATCAACCCCGCGACCGGCCTGGGCACCGTGCAGGCGCCGTTCGGCTACTTCGTGCCGTACCTGCTGACGAGCGCGGAACTGCCCGACGAGGCGCCGACGCCGCAGATCCGCACCGAGACGTTCAACGACCGGCCGTACGGCCAGCGTGGCTCGGGCGTGTTCTTCCCCGACACCAACATCCAGGTCATCCACAGCGGCGTGACCGTCGCGGTGGAAGGCCGGTTCCCGCCCGGCGACACGGTGGACAACGCGGCCCGCTACCTGCGCCTCGATCTGCCCAATCAGGGCGACAGCGTGAGCTTCCGGTTCTTCGGCGATGCCGACCAGCAGACCGGCCAGCGCCCGCAGCTGGTGGCCAGCGCCGTGACATGGAACATCACCGGCGTCTCACAGCTCACGGCCAACGGCGGCGTGGGCGTGACGGACGTGACGGGCCTGACGGTGGCCCGCCACCGCGTCGAGCTGCTCTTCCGCGAGGAAGTGCTCGCCAGCTTCACGGGCGCGACCTTGCAGAACTTGCTGACGCCCTTGGCCGGCACCAATCCCGCCAACGGCGTGGGCCAGTTCCGCTTCCAGGTGCCGTTCACCACACGCCAGTTCGACACCATTCGCGTCGTCGCGGTTTCCGATGCGCCCCCGGGCTCGGAAGTCACGGCTTTCGCGATCGACACGTTCTCGTATGAGCGCATCCAGACGGTGAACCGTCAGGTCCTGGGGCCCACGATCCGCTACGCCGCAGTGACGCTGACCGGCCCGGTCGGCGCTTCGGTGTCGCTGACGGACGTGTACGGCAACGACATGCGGCGCACGCTGCTGCTGGACGCCTTGTTCGGCAGCAACCAGTTGCTCGGTGACCTGGACGACAACGGCATCCCGGACTTCAACGACGGCATCGGCGCGCTGCGCTTCAGCGGCGTGGACTCGCGGACGACCGTCAGCATGTGGGGCCTCACCATCCAGCCGTCGGACACAATCCCGGCCAACGCGCCGTTCTTCGAGAATGGCATCGCCGCCCTGTGGGTCGAGCAGCTCACCGGCTGGTACGACGAGCTTGAGTCCAACGGCATCGGCTTCGGGTACGACGTCAACGGCGACGAGATCACCGTGACGGGCCTGCCCGATGGCCCTGGCTCGGTGGTGGTGGGTGCCGCCTACCTGCGCGACCGCACCCGCGGCGCGGGCTGGGTGGATATCGACGGCGACGGCACGCTGGACTTCTACGACCCCGGTACGGTCGATCCCTTCGGCCCCGCGGGCGACAACATTATCACCGACGGCTTCAACCGCCCTGAGCAAGGCTTCTTCGTCGAGGGTGGCCAGTCCATCGGCTCCATCAATATCCACGGCATCGTCATGGGCTCCTCGCGCATCAGCGGGAGCATCCAGCAGTTCTCCGCGAGCTACATGCTCGGCTCGCTCACCGTCGGCGGTGATCTTGGCTCGTTCACCAGCGGCACGGACGCGGGCCTCTGGGCACCCGACCCTGACTTCGCTGTGACCGACCCCAACGTGACCCTGGAGCCTGTGTACAAGACCGGCGGACAGATCATCGTGGGCCGCACGATGGGCCAGATGATGGTTGCGGGCCGCAACCTGATGGACGTGACGGTGGTGGGCGACCTCAACGCGCCCTCGACGCGCCCCGCCCGCAACACGTTCGTCTATTCCGAGCTTGAGCACGTCCTTGGCATCTCCACGCAGACCAACCAGCAGACGTCTATCACCATCAACCTGCGCGACCGTGGCGGGCCCTACGGCCAAGCCAGCACCGACGTCTTCCGCAACAACTCCCAGGCCTTCGCCTTCGGCACCGGCTACTTCCGCAATGACACGCTCTCCGGCGCCGAGTTCATCGGCTCGGCCAGCACCGGCGTCCGCATCCGCGGCGAGGTGAGCGGTCGCGACAACATCAACGGCGGCGAGGACAAGGTCGACGTCTACGCCTTCGCGACCGACGGCACGTCCGAGGTCTTCATCCAGGGTGTGAACGCCAACACGAACTTCACCCCTTACTTCCGCGTGGTCGATCACCGCGGCCGCACCGTCGCCGCGCCCGAGGGCGTGAGCGACACCGAGGACCAGCGGCGCTTCGAGTCCACCACCATCCGTTTCACGCCCACCGACGGCCCGGGCATCTACTACCTCATCGTCCAGGACCCCACCAGCGACAACGCCACGACCTCTGTCACGAATCTGCAGTACTCCATCGTCGTCACCGGCATGGCCGCGACCACGATGGGCGCGTACCGCACCGGCGGTGGCTCGGGCTTCTCCTCCGGCAACACCAGCCGCGCCAACACCATCACCGTGCTTCGCCGAGGACGAAGCCGTCGCGATTGGCGGTGAAAGGCCGCGAGCCGGCGGACGGCTCTTCGTTC
>DATAKA010000030.1:0-34759 GCA_036261855.1 Phycisphaerales bacterium | reverse complement strand
GCGGTAGCCAGCCTCGCCCAGTTCGACGGGCGGGTAGAAGTCGACCTCGTTCGTGAAAACGCCGGGGACGTGGGTATGGCCCACGATGCAGACGTTGTCCACCCGGTCAAAGAGCCCCTCGAGCTTGTCGGGGTTGTTCGTGACATCGTCGGGAAAGATGTACTCGTTGATCGGCTTGCGAGGAGAGCCGTGGACGGCGAGCAGCGCCAAGCCCGAGCCGTTGCCGTTCTGGAGGGGTTCCGCGCCATCGGTGCCGATGCGTTCCTGGACGCGGACTTTGAGGTGGTTCAGGAACTTGTACCGTTCCTCCCGCTTGGAGGCGTCGGGCTCCTGGTCGAACTGTTCACGCGTCCAGAAGGCCGCGGACTCTGCGCCGGGGTTGAAGTTTGTGGGCTCGTACAGCACGCCGTAGTCGTGGTTGCCCATGAGGCTCCACGCGCAGCGCTCGCGGACGAGGTCAACGCACTCGAGGGGGTCGGGCCCGTACCCGACGGTGTCTCCCAGGCAGATGATGCGTTTGATCCCACGCCGGTCGATATCGGCGAGCACCGCCTTGAGGGCCGCCGCGTTGGCGTGAACATCGCTGATAATGGCAGTCGGCAAGCCGTCGTCCTTCTGGATTGAACCCCGCGAACCGGCAGTCTCCTGACCCTACCCGGCACACTCCCGGGCGGCGGAACATACATGATAGCGGCCGCCGTCGGCATTCTGACGCCGGGGGCGTGCAGATGCACACCATCTAGGTGTGTTCGCCATCCCTACTTGCGCCGTTTTCGCCCGGAGCGGCCATGTTTTCGTCGAGATAATCGGCGAAACGGGCCGATGTTGCCTGCGACGGCGGTCTCAAAACCACCAGAACACGTCCCCCGAGCGTCCTGCACCTCGCATTGCCACGCACGGACGGACCGAGCATCCAACTCCCCCGGGCGTGCGTCGCGCGCCCGGGACCAGTCACGGAGGGCCACACATGCCCGCAGCAGGCGTCAACTACCAGCGCACACGAGAGATGACCATCGACGAGCTGTTGCTCGATAACCGGGTCGTCTTCCTCATCGGTGAGATCAACCAGGCCTCGGCCGCCCGGGTCATGATGCAGATGCTCTACCTGGAGAATCAGGGGCGGGGCAAGGACATCAACTTCTACATCAATTCCCCCGGCGGCGCCGTGGATGACACCCTGGGCCTCTACGACACGATGCGGTTCATGAGCAGCCCCATCAGCACGTACTGCATCGGCAGGGCGTACAGCGGCGCGGCGGTGCTGCTCGCGGCGGGCCAGAAGGGCAAGCGGTTCATGCTCCCCCACGGCAAGGTGATGATCCACCAGCCCTACGGCGGCGTGACGGGCCAAGCCGAGGACATCCGCATCCAGGCCGAGCAGATCATCAAGATGAAGCGTGAACTCAACCAGGTGCTGGCGAGCCACACCGGCCGCAGCATCGACGAGATCCACCGCGACGCGGAACGCGACAAGTACTTCTCCGCCGAGGAGGCGGTCCGCTACGGCCTCGCGGACGAGGTGCTGACCAACCCCGTGAAGTAGGAAGTAGGCATTGGGCATCAGGCATCGGGCACTGGTGCAGGCACGCACGACAAGCACAAAGGAGTACGGCACGGCAATCTGGCAGAACTCAAGCGGCATCTCCACTGATGCCTCATGCCCGATGCCCAGTGCCTTTCCCATGTCCGGCTACCTCATCCCCATCGTCATCGAGAAGTCCTCCCGCGGCGAGCGTGCGTACGACATCTACTCGCGCCTGCTCAAGGATCGCATTATTTTCCTGGGCGGTCCCGTGACCGACGAGTCCGCGAACGTCATCGTCGCGCAGCTCCTCTTCCTCGCGAACGAGGACCCCAAGCAGGACATCCACCTGTACGTGAACTCCCCGGGCGGCAGCGTCTCGGCCGGACTGGGCATCATCGACACGATGAAGTTCATCCAGTGCGACGTCGCGACCTACATCATCGGGCAGGCCGCCAGCATGGGCAGCCTGATCTCGGTCTCCGGCACGCGCGGCAAACGCCACACGCTCAAGAATGCCCGGAACCTGATGCACCAGCCGCTGCTCAGCGGTGTGATGGAGGGCCAGGCGACGGACATCGAGATCGAGGCCCGCGAGATGCTCCGCATCCGCGAGCGGTTGTACGACATCTACGCGAACGCGACCGGGCAGTCCAAGGACCGCATCGCGCGTGATTGTGACCGCAACAAGTGGCTGGATGACCAGGAAATGATCGAGTACGGGCTCGTGGACGCGGTGCTGGAACGCATGCCGATGCCCCCCAAGCGGTCGAAGCCCGACGACGAATAACTACTGAGCAAGTCTGCAACACCCCGCAGGCACTGGCGCTGCGGGGCTTTTCTTGCGCTGATGCAGCGAGGTACCTGCTCGTTGGCTCACGCCGGGGCTACTGGGCTTTCTCTTGTAGAGCCTTAATGTCCGCCTCGTTCATGATCTTGTCGTTGGGCTTGAGTACGAGGGTGCCCTTGTCGGTATCGCTGAGCTTGAGCGTCCCGCCTTTGAGTTCAATGGCGATGCACGCGTCGTAGCGGCTTGAAAACCTGCTCAGGCTCTTCTCGTACGACTCGTTCGTCCACGCCCACGCGGGTGCGCCGGGGAACGGCGCGGCGAGTACTCGCTGACCATCGGTGCGGCGCTTGCCGGCGGGCATGTGGTGCATGGCGGTGACGCGGCCCAGCGGGTTCACGAAGATGATGTCGATGTCCGCGGGGCAATCTCGCATCACGAACTCCATGCGGCGGGCCTGCTTGAAGACGAAGATCATGCCGCCGTTCTCGGCAATCGTGGTTCGGCCGGAGAGCCCGTGGAATCGCTGCTCGTCGGTCAGGGCCTGCTCAAGCTTGTACACCTTGCCGCCCAGCGTGACGTCCAGAGTGGGCAGAGGCGGGTTGGCGGGCGTGGTGTACGGGTCGGGCGCGGTCGGCGTCGCGGGCTGTGGCGTGGGCTTGGGGTCATCCTTGGCCTCGGGCTTCGCGGCTGGCGGCGCGGGCGTCGTCGCAGGTGCGGGCGATTCAGAACCGGGCGACTTCGGCTGAGGCTCCGGCGGCTTCGCGGGACCCTTTTCTGGCTTCGTCTCAGGCTGTGGTGCGGGTGCCGGAGGCTCGTGCGTACACCGAGCCATGGCGGCGGCCTGGATGACGCAGACCGCCGCAATGACCGACCCGCGTGTGATGTTCATCGTGCCAGCAGCCATGCATCGTCCTCCGGTCGGAACGTGATCGTCCTACGGGGAACTCTATCAAGGGTGAACCGCTGGCAGAACTCGGAGGCGGGCATGGGCTTTGGCTCACCCGACATGCCGCACCACCACGCGCACAACCCGATGACGCGATCGGGCGTCACGCCCTGAGCACGGTACGTGTCCAAGCGGGTGTCGCCGTGCCGTTTGGCGAGCCGCTTGCCGTCCTGCCCGCGCACGAGGGGCAGGTGGCAGTACACCGGCTCGGGGTTCAATCCCAGTGCGCGGGCAAGCAACAACTGGCGTGCTGCCGAATCGATGAGGTCATTGCCACGGACAACGTTCGTGACGCCCGCCCGGGCATCATCCACGACGACCGCGAGCTGGTACGCCGCCTGACCGGGCATCTGTCGGTCGCGGCGCGACCAGACCACGAAGTCTCCGATAGTCGCGGCGGGGCGGACCCGCTGACGGCCGGCAAACATGTCGTCGAACGCGACCTCTACGTCGGGCGTGACGAACCGCCATGCGCCGTGGTCGTCGGTGAAGTCACGGGGAGCGACCGCGGGGCGCAGTGATGCCGGGAAAACGTTCTCACGCTCTCCTTCCTGGGGTGCGCTTTGGGCGGAGGTCGCAGCGTCAACTTCCCGACGCGTCATGTCGCAGGGGTACACGTGCCCGTTCCGGGCGAGCGTTTCCATGGCGGCGAGGTGGTGCTGCCGCTCACCCGACTGGATCAACGGTCCCTCGTCCCAGTCGATGCCGAGCCACGACAGCAAGTCCGTGGTCAGGCCGATGACGCCCGGTTTCACCCGGGGGGTGTCCAGGTCCTCAATCCGAAGCACAATGCGCCAACCGGACTGCCTCGCCATCGCCCAATTCACAAGGAATGTCCGGGCGTTCCCCAGGTGCAGGGCGCCGGTCGGTGAGGGGGCAAGGCGTGTGGTGGGCACGTGGGAGGGTACAGGCCGATCCAGGGCGGCGGCCCACCCACCCCGGCGGGAAGGTCGTGTGCCGCTACACTCGGACACGCACCGGAGACCGCGAAACACGAGCATCACTATGGAGAAGCTGAGCCAGGACCAGATCGACGCCGCGATCAACGCTCTTCCGAACTGGTCGCAGGTCGGCGAGGCCCTTCAGCGCACCTTCGACTTTGAGAACTTCATCACCGCGATGAAGTTTGTGGACAAGGTCGCCGTCGCCGCCGAGCAGGTGCAGCACCACCCGGACATTTTGATCCGGTACAAGAAGGTCACGCTGACTTTCGCGACGCACGACGCCAACGGCATTACGCAGAAGGACTTTGACGCGGCGACCAATGCGGACCAGATCGCGGCGGCAGTCTCCCCGCCACGGCCCAAGCCGGCGGCCAAGCCCGCCCGCACCGGGGCCGGTCGCTCAGGCCAGAGCCGGGCAGGGATGAAGCCCCCCAAGGCGTAGGGCACCCATCGTCCTAGAACTCGGCCCCTGCGGCGCAGTTGTACCGCTTTGGGGGTGTTTTGGTGCTCACCACATTCCCTCATACAGGCCGCGCCGCGTGCGTCCGATTCCGTTCTCTCACGCACGCTGGTGAGCCGCCTATGCCGCACGAGACGCTCCTCTTCGCATCGTCGGACACATCGCCCGCGCCGGTGGCGAGCTTGCTCGCGCCCGCGCTCGCGGCGTGGCCCTTTGATGTCTGCCCGCAGACGTCCCGGCGCTCCGTTGTTCAACTGGCTTCGCTCGTGGACCACCTGCAGGACCGGCGCAACGAGGTCGAACCTCCGGCGTGCGTGCTGCTGCGCGTTGCAAAGACGGACGATGCCGCCACGATCGACCGGTGCGTGATGGACCTGACCGCCCACGGCGTCCCGGTGATGGTGCTGGCGGAGGACGAGGCCCGTTGGCGCATCCTGAACGACCGAGGCATCTGCGTGCTGGGGTGGAATGCGCAGCCGCTGGTCGTCGCCGCCATGCTCGCGGCCTTGTGGCAGCGGCAGACCTTTGTGCAGTCCATTTCACGGGAGCTTGCCCTGGCGCTGCGGTGCCAGTCCGGCATCCGCACCGAGATCGAACGCATCCACGAGGAACTGCAACTGGCCGCGAACTTCCAGCAGGAGTTCACGGCAACGCCGATGCCCCGCCTGGCGGGCCTCGACTTTGCGGCACTCTTCCGGCCCGTGTCGGCGGTCTCCGGTGACATCTACTGCGTGCGGACCGTTGCCCCGGACACCGCGGCGTTCTTCCTGGCCGATGCTGTCGGCCACGGCGTGCCGGCGGCGCTGCTGACGATGGTGCTGACGAACAGCCTGGTCGCGGCGGATGAAGCATCGCGCGAAGTGTGCGGTCGAACGTGCCACACCGAGCCGGGCGAGGTACTCGCCCGCCTCAACCGCAGACTCATCGAGGGTTCGCTGGGCAACGGTCGCTTCGCCACGGCGGTGTATGGCACGATCAATGCTCGCACGCGGGAAGTCGTCATCTCAGGCGCCGGACACCCGCCGCCGCTCGTGCTCTCGCCCAACGGTCTGCGCCGCATCGAGACGGATGGTCCGCTGCTGGGTGTTTTCCCTGATGGCCAGTTCGGTCAGTCCACCACCGTGCTCGCACCCGGCGAAACACTCGTGCTGCACACCGACGGGCTGGAAGCCGCGTTTGCCGGCGACTCGCACCGGAAGGACAACCCGTTTGTCCGCGAACTCTCCACGGCGTTCCGACCCGATGAGATCACGGCCCGCGAAGCGCTGGACGAACTGGAATTGCTGATCGACGACCAGTACGGCAGCCTGCACCAGCAGGACGACGTCACGGTGGTGGCAATCAGGGCGACCAGCGACGTGATCGCCAAGGCCGCGTAGCTGCACCCAACTCGCGGTCGCGGCATCCAACTGTGCCAAGAAAGGCACACACATGATCACGATCCGCAAGGCACACGACCGGGGACGCACCGAGGCCGGCTGGCTGCACGCGTGGCACACCTTCAGCTTCGGCGAGTACCACGACCCCCGTCACACGCGGTTCCGGACGCTCCGCGTCATCAACGACGACACGGTGGAACCCGGCCAGGGGTTCGGCCGTCACCCCCACCGCGACATGGAGATCATCACCGTCGTGCTGGAAGGCGCGCTCGAGCACAAGGACAGCCTGGGCCACGGGGAAGTGCTGCGCCCCGGCGAAGTGCAGGTGATGAGCGCCGGCAGCGGCATCGAGCACAGTGAGTTCAACCCGTCCACGCGGGAGCGGACCCACCTTCTCCAGACGTGGATCTTCCCGGAACAGAAGGGCATCCCACCCGCCTACGGGCAGAAGGCCTTCCCGCGGGAGCAGCGGCTCAACACATTCCGGCGCGTGGCGGGGCGTGACAAGGTCGACGGCGACGGCGCACTCAAGATCAACCAGGACGCCGATGTGCTCCTCGCGGCCCTCACACCGGGCGGGAGCACCGAGCGGGCGCTCGGCCCCGGACGCGGCGCCTGGGTTCATGTTGCGACCGGCGAAGCGACCGTCAACGGCCACGCGCTCAAGGCCGGGGATGCCGCGGCGCTCGTGGACGAGCCACAGATTTCCGTTTCCTCGAAAGAAGGTGGCGACCTGCTGGTCTTCGACCTCGCATAGGGAGCGCACGCGGACCCACCCGCACCCGATGAGCATGCGTAATGTGCTGGCATGCTCAGCGTTTCCCAGAGAGTTCAGTCGCTCAAGCCGTCAGTCACCATCGCGTTCATGAACCGCGCGAAGGCGATGCAGCGCGCCGGCAAGGACGTTCTCAGCTTTGCCGCGGGCGAGCCGGACTTTGACACGCCGCAGCCGATCAAGGACGCGGCGATCAAGGCCCTGCTCGCGGGGCAGACCAAGTACATGCCCACGCTGGGTGACCCCGACACCCGCGCAGCCATCGCCAAGAAGCTGACCGAGGAGAACGGCCTGCCCGGCTGCACGCTCGAGCACATCACAATCGGCGCGGGCGGTAAGCACAGCCTCTTCGTTGCGGTCCACTGCCTCATCGATGATGCGCACGCCACGGGCCGCCCGCAGCAGGAGGTTGTGCTGCCCGTGCCGGCGTGGGTGAGCTACGCGCCCATTGTCGAGCTTGCGGGCGGCAAAGTTGTGGAAGTCCCAACCACCGTGGAATCGGGTTTCAAAGCGACGGCGGCGCAGATCAAAGCCGCCATCACGCCCCGCACGCGCCTTGTCATTCTGAACTCCCCGAGCAACCCCTGCGGCACGATGTACACGCCCGACGAACTCCGGGCCATCGCCGCGGTGGTGGACGAGGCGGCCCGCACCATTGCCCCTGACATCACGATCCTCTCTGACGAGTTGTACGAGAAGATCGTGTACGGGGGAATCCCCCACTTCTCCATCGGCAGCGTGCCGGAGGTGGCGGAGCGGACGATTACGCTCAATGGGCTCTCGAAGGCGTACGGCATGACGGGCTGGCGGATCGGCTACACCGGGGCATCGGGCGCGTTCGGCCTGCGATTCACGCAGGCCATGGCCGTGTTCCAGGGCCAGATGAGCACGAACATCACGAGCTTCACGTACCCCGCGATTCGCACCGCCCTCACCCAGTGCGCGGGCGAGGTGGAGGTCATGCGGCAGGCCTTCGCGGCACGGGCGGAGGTCATGAACAGCCGGCTGAACAGGATCCCCGGCATGCAGTGCGCCAAGGCGACGGGCGCGTTCTACGCCTTCCCCAAGGTGTCCGGCTCCTTCGGAAAGGTCACGCCCGGGGGACGCAGGATTGACAGCGCCATGTCCTTCTGTGAGGCCCTCCTGGAAGAATCCCTGGTCGCCTTCGTGCCCGGGGAGGACTTCGGCGGCTGCGGCAAGGAGCACGTCCGCATTTCCTTCGCGTGCGGCGAGGACCAGATCAACCGCGGGGTTGATAGGCTCGAGAAGTTCCTGTCCACGCTCAGGTAGCCCACGCCGCGCATACATTGGCTCATGGGCCGCATCCACGACGCATTCCACGCCCTCCGGCAGGCCGGACAATCGCACAAGGCGCTCATGCCGTTTGTGTGCGCGGGGTACCCACGCCCGGGGCTCCTCCGCCAGCTCTTTGAGGCTCTGGAAATCGGCGGTGCCAACGTTGTCGAGGTGGGTATCCCCTTCAGCGATCCGATCGCCGACGGCCCGGTCATCGCGCAGGCCATGCATCAGGCGTTGGAACAGGGCGTGACGCCCGCCAAGGTCTTTGACGAAGTGCGGGCCGCGCGGTCCTCCACGTCGTTGGGCCTGGTGGCGATGGTGAGCGTGTCCATTGTGCACCGCATGTCCGGCGGCGAGGGACCCAAGGTGTTCTGCAGAATGGCGGCGGAGTCAGGCTTTGATGGGCTCATCATCCCGGACGTTCCCGTGGAGGAGGCCGGGCCGCTCCGCGAAGCGGCCGACGCGGCCGGGCTCACCCTCACCCTGCTGATTGCCCCGACCACCTCCCGTGAACGTGCCGAGCAGATCGTGAGGGCCTGCACGGGCTTTGTCTATCTGCTCGCCCGAACGGGCATTACAGGCGAGGCCTCGAAGGGCGCCCAGACGTTCGACATCGGCGCCCGCGTGGCGGCCCTGCGTGAGATGACCGACCTCCCGATCGCCTGCGGCTTCGGTATCAGCACCGCGGACCAGGTGGCCGCTGTCGTGAAGCATGCCGACGCGGCGATCGTGGGCAGTGCGCTGGTGCGACGGATGAAGGAAGCCGTGGCGAAGGGCCAGGACCCGGTGCTTGTGGCGCAGGACTTCACGACGGAGTTGGCGCGGGGGCTGCGGTAGGCACGGCGGGTCGAACCGTCTTATCCGACAGGATTTCGACGTTGGCCTGCATGAATATGCAGGGATTCTGTAGTCATGACCCCTTTGTGTGGGGGGCGGCACTTGCCCGCACCCAACATACAGGGACAATGTGCGGTCCCGGAACGCTGCATGGCGGTTCCGTTGTTCGCGGGGCTCCACCAAAGCATCTGGGACACGACGGCGTTGATGCCGGCTCACACCGGCGGCGTCTGCGTCGCGTTAAGCCCCGTGCCGGAACTGGCCGGCGTGGGGAATCGTGTCCGGTGGTCCGGAAGGACTGGTATGCACACACTCTTGAACGGCGTCAACGGCAAGCCGCACCTCCACCATCCCCACCGCGAACAGCAGCAGACGACCCACACCCCCCACACCATGAACGATCGCATCGACCACAACTTCGGCGCCGATGTCTTTACGCAGCGCGTGATGCAGCAGCGCCTGCCCAAGGACGTGTACAAGCGCCTCCAGCGCACGATCCAGCACGGTGAATCGCTTGACCCCATGCTCGCCGATGTCGTCGCCGCGGCCATGAAGGACTGGGCCATCGAGCGTGGCTGCACGCACTACACCCACTGGTTCCAGCCCTTGACGGGCCTGACGGCCGAGAAGCACGACGCGTTCTTCACGCCCGACGGCCAGGGCGGGGCGCTCAGCGAGTTCACAGGCAGCGCGCTCGTTCAGGGCGAGCCCGATGCGAGCAGCTTCCCCAGCGGCGGCATCCGCGCGACCTTCGAGGCCCGCGGCTACACCGCGTGGGACTGCACCAGCCCCGTGTTCATCAACCGCGACGCCGGCAGCGCCACGCTGTGTATCCCTACGGCCTTTGTCGCGTGGACGGGTGAGGCGCTCGACCTCAAGACGCCCCTCCTTCGTTCGATGGAGGCTGTGAGCGAGCAGGCGATGCGCATCCTCAAAATCTTCGGCGCGAGCGAGGGCGTGACCCGCGTCATCGCCACCGCTGGTGTTGAGCAGGAGTACTTCCTCATTGATCGCGCTCAGTACTTCGAGCGCCCCGACCTCCTCGCGTGCGACCGCACGCTCTTTGGCGCTCGGCCCCCCAAGGGCCAGCAGCTCGAAGACCACTACTTCGGCAGCATCCCCACCCGCGTGCTGGGCTTCATGAACGAGGTCGAGCGCGAGCTCTACCGCCTGGGCGTGCCCGTCAAGACCCGCCACAACGAGGTCGCGCCGGGCCAGTTTGAGCTGGCCCCGCTCTTCGAGACGGCGAACATCGCGGCGGACCACCAGATGCTGACGATGGAGACGCTCAAACGCGTCGCCGCCCGGCACGGGATGCACTGCATCCTGCACGAGAAGCCCTTCGCGGGCATCAACGGCAGCGGCAAGCACCTCAACTGGTCGATCGCGACCAACACGGGCGCAAACCTGCTGGACCCGCGCGACGACACGCACACCAACATGCAGTTCCTGGTGTTCCTGTGCGCGGTGCTGCGTGCGGTGGACGTGCACGCCGATCTCCTCCGCGCCAGCGTCGCCAGCGCCGCCAACGACCACCGCCTGGGCGCCAACGAAGCCCCGCCGGCGATCATGAGCGTCTTCCTGGGCGACATGCTCAGCGACATCGTGAGCCAGCTCGAGTCCGGCAACCCCAAGAGCACCATGCAGGGCGGCCGGCTGGACCTGGGTGCCCGGACGCTCCCGCAGATCCCCCGCCATACCGGCGACCGCAACCGCACGAGCCCCTTCGCATTCACCGGCAACAAGTTCGAGTTCCGGGCGGTGGGCAGCAGCAACAACGTGGCGTGGCCCGCGGCGGTGCTCAACACCATCGTTGCGGACAGCCTGGACCACATCGCGACGCTGCTGGAGAAGGAAGTTGGCTCGTCCCACGACGCCGCCAAGCTCGAGAAGGCCGTGAAGAAGGTGCTGCAGGCGATCGTGAAGCAGCACAAACGCATCATCTTCGACGGCGACGGCTACACCAAGCAGTGGCACGAGGAGGCCAAGAAGCGCGGCCTGCCCAACTTCAAGGAGAGCGTCGCCGCGTTGCAGCAGCTGGGCACGAAGAAGAACATCGACGTCTTCAAGAAGTTCGGCGTGCTGTCCAAAGCCGAGGTCGAGGCCCGCGAGCACATCCACCTTGAGAAGTATCTCAAGCAGGTGCTCATCGAGGCCGAGACGGCGGTGCTGATGGCCCAGACGCACGGGCTGCCCGCCGCGTTGCGCCATCAGACCGAGCTTGCGGAAGCGGTCGCCGCCACCGAGGCGGCCGACGTGGACGCGAGCGAGACCCGCGGCCAGCTTGAGCAGTACGTGACGCTGGTCAACCGGCTCCGTTCCTGCATCAAGAAGCTCGAGGCCGTCACCGACTTCCACGCGGACGACGTCCACAAGCACGCCGAGCAGGTGCGGGACAAGGTCCGCCCGGCGATGGGCGAACTCCGCAAGGCCGTGGACGACGTCGAGCAGCGCACGCCGCGCGACCTCTGGCCCTTCCCCACGTACCGCGAGATGCTCGCGATTAAGTGATCGCCACACGCAGCGCAACAACGAAGAGGCCCCGCTCCGAGCGGGGCCTCTTTTCATTCATCCTGATTGCCGGACTTCGTGTCTTTCGTCGATCACTTCTACAGGCACGGCCCGCCGCTGAAGATGCTCAGCAGTGCGTCGATGTCCAGCGTGTCCGGGAACAGGCCGTCGTTGTTGAAGTCGATATCGCCGCAGTTGGGGTCGTTGCTGCACGGCCCGCCGGAGAAGACCGACAGGAAGTCGTCGATGTCCAGCGTGTCAGGGAAGAGGCCATCGTTGTTGAAGTCGATCGAGTCGCAGACGTTGCCCGGCTGCAGCACGTTGCCAACGTACAGCACGACGTTGTACCCCTCGTCAGCGCTGTTCACATCACCGCCCGGCGAAGTCGGGTCGCTGTACACGCCGTTCTGATCGCGGTCATACACCACGCGTGCGGAGAGCACGAGCCCGCCCAGGTGCTGGGGCGCCTTGGGAGCGAGCAGGGCAGTGCTTGCGTTGTTCCATGCCTGCCCCATGACGCTGCCGGACCACAGCGAAGCGCTGGAGACCGAGTCGCTGTCCGCAAGACCCAGCCAATCCAGCCTGTAGTTGCGGCCGGAGTTCTGCCCAGCGAAGACCATGCCCGGCTCAGCAACCAGTTCGAGCGAGTAGCAGAAGTTCGCGGGGTCGTACACCGCCCGCAGCAGCGCCGTGTCGTACTCGTCGACGACCGCCGTGCCGTTCCACTTCCGCAGGGCCACACTCGCGATGAACCAGATGTTCCCCGCGGCGTCGAACGCCGGGGCGGAAAGCGATGGCCCCTGGTAGCCAGTGGGCCCCTCGGACATTGCCGCGATCCGGCCAATGGGTGCCGCATCGAGCAGCCCATCGCCCTCGCCCGCGTCGCTGGTCCCGGGGGCGCCATCCGCGCCAAAGTCGCCACGGATGTCCTTGCCATCGCTGCCGCTGGTGGCGACCCAGGCGACGTTGGTCCACGTTACCGTGGAGGCGCCGTTTGTCGGGTCAAACCGGGCAGCGACGATCGCGTTGATGGGCGCGTTGCTCCCGAGCTGCGAGCCGTTGTAGACCGTGCCGGCCATCAATGCGCGCCCGTCAAAGTCCTTCCCGACCGCCACCGGGCCAGACCCGCCGCGGAACGTGACCTGGCTGTCATACTGGCGCAGATCGCCGCCCGAAAGACTCCACACCGATGTATCGCACGCGTCAGTCACGCTCGAAGGCAAGACGATCGTCCGGGCTCCGCTCACGGCGCCGCCGCTGGTGAGGCCGAAGACGCTCATCGCGTCGGCCTTGCCCGTGCCCCCACTGCTGCGCGAGATCATCGCACCCGTGCCGACGGTCCCCGGGAACAGCAGTGACGGGCTGAACGATGCCCCCGCCCGATGGTCGAGCGTGCTGGGCCGATGGGTATTCGTGCTCGTCAGCGTGAGCGCGCTGGTCTCGCTCATGAGGTTGCCGATGAAGTCCGCGCCCAGCACCACGCTCCGACCAGCCTGATCCGCCGGGATCGCACCGGGCGCGGCGGTGAGGTTACCCGATCGAACGAGCACCCAGTCGGTCGCCGCGGCCTGGCCGCCACCGGCATTGTCGATGAGGTTGAGGGATGTGTTGCGTGCGGGCAGTCGCACTCGGAAGTAGTTGTCCCCCACCAGAATGTTCGCCGTCGGCCCAGCCGCGCCGAACCCATCGGCCCGGAACACCAGGTTGCCGTCCGCGTCGATCGCGCCCATGCCAAACTGCGAGCGGTCGCCCTGCGTGCTGGCGGCGTTGACGGCCGCCGCGACGCGGGTAACGTGCAGCCGCGCGGGGTTCGCCGGGTCGAATGCAACCTGCGCACCGACGAGCTGGTTGATGAACGCGTTGCTGGCGCTCGAGGCGATCGGCGCTTCGTCCAAATCCAGCACCGCGACGCCAAACACACTGGCCGTGCCGGTCGGCGCAATGGTGGTATTGAGACCCGCGTTATTCTCGGCGGCATTCATCCCGCCCCCCGGCGCGGTCCACCGGGAGTAGCTTGCCGCGGGATACGCCGTGTTGACCTTGAGTGTTGGAGAAATGCAGGAAGGGCCATTGACCGCGTTGAAACGAGCCGGACCGATCTTGCCTGACTTCACGATCGGAGCAATGCCAAACTGTGTGCCCCAGGAGGTCTGGAACGTGGTCAGGTCCACCACGTAGTTGGACCTCTGGCTCGCACCGCCGGCCCATGGGCTCAGGGCGTCGCCCGGCATGCCGTTGCCGCCGTTCGCGTTTGTCGAAACCGAGTCCTGCGCGAGGGCACCGAACGCCAATCCGGCGCACAGCCCACTCGCGGCGGCGATAGCTCCCGTTCTCCTGGACCGCATGCGTTCCTCCACCTGGGGACCAAAGCTCAGCATCGTATCGGACGCTGGTCCATTCGCATACTGGAATTGTGCGGGTTCAGCCAATTCCCGTCCGGGAACACCGTTTTTCCGGACCGCCTATGGCCGGCAGAGGCCAAGGGAGACACCCTATTTGGCGAGCGGGCCAACCATGGCCAAGGCCAAGCGGCCCGCAAGCCGGGCGTTGCTGCGAACGAGGTCGATGTTGGCCTTGAGCGTCGCCCCCTTCGACAGGTCGTGCAGCTTGCCCAAAAGGAACGGGGTGACGTCCCTCCCGGCGATGCCGCGGTACTGGGCTTCGTGCTCCGCGGCGGTCATCCACGACTCAAACTGGCTCGGGTGCAGCTCGCTGGCCTGTGGCACCGGGTTGCACACCACGATGCCCCTCCCTGTACGGGAAAGTTCGAGCGAGACGAAGTCGGCCAGAGACTCCACATCATCAAATCGGGCATCAACCCCGGCCGCACTCTCCCGAACATAGAACGCCGGGAATCGGCTGGTCTGGAACCCAACCACCGGCACACCCAGCGTCTCGAGAGCCTCTCGCGTCGCCACGACGTCGAGCAACCCCTTCACGCCACTGGCCACCACGGCGACGGGGAATCGGGTGAATGCGGCCAGATCGGCCGAGACATCCAACTGCTGCCCGTAGCCCTTGTGGACCCCGCCCAGGCCGCCGGTTGCGAACACCCGCAGCCCGGCGTCGCTCGCCAGTTCCATCGTGGTGCTCACCGTGGTCGCGGCATGGCTGCCCCGCGCGATCAGCACGCCAAGGTTGGATGTGTTGGCTTTGGGAACGCCCGGTTTCGCGTGAGCGGCGTCGAGGAGCAGGGCGAGCTCCGCGTCGCTCAGCCCCACGATCGGCTGACCAGCCACAACGCCGACCAAGGCAGGCGTCGCCCCGGAGGATCGGACGTCTTCTGCAAGGTCACGAGCAAGCCCCGGGGCACTGGCGGCGGGCACACCGTGCAGCAGGAGCGTCGTTTCGAGCGCCACCGCATCCTTGCCGACTCGGCTCACGACAAGCGTGGACATGCAACAAGGGTAGCCGCACGGGCACCATCACCCGGGGATCAGCCCTCGCTCAGCTTGCGCACCTGCTGCATCGTTTCCTGCAGCTTCTTCTGCAGGATGGACACCCGCAGCAAACTCCGCACGCGGGTCAGCAACTCCACGCGGTTCACGGGCTTGGTGAGAAAGTCGTCCGCTCCCACTTCCACGGCCCGCTCAACGTCCGCCACTTCGTTCAGGGCAGTCACCATGATCACCGGAATGGTCGCCGTTGCGGGAACTGCCTTGATCTTCTTGCACACCTGAAAGCCCGACATCTTGGGCATCATGATGTCCAGCAGAATGAGGTCCGGCGGGTGCTTGGCGATGTCTTCCAACGCCTCCGGGCCATCGAGCGCAGTGCGCAGCTCGCAGCCCAGCTCGTCGAGGTAGGCCTGCAGCAGTTCCAGGTTTTGCTCGTTGTCGTCCACCAGCAAAACGCGGCACCCGGAGGTATCCAGTGCCGTCGTGGTGGCCGGGGTTGGGGCGGGGTCGGGCATGCGATACTCCTGCGGTCGGAGAGTCTTGCGGTGGTCAGATCCGGAGGCTACTTTGATAATGCCAAAAATATACCAAACCTCAGAACTTCGTAAATCTGTACCACCAAGAAACGTGATGACCTGATCAGGCGTATAGTAGGGTCCACGGACGATTCGGCTTCGGGCGATGGACCGCCCAATCACGGGAAGCGCGATGAAGTCGTCGGGAGCCTCCAAAGCGAAGTCCACTACTCGGCTGTTCCGCCCCGCTTGGGCGAACCGCTTTGCGACACCGTCACTGATGGCGCTCCTGCATCCGCTGAAAGCCGCGCACGCCCCACACATCCGGCATGCGCGGGCAAAGCTCCTCTCCATTCAAGGAATGCAGGAAGTGGTTGCGTGGCAGGGCGTGTGGCGGTGGACGCTGGTGTATACCCATCCGTCCCTGCCGAACCAGGTCTGGGCGTTCCTTGTACCTGATCCGTCGCGTCCGCTGCTCGCGGTCCCGGTGGCCGAAGCCGTGCTGTCGTCGCTTCCGCCCAAGCACCTGACCCGTGCGGTGCGGGACGGGCTCGTGCTCGCTCCCGTTGTTGCTGGCGTGCGGTGGGCAACCTGGGAGTTGACGAGCAACACGCTGGCCGAGAACGTCCTTGCAATCGCTGCGTCCCGCGTGGCGATCATGAATGTGCACCAAGGCCGTCCCGCCACTGCAGCACGGCGCGCGTCGTAGCCGATGTAGAACCCGCCACGGTGGCAACGCCGCGGCCCAGCTCACAAACTTGCCGTACGCTCACCTGCCGTCATGGAGGACCGCCCTTGCTCGCACGCGCACCTGCACAGCCGTCCCGCTTCCTGCCCGCCTTGAGCCTGCTCGCCGCGTGCGTCATCACCACCAGCCCCGCCTCTGCCGGGGGGGTGCTGCAGAGCGACCTCGACGAACTGGTCCGGACGAAGAACCTCGCCGGTGCCCGCGTGGGCGTCGTCATCATGGACGCGTCCTCCGGGCAGACACTGGCGTCCCTCCGCAGCGACGAGGCATTCATGCCCGCGTCCAACATGAAGCTGCTCACCACCGGCGCCGCGATGATGGTGCTGGGGTCCGACTTCGCCTTCAAGACCGAGATCGCGCTGGACGGCACCCGCCTCATCGTCCGCGGCAGCGGCGACCCCGCGTTCGCAGACCCAGACATGCTCCGGGTGATGGACGCGAAGCTGACCGCCAACAACATCGTCGACACCCTCAGCGCCGCGGTCGCGAAGGCCGGCGCCACGCAGGTGTCGGAGATCGTGATCGACGACCGCGTCTTTGACCGTCAGTTCATCCACCCCTCGTGGAACCCCGACAACTTTGAAGAGAACTACTCCGCCGAGGTGAGCGGGCTGAACTTCCACGCCAACACGCTCGCGGTTTTCCCGCGGCCCAACCCCGCCGGTGCCGGGTCCATCCCGCTCTGCGATACGGAGCCCGCCGCGCCCTGGCTCCGCGTGGACTGCGCCAAGTCCAGGACCGTGAGCAAGGGGAAGAACACCTTCTGGATCGCGCGCAGCAGCGAGGCGGACTGCTTCCTCAAGAACAGCAAGGCGGTGCGTGAGCCTATGTTCCTCGATGGCTTCGCGTGCAACACCTTCTCCCTGAGGGGCGACGTACGCACCGCGTCGCCCACGCCGGCGTACGTGAACATCCGCAACGTCCCAGCGTTCTTCGGCAACGTGTTCGCCTCGGAAGTTGCGGAACACGGCGTCAGGCTGACGGGAGCAGCGGCCCATCCGGACCTCCCCCCGGGCGTACGTGTCGCGGCACCGGAAGACAATCTCGAGAAGGGCCGGATCGTCGCGATCGTCTCGACGCCCCTGGCCGACGTCATCACCCACTGCAACGTGGAGTCTCAGAACCTCTACGCCGAGGCCCTGATCAAGCGGATGGGCCACGATGTCACGAAGGAACCAGGCAGCTGGAGCAACGGCAGTGCGGTGATGCGGATGATCGTGTCGCAGGAACTCGGGCCGGAAGCGGCCGCGAACACGACGATTTCGGATGGATCGGGGCTCTCTCGTGAGAACCGTGTCACGCCACAGACGCTGGCGAAGTGGCTGCGGGTGTGCGCCGACAAGCCCTGGGGTGATACCTACGTCGCCAGCCTCGCCGCCCCCGGAACGGGCACGTTGGAGAAGCGGTTCAAGAGCAAGAAACTCACGAACGACGTCCGCGCCAAGAGCGGCTACATCAACGGCGTCCGGAGCCTCTCCGGGTACGTGACCGATCCGGCGACCAACGACCGCCTGATCTTCACCATCCTGATCAACGATCTGCCCAACGGCAGCAACAACGCCACGAATCAGGCGCGTGAACTGCATGAGGACATCGTGGACCTGGTGGACGATGCGCTGGTCCGCCGCAGCAACGGTCGTCGCCTCGGTGGGTGATTCCCTCAGCCGCCGTTCAGGCATTCCACCCGGGCCGCTTCAAGTCTCCGATAGAGCTGGATGCGCCGCCGCACGGGCCACCAGTCGTACAGCAGCAATTCCGCCGGCCTCCACAGGATGACCCATCCCAGGATCACCAGGCTGTCAATGAGCATGTGCCACAGGCTGTCCTGAGGCACCGCACCGCTCAAGAACTTGGCGAGCGCAAAGATCGCAAAGACAACGACCAGTCCGACCGCGAGAGACCATCGCCCTTCGCGGAAGATCATCCGCATGCGGCGCTCATCGCTCAGGCGCATGAGCGCGAAGTAGTTGTGGATGGCCCCGGGCACAAAGTCCGCGCGCGCGGCGTCCTCCCGCGGCATGTGCAGCACGATCGTGATTGGTGTGTCGTGCGGTAGGTCCTGCGCCTCTTCCAGGATGTACCGGGCTGCCTCCGGGTCCAGATCGCGGTCACGGAAGGGGCTTGGATCCAGCGAGTTGAACAACTGCTGCAGCGAACGGAGGTTGAGCCGGATCGGTCCGCCTGGTGCTGTGCGTGGTTCCGCGTCCGGCTGATCCGTCGTGTTGTGCTGGGGTGCGGTGCCCGTCATGCCGTCAATCCTACGTGAACTACACTGGACGATGCAGGTCCCCCACTGCAAGCCCGGGGTGTGGCCCGAGGGCATCGCGCTCTCCCGCCTGGCCGCGCACATCCACAAGGCGATGCCGACAGGGTGCCGCGTCGCGATGCTTGGATTGCCCGACGACACGGGAGTTCGACTGAACCATGGCCGCCCCGGCGCCGCCGCCGGCCCAGGTGCCTTCCGAGCGGCGCTCGCGCGGTACGGGGTCGCGCAGCCCGAAGGGTGGGACTGGCCGCATGTATTTGATGCCGGAGACGTCGAGCCCGCCCACGGCCACACCGAGGCTTCTCTGCACGAGACACACCGGCGCGTGACCGAAGCGACGCGGGCATTGCTCGATGCCGGGCTCTTCCCGATCGCCATCGGTGGCGGGCACGACCTGACCTTCCCTTTTGTCCGCGCCGTGAAGGAGTACTTCCGAGACAAGGGTGACGCCGCGCCACTGGCGGGCCTGTACTTTGATGCGCACCTCGACGTGCGCGACACCATGGGCAGCGGCATGCCGTTCCGCCGTCTCATCGAAGATTGCGGGGCAGGTCCGCTCCTGTGCGCGGGCTTTGACCCAATCGCAAACAGCCGCGAACACGTGCAGTGGTTTGTGGAACACGGCGGCGAAATCGCTGACCACGACTGGGCAGAATGGCTGAGCGTGGAGGACGACGCATCGCCGCTGCTCGAACCCCTTGCGGATGCGAAGCACCTGTTCTGCTCGTTTGATCTCGACGTGATCGACGCGGCCCACGCCCCGGGCGTGAGCGCGATGAACCCTGCCGGCATCACGGTCCGGCAGGCCGCGAAGGCCGTGATGCTGGTCGCGAGCGACCCACGCACGCGCTGCATGGACTTCATGGAACTGAGCCCCCCGCACGACGAACCCGCGAGGCACGCCGAAGCAGGCGCAGGGCGCACTGCACGCGTCGCGGCACACCTCTTCCTGCACGCCCTGCTGGGCCTCGCTATGGGCCAACTCGCGCAGGGCCCGAAGGGGCTGGACTGACATGGCAGCAGTGGTCATCCGCAACGCCCGTGTCGCTTCTGCAGGTTCGTCTGGCCCACGCCGAGGTGCGAAACTCGGCGAACTCTCGATCCTTCCGCGCGCGGATGTGTCCATCGACGATGGCGTCATCTCGGCGGTGTCCGAATCGCCCCTGCCTGGTCCGGCGGGCATCGACGCCAGAGGCCGTGTGTTGATGCCGGCGTTCGTGGACTGCCACACCCACGCGATGTGGACGGGTTCCCGACTTGATGAGTGGCAGATGAAGCTGCGTGGCGCGTCGTATCTCGACATCCTCAGGTCCGGCGGCGGCATCATGTCCACGGTGCGTGCCGTCCGCGATGCATCTGAAGAGGCATTGCACGACGACCTGTGCCGCGTGTGCGCGGACCGGTTCCTGGCGCAGGGAACGACAACGGTGGAGGTCAAGTCCGGGTACGGGCTCTCGACCGAGTGCGAACTCAAGATGCTGCGGGCCATCACACGGTGTGCTATAAGTGCCGCCGCAGCAGGGCAAACCATCCGCGCAACCGCGCTCATCGCCCACGCTCTGGACCCCGCCGTGCCCGCGGCCGACTTCATCCGGCGCACGATCGATGAAACGTTGCCCGCGGTTCACTCTGAGTTCCCCGGCATCCCGGTCGACGCATACTGCGAGACCGGCGCGTGGCCGCTTGATCGAACTGTCGAGCTGTTCGAGCGAGCGAGGGCGCTCGGGCACCCCCTCCGGGTCCATGCCGATCAGTTCAACGCGCTGGGCATGGTCCGCGAGGCCATCCGCCTGGGTGCCGTGAGCGTCGATCACCTGGAAGCCTCCACGGATGCAGATCTGGACGCCCTCGCGGCCTCCGCGACTTTCGGAGTCATCCTCCCCTTCTGCGGCTTCCACCTGGACGGCCGCTACGCCCGCGCACGCCGGTTCGTGGACGCCGGCGGCGCACTCGCCCTTGCCACCAACTGCAATCCCGGCTCCGCGCCCAGCGCGTCGATGCCGCTCGCGATCGCCCTTGCGGTCCGGCACTGCGGCCTGACGCCCGCGGAAGCCATCAACGCCAGCACCGTGAACGCCGCGGCGGTGCTGGGCTTGCCCGATCGCGGATACATTGCCCCCGGCGCTCGCGCGGACCTGATCCTCCTCCGACACACCGACGAACGTGCCCTTGCCTACGAACTCGGGGGCAACCCCGTGGACTGCGTCGTCGTCGGCGGACGGGTCCTCCGCGGCGGATGATGCACTTCTACGATCGCCCCTTATGGCCACCGCCGGTTCGTCTTCCATGATCGACGCCGACCTTGCCCTCGCCGCCGCCCAAGTGGTGGTGGAAACCCACCGGCGCGTCGCCGGCTTCCTGCGAGCGGGGATGCGATTGCCCGAAGTGGACGCCTTCATAGCGAAGCAACTGGCCGATCAGGGCGCTCGGTCCTGCTTCCTGGGGTATACCCCCCAGCCCCGCCGCCTCCCGCCGTTCCCGAGTCACGCGTGCCTCTCCGTGAATGAGTGCGTCGTCCACGGCACCGCGGGGTACTTCCCGCGGGCCCTGCAGCAGGGCGATCTCTTCAAGGTCGATATCGGCGTCTGGTACAAGGGGTGGGTAGGCGACGCCGCGTGGACGTACAGCATCGGAAAGCCCAGCCCCGAGGCCGCGCGCCTGATGGAATGCGGCAAGCAATCGCTCGCCGAAGGCGTCAAGGAACTGAAGCCCGGGAAGACCTACAGCGCCTGGGCCAGGACCGTGCAGCGGACTGTCGAGAGCGACTTCGGCTTCCACCTGGTCCGCGGGCTGGGCGGCCATGGGCTGTTTGACGCGAAGAAGAACCGCCCCACGCTGCACGGCCCACCCTTCGTCGCCAACCGCATGCCCGAATTCCCCGGCGAGTGGAACGAGGTCAACATGCCCTGCCAGCCGGGCACCCTCATCGCCGTGGAGCCCATGATCGCGATCGGCACCGGCGACCTGGTCGACAAGTCTGACGTGCCCATGGCGCAGCGCTGGCCGGAGCTCATTGCCGACGGCTCGCTCTCCGTCCACTACGAGCACGATGTGCTGATCACCGAGTCCGGTCCTCGGGTGCTGACCGACGGCCTGCAGCACACGCCTGATGTCATAGGGGTGTAGAAGCCTCAATTCTGTGTGTCACTGCGGGCCGCGGCCACGTTGTCAATTTCTACATCACTTCTCCACACCGCAACTCACGTCTTGGCGCAATGCCCGAGTTGTGGTACGCTGCTCGCTCCCGCGCGTCGCGGGGATTCACAACGTCCCGAGCAAAGGAACCGCTCATGAAGAAGAACCTGCTCCGCAATTCCGTCCTCACCGGTATCGCAGCGATCGCCGCCGTCGCGGTGTGGGCCGGCGTGGCCTCGGCCGCCCGTGGCCCCATCGGTGGCCCCTGTGGCGCTGGCATTTACTGCCTGGACGTCTGGCAGCCCGTGATCTGCCCCAACGGCGTGGTCTATTCCAACGGTTGCTACGCCCTCAAGGCGTGCCAGGACCCCAGCCAGTGCGTGCCGTGGGGCGGCGACACCATGTGAGCCGATCACTCGCTGAACTTTGACGCCTTCACACGCACCCCGGCCGCTAACGCCGGGGTGCGTTCTTTGGTGACCTGCTCCACTCACTGCCCACGCAGGTCGCTCACAACGCCCGCCACAATGCGGTCAACCTCCGAGGCGTCGAGCTGCCGCAGCCACACACGCCGCACCACGCCTGTGCTGTCCACCAGCACGCCCGCCGGCACGCCCGGCACTTCGCGCAGCCACGTGCGTTCGGCATCCCGCACGCCATGCGGAGTCAATCCCGCCCACCTCGGGGCATCCTGCGGCGCACCAACCGCGTCCACCACGATCATCCTCGTGGGCACACCTTCCTGCTCCAACTTCCCGGCGATCTGCGCCCACGCCGGTGCAGTTGCCTCGCACGACGGGCACTGCGTGCTCAGCAGCACCACCAGCGACAGCGGCGAACCAGCGAACGCAGTGGAACCTATGGCTCCCGCCGCATCCACCAGCGCCAGGTCGTCCACCCGCGAACCCAGCAGCGTGCCGCCCATCGCCTCGATCTGCTTCTGCAGCACGTCCAGCTGCGCGTTGTCCGCGCGGTGCGAACGCACCTCCCGCAGCAGCAGGAACGCCACCCCACCACCGACGATGAGCATCACGATGGCCAATGACCGCCACCACCCAAGCTCACCCTTCAGGGCAGCGAGTTGCGCGGCTGGTTCCTGCGGAGCATCTGTGTGTTCCATTCAGCCACCCGTTGCCTCGGTGATCGGCGCTGCGCCGTCAACGGGCGTCGTTTCCCCGTGCTCGCCCGCGTGCGCTGCAGCGTCTTCCTCCCGCGCACTCAGCCAGATAGACCCCTCGATCTTGTCCTGCCGTACGCGCACCTTCCGGTTGCGCACCAATTCCAGCAGTGCTAGAAACAGCCCCACCGACTCCCCCCGCGTGCGTCCTGCAAAGACGTCCTTGAACTCCATCTCCGCGCCCGCCGGGACTGCAACCTCTCCCGCGACGCTCACCGCCTGCCGACGCTGATCGCCCAGCCGCGACAGGATGTCCTGCGCGTGCAGTTCAATGGGCGTGTCGTCGTATGTGATCTGGTGATCGCCAAGCCGCTCGAAGTTAACCGTCTCCTGGACCTTCTTGAACGCCTCGATCAGGTCGAGCAGGTCCAGGTCCTCCACCTCCACATCGGGCTCGCCCGCCAAGGCCTCTTCAATGGCCTTGTCGTCCACGTGCGCGCGACCCGACGGAAACCGCCGCTGCCACTCGCTGTTGCGACGCTCAAGGTCGTCCGCGGCGTCCCGGAACCGCTTGTACTCCAGCAACTGCCGCACAAGCTCCGCCCGCGGGTCTTCGGCGGGCTTCGCCGGCGCACCGTCCGTCACTGCCGCCTGCACGGGCTTGGGCAGCAGCATCCGGCTCTTGACCTCCATGAGCGTCGCCGCCATCACGAGAAACTCGCCCGCCGCGTCGATGTCCAGCCGCGAGGCGTCCTCTCCCTGCAACTGCGCCACCATGCCCAGGTACTGGTCCGTGATCGCCGCCACCGGGATGTCGTGGATATCCACCTCGTTCTTCCGGATCAGGAAGAGCAAGAGGTCCAGCGGCCCCTCAAAGGCATCGAGCCTGACGCGGTATTCCTCGCTCACGGGCACGGTCCTTTCTCTCTCTGGGGCCTCCCGCCCACGCGACAAACTCCCCCAGCCAGTTTACTCTTGCCGATGCCCCGCACGCGGCAGACCCCCACCCCACCCCCACCCGCCAAAGCCCCCACCATCATCGTGGAAAAGAAGCCCGCGAAAGCAAAGAAAGCACCCTCCGGCTCTGCCGCTGCCCGCCAAGGCACGCCGGACGAACTCGCGTTCGCCCAAAGCGTGCTGCGGGCCGAAGCCGCGGCCGTCGCGGACCTCGCAGCCTCTCTGGGACCTCCGTTCACGCGCGCGGTAGACCTCATCGTCAAGTGCGCCGAGTCCGGCGGCACCGTCCAGGTCTCAGGCCTGGGCAAGTCCGGGCACGTCGGCGCGAAGATCTCCGCGACCCTGGCCAGCCTCGGCATCCCCAGCCACCCTGTGCACCCCAGCGAAGCCGCCCACGGCGACCTTGGCCGCTTCCGCCCGACGGACCTCGCCGTGTGCATCAGCTTCTCCGGCGAGACGCACGAGGTTGTCAACCTCGCCGCCATCCTGAAGCAGGACGGCGTGCCCATCATCTCGATCACCGGCGACGCCGGCGCCAAGAGCTCCCTGGCCCGCCTCGCCACCACCGCCCTCACGCTGCCCATCACGCACGAGGCCGGTGCCCCGCAGTTTGTCGCCCCCACCAGCAGCACCACCGCAACGCTGGCCCTGGGCGATGCGCTCGCCCTCGCCGCGGCACGCCGACGCAATTTCACCAACCACGACTTTGCCAAGCGTCACCCTGGCGGCAGCCTCGGTGGTCTCCTCCGCCCTGTGACCGACGTCATGCGTTGGCGGGTCACCCCGGGCAAGTCGACGAGCGCGGTGCTGCCGGTGGTTGATGCACGTCTCACAGTCCTCGAAGCACTCAAGCGCGCCGAGGCCGTGGGCCGCCGCCCGGGCGCAATGGTGCTGGTCGATCACACCTCCGGCGCACTCGCCGGGATCTTCACCGATGGCGACCTCCGCCGTCTCATCCAAAGGGACGCCGCCGCCGTCGCCCGACCCATCAGCGAGGTCATGACGCGCTCGCCCCGCACACTCCCCGACTCCGCGATGGTGTCGGACGCAGTACGACTCATCCGCGAGTTCCGGCAGGACGAAATCCCGATCGTCGACTCACGCGGCCGCCCCGTCGGTATGCTGGATGTGCAGGACCTGATCGCCATGCGCCTGGTGGAGGATCACTCGTGACACTCCGCCCCGCGGACCTCTCCCGCCGTGCCGGGCGGGCCAGCTCCAAGTCGGTGATGCTCGCCGCCATTTCCGGCGTCGTCCTCGTGTCAATCGTCGGCATCATTGCGTGGCGCAACAAGGGGACCGCAGCCCCCCAGGCCGCCACGCAGCCCACGACCGCCCCCGACATCCGCGACTTCTCCGGCCTCCAAGGCCGATCAGGTGAAGGCCCCACCAACGCGGCCATCGGCAAGGGCAAGGGCTTCTTCGCCCAATACGTGGACAAGGACGACCCCACCCGCCTCGCCGGCGAAATCACCGCCGACCGCTCCGACCCACTCCCAGACCGCCGCTACGAACTCACGCGCCCGAGCGCCTGGTTCTTCCAGAGCGACGGCCGCGCGATCCACGTCGAGGCCGACAAGGGACGCTTCACCTCCCCCGCCGAACGTGCGCAACCCACCGACGGCATGCTCGAGGGCAACGTCCGCATCCGCCTCTTCGCCGCGACCGCCGACGGCTCGCGCCCCAAGCTGGATTCCGTCGCGCCCGAGCTGGACGTGACGACCACCCGTGTCTCCGTGGACTGGGCCCTCGGCCAGCTCGACATGCCCGAGGACGTGATCGCCTCCTCGCCCCGCCTCACCTTCCATGGCCGCGGCGTCTCCGCGCAGTTTGATCCCACCACGCAGCGGCTCGACCAGCTCCACGTTGCGTCCCTCGTCAAGCCCATCGTCGTGCGCATGCGCGATGAGGCACCAAAGAGCACCACACCGGGAAAGGTGGACCAGCCGCCCGCGGGCAACACCGCCCCGCCCCCCACGACCGCGCCCGACGAACCTCCCGCGCCGCCCGAGGAACGCTTCTACACCCTCGCCGCGAGCGAGTCCGTCGAGATCCGTCAGGGCGACCGGACGGCCAGAGCCGAGAAACTCCTCGCATGGGCCCGCACGCTCGGCAATGCGCTGCCGCTCACGCCGCAAGAAAACGCCGCACAGCCCACCCCAACGAAGAGCACCGCCGCCACCGCACCGAGCACACCGCCCTTTCCGGCTGGGTCAACGCCCGCCGCGCCGGCCCCCACACCCAATCCAACGTCCAATCCAGAATCCAATCCAGTATCAGGGCCCGCGCCCACCGATGACATCTCCCTCTTCTGGAAGGGCCCCCTGCTCGTGCAGCGCATCGAGCAGCGCCCCGCAGAGCTCGAACGCGACGACTCCGTGATCGAACTCGCCGCCCCCGAAGGGGTCGTCGCCCTCGACGACACCGCCGCCGGCCTCAGCGCCCGCGGCTCACGCCTCCGATACGCCGCGTCCCGCGAGCACATCGCCTTCTCCGGCGCAACCCCCACCACCCCCGCCACCGTCGCCATGCGCGGCGCGGGCACCGCCAGCGCCCCGGCGTTCGAGATCGACACGCTCCGCGCGGTCGTCCGTGTGCCCAGCAGCGGTCAACTCACCGGCGACCCGGGCAAAGATGCAAGCCCCTCCCCGACCATCGCGTGGACCGAGCAGGCGGAGTTCCAGTTCGATTCCCTCCGCGGCGGCTCTTCCTCCCTGCAGCGGGCCGTGCTCGTCGGCGGGGTCTCCGGCTCGCAGGGCGCGCTCACGCTCAACGCCGACAGCGCCACCGCGGAGTTCTTCGCGCCAAACGCGTCAGACCGCGCGACCGACCGCGCCGCGAGCACACGCAACCTTCTCAAGGCCGTCCAACTCGTCGGCCGCGCCCGCGCCACCGACAGCAAAGAAGCCCGCTTCCAGGGCGACACCATCCACGTGATCTTCGACCCGCCGGTGGCCGGCGCGACGTCTCCCACCGCTCGTCGCGTGGAGGCCTCCGGCCACGCCCTCGCCACCCGCCCCGGAGAGTCGCTCTCCGCGGGCACCATCGTCGCCACTCTGAAGCCGCCGCAGCAGATGCCGACCGCTCCAGCAACGGACAGCACGCAATCACCCCTCACCGGCGCGGCCATCGACACCGTCCACGCCACCGGCGGCTTTACGTTCACAGGCAAGAACACACTGACCGCCCAGGGCGACACGCTCACCGTGCAGGCAGGGAGCAAGTCCGCCCGCCTCGTTGGCACGCCCGCCATCATCGAACAGGCCGGTGCCCGCCTGCGCTGCCCCACCATCGACCTCAGCGCCGCCGACAGCACCGTCGTCGCCACCGGCGAAGGCGACTTCATCCGCACGCCCCCTGAAAACGACACCACGTCGCCGATGATCGCCGCGTCCTGGTCCCGCTCGATGATGCTCGATGACACGCGCGGCGCCCTCGCGATCGACGGTGACGCGGCGTTCCAGTCCGTCGCCGGCGCGCCCGACGACCGCGAAGACTCTTCCGTGAAAGCCCAGACCATCCGCGTCACCTTCGAGCACCCCAAGGACGCGGCCCCCACCCCGCCCGTGACCACCGAACAGCCCACCGACGAACAACCCACTGAGTCCGCGCCGCTCCTCGCCGGGCTCTCGCCGACATCCGGGTCCTCGCGACGGATGCTCACTGCTGAGGGCACGAGCGACGATGTGGCGAATCCGGTGCGCCTCGAAGTCCGCCGCGGCGGGCCCGAGGGGCGCATGCTCTACGTCGAGGGCCAGAAGATCGCCGCCAGCAACGGCGCACGCACCGTGCACGTGCCCGGCGCGGGCAAGCTGCTCAACTCCGACCGCAGGCCGGACCTCGCGAACGCCCCGCTGCCGGCGACGGGGTCGCGCTCCACGCAGGAGGGCGCACTTCCCGGCTCCGGCAAGGGCGACGCGCTGTTCACGTGGAAAAACGACGCCACGCTCGACATCGCCGCGGGCAGCGCTGAACTCGACGGCGGCGTCCGCATGGTCCACCGCCGCACGGTTGACAACGCCCTGACCGAACTGGAATGCGACCACCTGACGGCGTCGATCGAGGAAGACCTCAAGACCCGCCGCCTCTCCAGCGTGCGGGCCGATGGGCAGGTCTGGGCCAGGTCACAAGGCCGCGAGATGACCGCGCAGCTCGCGATCTACAACGCGCCGCTCGGCGTGCTGGAAGCGACGGGTGGGGATGGCGGCGAGGTGCTCGTCTCAGATCCCCGCTCGGGCGAGCCCCTGAACGCCCGCGCCATCCGCTGGACCCTCCCCACTGGCCGCATCGAAGTCATCGACCCCGGTGCGATCTCCGGACCCCGGTAGCACGGGTGTCCCCGTTCATCAGAGCCGCGGGTTTCAACCCGCGGACAAGCAGCACACGCTCGCACGGACGGGAAGGATGATCGACCGGGTTCGAAGCCCCGGCACAAAGCTCCAAGCGTGGCTTCGCGCTGATCTACGCCCAACGCGTCACATGCCACTGCTTCTTGCCGCGCCGCAGCGCGATGATCGTGCCGTGCAGCAGGTCGCGGGTGGTCAGTTTCTCGTCCGCCCCGGCCTTGCGCCCGTTCACGCTCACGCTGCCGCCGCCCAGGAACTCCTTGGCCTCACGCTTGGACGCCGCGAGCTTGGTTTCCACCAGCAGGTCCAGCAGCGCCACGCCGGCTTCGAGCTGCGCCTTGCTGTGCGAACTGCTCGGCGCGCTCGCGAGCACCTCCTCCAGCGTCTGAAGCGGCAGGCCCGAAATCTCTCCGCTGAACAGTGCCTTCGCCGCGGCCTCCGCGTTCGCGGCCTCCGTCCGGCCGTGGATGATCGCCGTGGCCTCCCGCGCCAGCACGCGCTGCGCCTCGCGCGCGCCGGGGTTCGTCTGCACCTGCTGCTCGAGCGCGGCGATCTCATCCTGCGGCAGGAAGGTGAACGTCTTCAGGAACCGCACCACGTCCGCATCCGCGGCGTTGAGCCAGAATTGCGAGTACGCAAATGGGCTCGTCCGGTGCGGCGACAGCCAGATCGCGCCGCTCTCGGTCTTGCCAAACTTCCCACCGTCGGCTTTGGTGACAAGGGGCCAAGTTAAACCGAAGGCGTCAGACAAAGATCGGCCTTGCCGCTCTTGAATCATTGCGGCTACCCAGAAATTGACTGCCTCGCGTGAAACCTCGCCACGAGCTTTGTCTTGCTGAAAGTTGTAGTCCAAGAAATTCACGATTTCATCTTGAACCGCGTCAATGTTGCTGTGAACTTGTATGGGACGTTCAATGAGATCAAGCACTGAAGGCCTGGTGTACGCATCCAAACGATCTGAGAGCCCCTTTCCGCCAGGGTAACTGAGAAGAGCGTCACGGAGTGAGCGGCCTACGAATGCAGCGACTTGCTCTGCGCGTTGGTGGTATTTCTTCTTGATCAAGTCGATACCAACGACAACGTTCCCAAATTGATCGCTCCCCCCCATCTGCGCCGTCACACCCTCGTGCTCGTGCAGCCACGCAAAGTCGTACGCCTGAAGAATCATGTAGCTGAACTCGGTGTACGAAATGCCCTGGTCGCGCTTGTTGAGCCGCTCCTTCACCGAGTCCTTCTGGATCATCATGTTGACCGAGAAGTGCTTACCGATGTCGCGCAGGGCTTCGAGAAAGCCGAGCTTGCCCAGCCAGTCCACGTTGTTCACGATTTTCAGTGCCCCGGGCTCCCTGCTCGCGCTGCCTTCCACGAACAGTTCACCCTTGTCAAAGATGCCGCGGATCTTCTCGACGTTGCTCCGCACCACCTCCTCGGTGTTCAGCGTGCGTTCCGCGCTCTTGCCGCTGGGGTCGCCGATGAGGCCCGTGCCGCCGCCCATGAGCGCTACCGGCGTGTGCCCGGCCCGCTGCCACCGGCCGAGCGCCATGATGCCCACGAGGTTGCCGATGGTCAGGCTGTCGGCGGTGGGGTCAAAGCCCACATACGCGCGGCGGGGGTTCTTGGCAGGGTCGGCAAGGTGCGCATCAAAGCCGGCGAGGTCGGTGCACCCGTTGGGCTGCACCTGGCCGCGCCAGGTCATTTCGCGGAGGAATGTCGAGGTGGGATTCGTCATGGGAGGTCCACGGTACGGGAGGTCGTTGGTGAATGGAGAACGGGGGGTGGCCAAATGAAAACGGCCCCGGCAATCAGCCGGGGCCGCGTGGAGTCTGAAGGGTTCACGCGTCAGTACGGCTGGAAGGCCCAATCCCATGACGTCGCATAGTTGGACCACTTGCGCATGTCGTCGAGGCTGTCCACATTCTGGAGCTTGACCGAGCCGTCGAACATGGCCGTCACGGCCTTGCCCTGCCAGCGGAAGTCCATCATGCCCCAGTTGCTCACGGTCGTGCTCTTGGGATCAAAGGCGTTGGCCTTCGCCGTCGGTGCGGAACGCGCCCAGCCCATGCCCAACTGCGTCGCAGCGTTCAGCCCGCCGCGCTGCGTCGGGTGAGCACGGGGCGCCGCAATGAGCCAGTAGCCCGGCTTCATCGTGGACATATTCGTTGGGTTGGGTGAGGTCGCGCCCCAACTCCAGAACCCACCCGGGTCCACGTCGCCACCGCGGGAAGACCCGAAGGTGATGAGCTCGCTGGGGTACTTCACGTCGGCACCTTTGGTCAGGTAGAAGTTGCCGCCTGAAACGCGGGGGTTCGGCGCCGGAGTGGGCTCGCCGTAGCCGTGAGCGCCGTTGTGCCCGCCGGGATTCGTGCATGGGGGAATACCGCGGAACGCGCCGTGCGTGTACGCACCACCGATGAACACACCGTTGTACCCGAGGGACGGGTGGAACGAGATTGCCGCGGCGTAAGAGTTGTCCGGATAGTCGTTGTACATGCCCGTGCCCGCGGGGCTGCTGGGGCGACGGAAGAAGTCGGAATAGGTCGGCCCGTCAAGCTGCAGCAGGTCGTGCTTGTAGCCCGTTGAGGCCACGAAGTTCCATGCCCACTGCTTCGTGATCGACCCCTGCATGAACTTGCCCTTTTCCCAGGGGTCGGCGGGGTAAATGCCGTAGTGCGCACGGAATCCGCCGGACACGTGGTTCCACGCCCAGTGGGGCGCAGCAACCATCGTCGCGTCGCGCATGTCCGTGACGTAAGAGCTGAATGCGATGATTTGCTGGTGACCCGCGGACTGCTCCTTCAACGAGCGTCCAAGCTGTTTCGCTTTCGCCAGCGCAGGCACAAGCAGCCCAATCAGGATCGCAATGACCCCGATGACCACGAGCAACTCGATCAGCGTGAAGCCGCGTCTGGCTGTCCGACACTGGTTCGTTCTCTGCATGGCAGGCTCCGTGCTCCGTCAAGTGATCAATAAACGCGGAACGTCCAGTTCGCGTCGGTGGCGTAGTTGGACCACACCCGCATGTCACGCATCTGCGTGATGTCCCGCATCGCGACGTGCCCATCAACGAACGACACGCACCCCTTCCCGTTGTACTTGGGGTAGAAGTTGCCCCAATTGCCACTGGGCTGCTTGGGATCGAAGGTGTCGCTGGCGTTCCAGGCGGGCGGGGCGTACGCGGCCATGCCCGTCACCGGATACCCCGTCCGTGGTGGGAACAGGTGCGCGGCACCGGGCAAGAAGGTCTGCCCGGTCGACATGGCCACCGTTGCGCCGGTGTAGTACGAGGTCCCGCGCCCGGACGTCATGATGTCGCGCTGCCGGGAACTCGCCATCACAAAGAGCGTGCTCGGAAAGTTCACCTTATCGAGACGCTGCGCGTAGAAGCGTCCACCTTGCGCGATCGTCTGTCCGCCGTCGTTGTTGGCGTTGCCGTTGGGGAACGCCCCAAGGCCATAGTGGCCGCCGACGTACACGCTGTTCATGCCGAACGTCGGGTGGCAGGCCATCGCGTACTGGTAGGAAGCAACGTTGTCGTACAGATTCGTATTGCCGCCGCCCGTGGGCGCGGTCGATCGCCGATTGAAGTCTTCGAGCGTCGGCTTATCCAACTGCATCTGGGCTTCGGGAAACTCGGTCCAGGCGACGAAGCGCCACGTCCACGACTTGATGACGTCGCCTTCCATCTTCTTGGTCTTGTCCCGCGGATCGGGCGGCATCATGTCCACGCGCCCGTTGTGCGGGTGTGCCCACGTCCAGTTGATGTAGGGGATGATGAACGCATCGCGGTAGGACGCGTTGTACTGATTCCAAGCGATCGTGGTCTGCTGGATCGCGCCCTGCTCTTTCATCTGCCTGCCAATCGCCTTGGCCTTGCCCAGCGCGGGCAACAGCAGCCCGATCAGAATGGCAATGATCGCGATGACCACGAGCAACTCAATCAAAGTGAACCCGCGCTCGGCGCGCTGGCACCCGTTCATTCCCTGCATGGCTGACTCCGTGCTAAAAACTACCGCGCCGCCGGAGGAACACACCGGCCCCAGAAACCACGACTTCCGTGCCTAAAACTCAACCGCAAACGAGAAAACCGACACCCCGCGCCCGACGCGCGGGTTGACTGCCCACGGCCACGCCCACAGAGAGGCAAAAGCATACCACAGACCGGCAAAATGCACAACCTTCTTCCGGGTTTTGTCACCCGGGGTTACCTCTCAGAGCCGCTCGACCACAAAAACGCCCTGTTTGGGGGGCGTCCGGTAGCTCACTCCCGCACCGGCAGCGACATGTGCTCGTGCACCACGCGCCAGCCAGATGCGCTGTCCCACTTGTACACCAGCGTGATGTGGCCCAGCATGTCCATCGTCTGGCCGTTGGGCATGGTCCCCTGGATCCGGGCCAGCGAGGCCGTCACGGCGGTATCGCCCTCGCACCACGTCCGCAGCGACTTGGCTTCTGACAGGCTCGCCGTCGTGAACCCGTTCATCCCGGGCCCCCACATCGCCGCGTACGGCTTCCAACCCTGAATCACGGTCGTGCCGTGCGACATGCCGTCGAACGAAAGAAAGTCGTCGGTCGTGCTGACGACCTTGGAAAGCGGCTCCATAGTGAACTGGGCGTTCGCGGACTTGGTCCAGCCTGCGAAGAACGCCGCCTTCGTTGTGCCCAAGGCGGCAGGGTCGCCGGCCTTGCCGTTCGAGCAGCACTGAGACGACTGGCACGCCCCCAGAATGGAGGCGGTGGCAACGACGGACGCGGCGAGGACGAAGCGGTTCATAGAGTCTCCTTTTCGAGGTGGGTGTGTATCGCCTCAATAGGTGTCATTGGATGAAAGTCGCAACCTAGGAGATCTACTGGCACACTTGATTAGGGTAACCTGATCAGTGGTGTAAATATGAGGTCCCCATCGACAGGTGCCCTTGAATTCAGGCCGCCCCCTCAACTATGCTGCTTCCTGTTTCGGGACGTAAGTCCGCGAGATGCAAGGAATTCACCGCCCCGCCGGATGGACCGGCCTTCTTGGGCGCGTGACGCACAACTGAGAAAGGGAATTGAATGGCTACCACTCGTGACAATCTCAAGGGTCTGCTCTTGGTCCTCCCCGTCATCGCGGGCGGCATCGTGGGCTGTGATTCCACCGGCGGACCGGTGGCGGAGAAACCCAAGGGTGTCGTGGTTCCGATCAACTCGATGAGCAGCGGTGCGTCCACCGCCGCGAAGCCCGCCCCCACCCCCGCCGCGGCCCCCAAGGCCGAGGCCAAGCCCGCCCCGAAGGCTGCTGAGCCGGCCCCCGCGAAGGCGGCGGCTGAGCCCGCCCCCGCTGGCTACGGCTCGCAGAACACCGCGTACTACCCCACCGGCCGGCGCGAAGGCTCGGCCCTGATGGTCGAGAAGATGGCCCCCGCCGAGGCGACGGTCAATGGCGCGACCGAGTACCGCATCCGCGTGACGAACCTCGCGGGTTGCACCCTCGATAACGTGGTCGTCAACGAGTCGATCCCCGCCGGCTTCAGCGTGACCAGCATGAGCCCCCAGGGCGCGGGCGCAGCGAACGGCGTGACCGCGTTCAACCTCGGCTCCATCGGCGCGGGCCAGAGCAAGGACATCGTGGTGAAGGGCTCCTTCGCCAAGGCCGGTTCCTACAGCGGCTGCTCCGATGTTTCCTACACCCTGCCCGTCTGCATGACGGTCAACGTCGTCGCCCCGGCCCTCCAGCTCGCCAAGACCATGGCGCCTGAGGTCAGCCTGTGCGACAACATCCCGGTCAAGCTCGTCGTCACCAACAACGGCACGGGCACGGCCCGCAACGTCGTGATCAAGGACCCCCTCCCCGCCGGCCTCACCGCCCAGGGCAGCGCGACGGAGTGGACCATCGGCAACCTCGCCGCCGGCCAGTCCGCGACGAAGGAGTTCATGGTCAAGGCCGACAAGGTCGGTTCCTACACCAATGCCGCGAACGCGTCGGCCGACGGCGGCCTCACCGCCAACAGCAACAGCGTGACGACGGTCGTGAAGGCCCCCACGCTGACCATCGACAAGAAGTGCCCCGGCACCCTCCGCCAGGGCCAGAACGCGACGTTCGAGATCGTCGTCACGAACACGGGTAACGGCGTGGCGAAGAACACCGTCGTCCGCGACCCGATCCCGACCGGCGCGACCTTCAAGTCCGCCACCGAGGGCGGCGCGGTCTCCGGCAACGCCGTCGTCTGGAACCTGGGCGACCTCGCCCCCGGCGCGTCCAAGAGCGTCAAGGTTGTCATGAGCGGCAACCAGGGCACCGTCAGCAACAGCGCCACCGCCGAGTGCGTGTGCGCTGCGGCCGTCTCTGACTCCTGCTCCACCAGCTTCATCGGCGTGCCCGACATCGGCACGACGGTGAACGACGGTGACGGCGTGGTGAACGTCGGCGAGCCCCACACCTACAGCGTGGACGTCCGCAACCAGGGCCAGGTCAACCTGACCAACACCAAGATGATCGTGACCCTCCCGGACGGCATGTCGTTCGTCTCCTCGGGCTCGGGCGCGACCGTCACGGGCAACAAGGTGACCTTCGACTTCGGCACGGTCACCCCGGGCCAGACCAAGTCCGGCTCGTTCGTGGTGAAGTCCAGCAAGGCCGGCGAGCTGCTGGTGATCGGCGAGACCACCTGCTCCGAGCTCAAGACCCCCGTCCGCGACGACGAACTCACCAACTTCGTCGACTGATCGCGAACGCCTTTAACAGCCAGAGGGCCGGTCGCCTGTGCGACCGGCCCTTTTTTCATGCGCGTCGCGCATGGGATATCGTTTTGTCATGACGTACTCCCGCACGCCGGTCTGT
>DATAKA010000023.1:0-33293 GCA_036261855.1 Phycisphaerales bacterium | reverse complement strand
TGTGGGTGGGGGACTGCCGTGAAGAGTTGCTGAAGATCCCCGAGGTCGCGGCGGGCACGGTGGACCTGGTGTTTGCTGATCCGCCCTTCAACTGGAACCGCGCGTACGACAAGTGGGACGACGCGATGCCCGAGCGGGAGTACGTGGACTTCACGTACGACTGGATTGATATCTGTGTGAAGGCGCTGCGGCCGGGCGGGAGCCTGTGGATCAACATCCCGGACACGTGGGCGGCGGAGATCGTGTGCTATCTGAAGGGTCGGCTGGAGCGGAAGCCGGCGTGCGCGATGACGTTCCAGAACTGGTGCATCTGGCACTACCGGTTCGGGCAGAACACGACGGAGAAGTTCATCAACAGCAAGGTGCACGCGCTGTACTTCATCAAGCCCGGCGGGCGGCACGTCTGGAACGGCGAGGCGGTGGCGGAACTGTCCGACCGCGCGGCGATCTACGGCGATCCGCGGACGCTCAGCAAGAAGGACGGCATGCCGCCGCGGATGCGGGTGCCGCTGGACGTGTGGTATGGGCAGTACTGGGGGCGGATCCAGGGGAACAACAAGGAGCGGCGCGCCTATCACGACAACCAGTTGCCGGAGGTGTACCTGGAGCGCGTGATCCGGGCGTGCAGCAACCAGGGTGACATCGTGCTGGACCCGTTCCTGGGGAGCGGGACGACGGGTGTGGTGGCGCATGCGCTCAAGCGGAAGTTCGTGGGGACGGAGTTCAGCGCGGAGAACGCGAAGCACGCGTGGGAGCGGATCACGGTGCTGGGCCCGCACCGGGAGATGCAGGTGGAGCGGGGCGAGGTGACGCAGAGCGCGATCTTTGAGAAACGCGTGAGGCGGGAGCTGACACAAGCGGCCGCGGGGTCAGTTGTGCCGAAGGGTGCGCGCAGTGCAGCGGGGCAAGAGCGCCGGGCGCGGCGGGCCAAGGGGTGAGGCATTGAGCGATACGCCATTCCCACGGGAACGATTCTCGTTCATTGCGCACGGCGCGATGGATCTGTGCAACCCCATCAGCCGCGTGAAGCATGAGCGGCTCATCGAAGTGCTCGGGCTCACGGCGGGGCAGCGCGTGCTGGATGTGGGTGCGGGGAAGGGGACGCTGCTGCTGGACCTGGTGGAGCGGTGTGGGGTGTGGGGCGTTGCGGTCGAGCCGGCGCAGATCTTCGCGGACGTCATTGAGCGCGAGGCGCACCGGCGTGGAGTGTCGCGGGGCGTTACGCTGCTGCGGTCCACGCTTGCGGATGCGCGAGCTTCTGCTGACTTTAGCGGGCTGTTCGACTGCGCGTGCTGCATCGGCTCGACGCACGCGTTTGGTGACACCAGCGCGTGCGTGCGCGGGCTGCGGGACGTTGTGCGTCCGGGCGGGCTCGCGGTTGTAGGGCTGGGGTACTGGAAGCGGCCGCCTGCGCCGGAGTATCTCGTGGCGATGGGCGCGGCCGCGGAGGAGAACACGACGCACGCCGGGAACATCGGGCTGCTGGTGCGTGAGGGGTTGGTGCCGGTGTGGGCGACGACTGCGAGTGACGATGAGTGGGACGAGTACGAGTGGGCGTACGCGCGGAACATCGAGGACTTCGCCCGCGCGAACCCGGGCGACCCGGACACAGCACGCTTTCTGGAGCGATCGCGCGGGTGGCGCGACATCGTGGCGGCGTGGGGTCGGGAGACGCTGGGGTTTGGGTTGTACGTGGCGCGGCGGGCGTAAATCGCACAGGTGTGTCGTATTCGTTATGTGACGTCCTCGCCGGCTGATTGCTCAAACAGGGTGTCAGATAACCTGCACTTTGTGGGTGATTCTGGTGGTAGACAGTGATGAGGGGATGGACGGGTATGACGCGATCGGGTAGCCTCGGCTTAGCGGCAGTGGGTTTGGCCGCTGAGGAGAGGGTCCCATGTGTATTCGTCCCGCCGTCATGGGCGCGCTCTGCGCGCTTGGTGCAGTCGCCGGCTCGGCAGAGGCCGCGATCACCACGTACAGCTTTGCCTGTGTCACCAACACGACCGCCGCGAACGCGCTGGCAGGGTCGGCCCAGTTGTGGGTGGACGTTGAAGACGCTCCGAACCCGCAGCAGGTGTCGTTCACGTTCCACAACGCGGGCCCGCTGCCGTGCTCGATCACGGACATTTACTTTGACGACGGCACGCTGCTGGGCATATCGAGCATCGTGAACAGCGCGGGCGTGGACATCGCGCAGGGCGCTTCGCCGCCGGAGATGCCGGGCGCGAACAACGTGAGCCCGGCGTTCCAGACGACGGCGGGTTTCAGTGCGGACTCGAACGCGCCCGCGCAGCCCAACGGCGTGAACCCGGGCGAGTGGGTGAAGATCACGTTCAACCTGATCAACGGGCAGACGTACGCGGACACGATCAACGCGCTCAACACGCCTGGGGACCACCTGCGGATCGGCATCCACGTGCAGGGCTTTGGGAACGGCGGGAGCGAGTCGTTCGTGAACAATGTGCCGGGGCCGGGTGTGATGGCGCTGGTGGGGTTGGTGCCGGTGGTGGTGCGGCGGCGGCGGTGAGACCGCAGGAACAGCGAAAAAACTGAACGCTTTTCTGGCAGTCACGCCCGAATAGCGCACACTTTGATCGCCCACACGATGAAGGGGTGCTCATGCCTGCTTTCCGCGCAACTTTTCTTGCGTTCACTGCTGTCGCACTTCTGGGTGCCGCGCCTTTGTGTGCGGAGACCGTCATCTATCAGGCGCCTGGGAACGCGTTCTTTGCGTGGACCACGAACGACTGGGGTTCGGTGTTCGAGCCGGATGCCGCGACGGAACTGCCCGGCGGCAACGAGGGCGAGGCGGCGAACGGGCAGTTGTTGACCTTTGCCGGTACCGAGCGGGCAGTAACCCGCGTCACGATCAAGCCTCTGCGCGTGTTCACGTCGGGAGCATTCTCCGCGTCGTACACAGTTTCCATTTACGACGTGGCGGGCACCTTGCCCGGCGTGTTGCTGTGGACGGGCACAAGCCCGATCGTGCCGGTCTCGAACAGCATGGCAGGGCTCGACTTCTTTCCCAACATCACCGTGCCTGACACGGCGATCGTGGCGTTCTCGACGAACAGCATCACTGGACCGCAGACCACCAACGTCATCGGCATTGCGGGGCAGGCGCAGCCGCCGACCATCGGCGCGGCACCTGCGAACCAGTATCTTGCGATGGATTCGGCAACGGGCCAGTGGTCGACGATCGCAGTGCAGTCGGCGGGCTACATGGGCCTCACGGTGTACGCGGTGCCGGGGCCGCGCGTGTTGGCACTCGTGGGTGTGGTTCCGGTGGTGGTGCGGCGACGAAGGGTGATCGCACGCCACTGAGACTCGCTGCCGGCATTCGCGCTGGTTACGCCGCCATCCCCTCGTCCTCACCCCACGCCGACTTCTGGACGTGGCGGTGGTGGGTGCGGATGGTGCGGTGGAGCTGCTTGCCGAAGAGCTCGCCGATAAGGCGGAGCGTGGTGAGCGTCTGGTCCCCGAAGGGGCTGCGGCGGTCGCGGAAGGCGGCGATGACGCCGATGCACTCGCCCTCGTGGACGCATGAGTAGATGACCAGGGCGTGGTCGTCCATCCAGGGCAGGGGCTGGTCGTGCTGGTCGCACAGGTCCGCGGGAGTGGAGACGGTGTGCAGGCCCGGGCGGTTCTCAAAGGAAGGAGCGACGACGTTGCAGAGCTGCTCGAGCATGTGCTCGGCGCTCTCGCGGGGGCAGTCGTAGTTGACGTACGCGCCCAGCGACCAGTCGCCGCTGCTGCCGGGCAGGAAGATGGCGGTGTTGGTAGGGCCCACCTTGCGGAGGGTGAACTCCAGCGTGGTGCGGAGGAGGCTCTCGACCTCGAGCTCCTGGCGGAGCAGGGTTTCGAGCTCGCTGGCGAGGGCGACGGTCTTGAGGTGGCCGGAGAGGTCGTGGTAGGAGCCGGCGAGTTGCTCGCAGACGCCGCCCATCTGCTCGACGAGGGCCTCGCGGGAGCGGTCGAGGGCGGTGCGCATCGCCTCAACGTTCTTGCGCTGGCGACGGTCCTGGGCGCGCTTGCGGCGCTGCAGCAGCGTGCGCTTGGCGGCGGCCTCAAGTCGGCGTCGGAGTTCACCGGGCGGGCAGGCGGTGTCGATGAGGTCGGTGAGGTTGTGCCGCATGCACTGGCCGGCGAGCTCCATGCTCGGGGCGGCGTGCACCATGATGGTGGCGGGCAGGTCCGTACGGCGCGCCACCCACGCGAGCGTGCTGTGGGGCGCGGGCTGCTCATCACCGGGGCAGATCAGGAGTGCGTCGAACTTCTCCCGGCGCAGCGCATCCTCCACGCGCTGGGCCTGGGTGCAGACGACGCTCTCGATGTGGGCCGCGGCGAGCATGGGGAGCACGGCGTGGGCCTCGGCCCCGAAGGTGAGCACCACGACCCGCAGCGTCCGCGTGCGGCGCTGACCGACGACGGGGTGCACGTGCAGTGGCAGCGCCTCTGCGCCGGTCTGGTGGGTTGTGGGTTTCTTGCGTGCCATGAGTGATGACCCTGCCGCGTGCGGAAGTCCGCGGCCTTGTTGCATCGGGCGAGTTTTGGCGTGAGTTCAGTCTGTTCCGGATGTTCCGATTGTGCGGGGGATGGGGCGCGCGCGGGGAGGCCCGGGTTGCCGCGAGCAACCCTTGGTGTGTGCATGACTTGCGCTGGTTGAGGGCGGCTGGAACTACTTGACAGCGCCGGCAAGTTCCCTGATGGAGAGGATGGCGCGGCACCCCTCGCCCGTGTTGCTTTCGAGCTGGATGTCGCCGCCCAGAGCCTGTGCCATGACGCGGGCGCGGGTGAGGCCCATGCCGCGGCCCCGTCCGGCTTCGCGCTCGCTGAAGAAGGGGTCGCAGGCGTGGCGGAGGGCGTGATCGGTGAGGCCCGGTCCTTTGTCGCTGATCGTGAAGCGGAGCGTGTCGCCCTCGCGGTGTTCTTCCAGCGTGACGGGGCCGCGGGGGCAGGCCTCGAGCGCGTTGGCGAGGAGCTCGACGAGCGCGCCGACGAAGAGCTCGCCGTCGGTGACGAAGTGCTCGGGGAGGCGGAGGAGGTCGATGTTCACCTCGGTGCGCGCGCCGGTGCGCTTCTTGGCCTTGGAGATGCTGCGGCGGACGAGCTCGACGAGGTTGACGGGCTGAGCAACGGGGGCGGGCACGCGGCTGAGCAGGTGCATGCTGGCGATCATGCCGCTGATCTGCTGCGCGGCGGAGGCGATGGCGCTGACGGCGGCCTTGTCGCGCTCTCCCTGGAGGCGGGCGAGGAGGAGTTCGGCGCGGCCGGCGATGACGGTGAGCGGGTTGTTGAACTCGTGGGCCGCGCCGGCGGCGGTCTCGCCCAGGCGTGCGAGGGCCTCGCGCTGGGCGAGCTTGCTCTGGGCCTCGATGATGGTGCGGTTGGCGTGGACGAGGCGTTCTTCGAGGCGGCGTGCCTCGTCGCGATCGGCGGCGGTGGCCAGGGCGCTGCTCCAGCAGGCGGTGAGTGCGGCGATGGAGGGGCCGGACGGGAGGGGCACATCGGAGACGAGGGCGCGCCCGCCGCCCAGGGGTACAAGCACGAGTTCCGGGCGCGGGCCCGAGCCCAGGCGCGTGCCGATCCAGTCGACGAGGGACTCGGCGGGCTGGGGCGTGTCGAGCGTTGGGAGCGCTTCCAGGGTTCTGGCGGCCTGCGGGGTGTTGGCCGGTGACGGCATGAGGACCTCGCGGACCTCGCCGGAGCGGCGGGTGAGGAGGGTCCACGTGTCTTCCTCCTCGGCGACGTGGGAGAGCAGCAGGGCGTGGCGGCCGGCGCCCAGGGCGGTGTCGGCGGAATCAAAGAGGACCGAGGCGAGGGCCGGCATGGTCTGTGCGTTGTTGACGACCTTCTGGAAGGACGCGACGGCGGTGAGGACGCGGGACTGGTGCGTTGCGAGTTGCGCGCGCTCGTGGAGGGAGGCGCTGGTCTTCGCGAGCTGGTGCGTGGCGGTCGCGAGGCTGTCCATCATGAGCTGCGGGGTGGTGCCAGCGTCGATGCCCAGCAGTCCCAGGCGGAGCGCGACGGCGGAGTGTAGTTTCTGGGTGACGGCGTCGGGGTCGGAGGTCAGGCCGGCGTCGTGCCAGATGGTGTCGAGCGCCGGGGGCGGGCCAAAGTCACCGCTGTGGCCCAGGCACACGCGCCGGCAGAGCGCGCGGGCGGCGGTGACGAGCAGCACGAGGTGGGCGTGGGGGTTGTCGGCGACGGCCTCGCGGGGCTGATCGTGCAGCCAGATGACGTCCTGGATGGGCGTGGGCAGGCCCCAATGGGCGGCGACGCGCCGGCCGGCGGAGTGGTGATCGATGCCCAGCATGTCGTGCTCGATGCTCGCGCTGGGGACGGAGCGTTTCTCGGCGAGGCGCTGGACGGCGTCGTACGCGCGGGGGAGCATGCTGGAGAGGACGATGCGGCCGATGCCGTGGAGCAGGCCCGCGAGGAAGGCTTCTTCCGGGAGCACGCGTGCCTGGCGGTTCTCGGTGGCGATGAGCTCGCCCGCGCAGGCGACGGCGACGGAGTGCTTCCAGAAGTCGGTGCGGCTGAAGCCGCCGCTTCCTTCGGAGTCGCCGGCGATGGTGCGGTCGGTGCGCTGTGCGTCCTCGTCCTTGGCGAGCATGTCATAGACCGAGACAGCGAGGATGGCCGAGCGGACGGCCTCCAGACCAAGCATGACGACAGCGCGCTTGACGCTGGTGATCTTGTCGCCCAGGCCCTTGTCGGAGCGGCGGCACATGCCCAGGATGCGCGTGGCGAGGGCGGGGTCGGTCTCGATGACGCGGGAGAGCTGGTCGATCTCGACGTCGTTGGCGGAGCCGAGCTTCAGGACGCGTGCCGCGATGGGCGAGAGCGTGGGGATGGCGTCGACGCGCTCCAGGATGAGTTCGACCTGGCGGGCGCGGGCGTGGGGCAACTCGGGCGGGTGTGCCGCGGTGGTGCTTGGTGCGCTGGCGCGGTCGTGGGCCAAGGGGCTCTCCTCAGGCGGGCTGCTCGGGCGAGGCGACGCCCTCCATCTCCAGGAGTTCACCGATCTTCTTGCAGAGTTCGTCGATGGAGAAGGGCTTGCGGAGGAAGGCGTTGGCGCCGGCCTGCATGAGGGCGTCGATCTCGGGCTGGTTGATCACACCGCTGACGCAGAGGACCTTGGCGGTCGCGAGGGCCGGGTTCTCCCGCATGCGGCGGCAGACGTGGTTGCCGTTGATGTCGGGGAGGAGGTAGTCGAGGATGACGAGGTGGGGGCGGAACTGCTCGGTGAAGAGGCCGGCGTCGTAGCCGTTGCCGGCGGTCTTGAGTTCGAGGCGTGAGTCGCGCCCGAGGAGGTCGACGTAGACATCCACGATGGCCGGGTCGTCGTCGACGATCAGGATGCGACGCTTGCCACCCTCGAGCGCCTCGAGCGGGATGTTGTTGGCCTTCATGAAGCGGATGAGTTCCTCGCGCGGGATGCGCCGGAACTTGCTGCCCGGGACGCGGAAGCCCTGGAGGCGGCCCGCGTCAAAGCAGCGGATGATGGTCTGCTGGCTGACCTTGCAGACCGCTGCGGCTTCGCCGGTGGTGAAGATGCGCTTGCGCGACAGGTCTTCGCCGGTGCCTTCCGCTTCGCCGTTGAGTTCATTCTTGCTCATGGGACGTCCACGCGGCGGGGTTCGTGCGGGCTGGTGCGGGCGCATCCATGCGCCAGGGTTTCCCAGCTTGCCCGACCGTCATGGTCGCTCATCGGTGCCCATCTTCGCCAACTTCACGCACGGAACGGGGTGCGGCGGTTTGCGGACGCGCCAGGTGCACCGCGCGTCCGAAAAAGAGGGCCCCGCTACGCTCGTGCATGCGCCCCTGGATGACCGCAACTCTCCTGCCGCCCGCGGTTGTTCCGCCCGCTCCGGTGGGGCTGCGCGCGTTATCGCCCGCGGACACGGAAGGGCTCGCGCGCCTCATGCTGGACGCGTACGCCGGGACCATCGACGACGCGGGCAACGAGACGATCGGGTCCGCGCGTGCGGAAGTTGTGAAGTTACAGCGCGGCGACTTTGGTGCGATTGATGCCGTGTCGGTAGTGGTGGAGCGCGAGGGGGCGCTGGCGTCGGCCACGATCGTGACGCGCGAACGGGGTGAGCCCCTGCTCGCGTTCTCGATGACCGCGCCGCGGTGGAAGCGGTGTGGCTTGGCGCGGGCCGGGCTTCTTCACGTCATGCACGCGCTGCACCAGCGGGGCGAGCCGCGGCTGCACCTTGTGGTGACAGAAGGGAACACGCCCGCGGAGAACCTGTACCGGTCGCTGGGGTTTGTCGTGGGGGTGCCGCCCGCGCGGTAGGGCGGCGCAATCGGCTGCTACTTCGGCCGGGCCTGGTGCATCGCCCGCCACTTGGTGACGGCCTCGGGCTCGCGCGGGTAGATTGGCGCGAGGGAGATCGGGTCCACGCCTGGGAGTGTCAGACCCGCTTCCAGGCACGCGACGGGGTCGAATACGGGGTGATGGATCGCCATCCCGGCGACCGCCGCTTCGACACGCATCGTCGCGGGCAGGTGCTGGTCGCCGACAAAGGCCAGAACACCGCGAGCGGCCAGAGCGGGGAGATCAGCCGCGCTCAGGATGGTGCCGGGGTGCTCCGGCCTCCACGCGTCGGCGAAGATGGTGACGAACGCGGTGTCGCCCTTGCTTGCGAGGGCGACGGCGAAGGGGCCCGGGGCGTGGACGCGTTGCGCGACGACGGCGGCGCTGGGCACGGGGACGCACGTGGCCCCGGTGACTTCCGCGATCATGCGTGCCGTGGTCACCGCGATGCGGACGTTGGTGAAGCCGCCGGGGCCGGCGGAGACGACGACGCGGGCCACGTCGCGGGGCGTCGCACCGGCGGACCGCACCGCGCGGTCGATGCAGGCCATGAGGTCGTCGTGCTGGGGATTGGAGGTGTCGAGGTCTTCAACGCCCAGGACGCGGAGGCCGCCGGCGTCCAGGGCCCCGACCGCAACGCCCGGGCGGGGCAGCCCCTCGCGCCAGGACGAGGGGTTGCTGGTTTCGATCGCGATGACAAGCGGCGGGGGCACGGGTGAAGGTAGTGCGGCGCGGCGGGGGGCGTCCTAGCCTCTGCCCGCTGGTCCGAAACGCTCGTCAGGAGGACGCGATGGTCCCGATCGGGTTGGTCGCTCGCAAAGCACGTCAGATGGCGGTGGTGGGGGGCGCGGTTGTGCTGTTCGCCGCGGCGAATGCGGCTGCGCAGGAGGGAACGGCGAGCGCTGAGGCGGGGTTCTCGCCCGCGCCGGCGCGGCTGAAGCTGCGCGTGGATGCCATGGCGTGGTACCTTGGGCCGGGCGGCGAGCTCGACATGCCATCGGCGACGGGTCTCGCGGACGGTGGAGACATCGACATCGACACGCTGGGGTACGACTCACCCCGGTTTGTCGCGATGCCGGAGCTGAACATCACGTGGGGGGACCGCTGGCGGGTCACGCTGCGGGGCTATCACTTTGACGACAGCCACACCGCCGTGCCCGGGTTCGCGGGGCAGGTGGGTTCGGTGGCATTTGATGCATCGTCAGAGCTCTCGTCGTCGTACTCGATCGGCTCGTACGAGGCCGAGGTGGCGTACCGCATCTACGAGTTTCCGGAGGAGCTCGTGGGCGTGCAGGACCGCGGGTTCTTCGCCACGGCGGACATCATCGGTGGTGTGCGCGCGTTCGATCTTTCGTGGAGCGTGGCGCGTACCGAGCTTGGTTCCTTCCCCGGCACTCAGAGCGTGAGCGTGGACGACGTGTTCATTTCGCCGATGTTGGGCACGCGCCTGCGATTGGACTTCGGCAACGACTACGGCTTTGACGTGCAGCTCGATGTCGCGGGCCTGCCGCTGGGCGACGGGAGCAACGCATCGGGCGATGTCATCGTGGGCGGTTGGTGGTACCCGTGGCCCAACGTGGGCGTGCAGATCGGTTACCGGGCGGCGTCGTTCCTGCTCGGGAATGGCGACGGGCCGGAGGACTACTCCTTTGGCGGGTGGAATCAGGGCCTGCAGTTTGGTGTGGTTGTGCAGTTCTGAGGCTCAGATTCTGCACCCTCACGTCACCATGTTTGGTGTTCATTCGCACCAGCCCACGGACTTTCCACGCTTCCTCCACATCCTTGCAATTCCAGCACATACGTTCGGCCAAGGGGATTGACGCGGCGGCGGAAAGCGGCCATACTTCCCCCCTCCAACCGGACTTGGAGGCACGCGGCATGTCCCGGCCGTGGGGAAGGCAGCAGCCGTTCATTTTGACGGTCTTCAAGGTCGCAACCCCCGGGCGAGGCACGTTGGTGGTGAATCGAGCTATGGACGGCGAGGGAGAGCGAGTTCTTCACAACCGGTGGCTTCCCACCCCAAGCACGCAAGGACCAGACATGGCGACGATCACGAAGAAAGACCTCGTCGAGAAAATCACCGAGAAGACTCGGTTCAAGCGCCACGACGTCAAGAAGGTGTGCCAGGAGTTTCTGGACCAGATCATCATCGAGCTCCGCAAGGGCAACCGGCTCGAGTTCCGCGACTTTGGCGTGTTCGAGATCAAGGAGCGCAGCCCCCGCGTTGCGCAGAACCCCAAGACCATGGAAAAGGTGACGGTGCCCGCGAAGCGCGCCGTCAAGTTCAAGGTTGGCCGCCTGATGCGTGAGAGCGTCGAGATGGGCCCCTCCACCCGCACGAGCGTGCTGGCGGAGCCCAAGCTCGCGGGCAAGATCGCCAACGGTCAGGTGGTGGTGACCTCTCCGGCGACCGCGGCGGCTCGGTAAGAGTTCCTGCCATTGTGTTCAACCTGAGATTGACGGACCCATAGGGGTGGTGCAGTCGAACGCGCCGCCCTGATCGGTGAACGCTGCACCGGGCTCCAACGTACCCTCGTCCATGCGCACGACCTTGCTCGCGGTGCTGGCCTGCTGCCCCGGACTCGCCGCCCAAGATGCCCCGCGGGCACCGCGGGAACTGCCGGCGCCCATCCGGCTCGGCCAGCGCGTCGTCGCGCTCAACGACCGTTCGCGGAGCATCCCGCAGGTCGTCATCGTGCGGGATGTGCGTTCCTACTTTGCCGCGATCGCCGCGTGGACGCCCACCGTCCGGTTCCCGATCCTGATCGATGACGGATCGGCCGCCGCGGCGGAGGAGATCGCGCGGTTCGTGCGGGGGTTCACGCCTGCGAAAGTGGTGACGTGGGCCGCGACGCCAGTAAAGGACGCGCCGCCCGACAACCCGGAGTTCAAGTCCGTCAACCGGGTGGACGTGACGGCGGCGCTCAACGAGTCGTGGGACCTGGCGCCGGGCTTCTCGATGCCCGACTTCTCGCAGGCGCTCGCGAAGATGGGGCACACCCCGCCGGGCGTGGTGGTGATGAACGCGCACGACCCGGCGTGGACGGGCGGCCTGGCGCTGGCGGCGTCGCACGGGCAGCCGGTGGTGTGGGTCGAGAGCCTGAACGCGGTGGACCACTTCTTTTCCGTGGCGGAGGCCGACGAGTTCTGCGGGAAGATCGAGACCGAGATTGCCGCCCTGCCGCTCTCGTGGCGGGCGCTGGGCGACGACATCGACGCCGTGACGATCGCGATGAGCACGCCCGCCAAGCTCGACAAGGGCGGGCACGAGTTCCTGGCGATGACTGACCGCGTGGGGCGGCTGGGCACGGGCAGCGAGGTGCCGCAGCGGTGGGCGTGGGCGGGCCAGGTGCACGGCAGCGCGAGGGAATCGGCGTACCGCGCGATGAGCGCGATCTTCCTGACGCACACGTCTGCGTGGTTCTTTGACGGCTACCCGGACAGTGCGCCGTGGAACGCGTACGACTGCACGAAGTCCGCGGCGTCGTTGCAGGAGCAGCTCAATGTCAAGACCGAGGTGCTCGACGCCCCGAAGCAGAGCGCGGGCGACTGGCGGCTGCGGGCGGCACGCCCGGTGGACTCGGACCTACTGGTCATCACCACCAAGGGCAACGCCGACTTCTTTGACTTGAACCCGGGCCAGTGCAAGCCCGGTGACGTGCCGATCCTCTCCAGGCCCGGCGCGGTGCACATCGTGCACTCGTGGTCCAGCCTGTTCCCGGGCAGCCGCGACCTGCTGGCCGGGCGCTGGATGGAGCGCGGCGCGTACTTCTACGTGGGCTCGGTGCATGAGCCGTACCTCAACGCGTTCCTGCCGACGCCGATGCTGGTCGCGCGGATGTTCAGCGGGGCGCCGTGGGGCGCGGCGGTGCGCCAGGATAGCGGGCCCTGCTGGAAAGTAGCGGTCTTTGGTGATCCACTGGTCGTGAACACGTCGTCGCGGGCCGCCACGGACGCGGCGCTGCCGCTGGAGGGTGCCTTGGAGGTGGGGGCCGACCTGCGCGACCGGCTGAAAGCCGGGGAGTACGAGGCGGCGTTCCGCGCGCTCGTGCTCACAGGGCGCGATGGAGACCTCGCGAAGATCGCGGACGCGGTGCTCAAGGATGATGAAAAGCGAAAGACCCTGACGCCCGGCGCGGCGGAACTCGCGGTACTGCCGCTCTTCCGCGCGAACAAGCACGACGCGATGGTGTCGGCGTACACGCTGATGGACCGCCCCCGCGCGCAGAGCCCAGCGCTGCGGGATGCCTTGTGGCTGGCGGCGTACCCGCGCATGGCCGCGCCGAACGAAGCGTGGATGAACGTGCTGCGCGTGAACCTGCGGAAGGACATGATCGCGCGCGACGCGACATCGCTGGCGGCCGCCGTGGCGCGGTCCAGGTCGAAGGAGGCCGGGGACGAGTTCCTGCGGTCCGTGCGGGCGGGCCTGACCGACAAGGCCCAGCAGGACGCGTTGGACGCCGCGATGAAGCTGCCGATGAGCGAGTGGGGCAAGTAGCGGTTCATTGAGCGGTGCGGACGTGCACCGATCCGTCTTTGTGTACCTCGAACGCGCCCCAGCCGCGATCCGACGTCGTGTGCCACACGGGGACGGAGCCCTTGGCGCGATCCCAGCGCGTGTCGGCCGCGCGATCGTGGCCGGTGCTCTGGATCACCGCGCGGGGAGTGAGTTCGGCTAGCCATGCCTCGCTGGGGCGGGAGTACGCGCCGTGGTGGGGGAGTTCCAGCACGTCTACCGGGCCGAACCGGCCTAGCAACGCGGGGATGGCCCGCTGCTGCACGTCGCCGGTCAGCAGCACCCGAGCGCCGGCACGCTCGACAAGCGCGACCGCCGAGTACTCGTTGTCCACATCGCCGCCGATGGCCGTGGCCGAAGCATCGGGCCACACGAAGTGCATCGTCGCGGGGCCGATGCGGGTCTCTTCGCCGCCCCGGATGACGCGGACCGTGACGCCGCGGCTTGCGAGGTGCCTCAGCAGCGCCATGGGTGCGGAGGCGGGCTGCGCTTCGGCGACGTCCATGAAGCGTTGCGGCACGAGCACCTCACGGATGCCGAGCGGTTCGATGACCTCGGGTAGTCCGCTGAAGTGGTCCATATCGGGGTGGGTGATGACGGCGCGCGGCACCCGCCACACACCGACCGCGCGGGCGGCCCCCGCGATGGCGGGTAGTGAGCCCCGTCCTCCGCGGGCGGCCTTGCAGTCCCACAGCACGGCGTCGTCGCCGCTGCGGACGATCATGGCCGTGCCGTCGCCGACATCGAACGTGTCCACGCGGATTGCCACGCCGTGTGGCGTCAGTGGGGTGACTGTCCAGGTGAGCGCGAGCATCCCGACGACGAACATCCACACGCAGGCCCACCTCCAGCGGCCCCACTCCACGCGGTGCGCCCACACGACAGCAATGCCGGTTGCGCCGAGCGCCCACCACCACGGCACGATGGGCACGCGGAGGCTGCTGAAGGGCAGTTGCTCGAGCAGGTTGGCGGCGGAGAGGGTCATGCTGCCCAGACGGTCCACGATCCACGCCGCGCTGGTGCCCGCGCCGGGCACAAAGACGCCCACGAGGAGTGCCGCGTAGCCCACCCACAGCATGAGCACGATGATCGGGGAGACCACGAGCGTCGCCAGCACGGCGACGGGGCTCACCAGGCCCGAGGCGTGCATGATGGCGGGCAGCGACACGACCCAGCACATGATGCTGATGGCCAAGGCCGTGCGTGCGCCGCGCCGGACGCGTTGGAGGAGCGTGGCGTCGTCCACCAGGCCCTTGAGCACGGGCGTGAAGAGCCCCTGTGTGAATCGGTCGCCCGCGCTGAGCAAGAGGGCGGTGAGGCCCAGGGAGAGCTGGAAGCCCAGGCTCCAGAGGTCCATGGGGCGCCAGAGCAGCAGCGCCATGGCGATCCACCCCAGCACGCACACGCGGTCGTAGCGGCGGCCGGTTGCTTCCACGGCGAGCACGGAGAGCACCATCGCGCCTGACCGCAGGATGGGGCTGGAGGCGGGCACGATCGACATGTAGGCCAGCACGATGCACGCGAGGGCGATGGGCTCCAGGCGGCCGCGGTCGCCGGTCAGGCGCAGCAACCACAGGGCCAGCGCCGCCATGACGGTGAGGTGGAAGCCGGAGATGGAAAGGACGTGGAGCAGGCCCAGGCGTGTGAACGTGCCGGAGACCTCGCCGGATTCAGCGCCGACTTCCGTGCGGCCCAGCATCAGGCTCTCAAAGAGGGCGCGCCGCGCCGGGTCGTCGCCCGCTGCACGCTGCACCACGTCCTGAGCGCGCGTGCGGAGCGAACTCCGGGTCCGCAGCACGACCGACACAACGCGGTCCCACGCCCCGGCCTCCGCCGTCGTCAGGAGTGCTGCGCCGGTCATGTTCAGCGTGCCGGCGCGCGATGCCTGGTTGCGGATCAGCGCTGCATCCTCGTCGCCGGGGTTGCGCGTGGGGCGGTCATGGCTCAGCACGCCCGTCGCCTGCACGATGTCCCCGGCGCGCACATTCGGCGCAGCCGAGCCGCGCAGGAAGACCCGTATGTTGCCGGTGGCGGGGGTCTCGCCGTTCTCTCCCTGCGCCGCGCGGCAGGCGATGACAAGGGTCCACGATGGATCACGCAGTTCGTAGCGGCCCAAGACCGTACTCGGCGCGCGGGTGGCGCGCGGCGCATCGAGCACGCGCCCGGTGATCGTGACGAGCGAGCTGTCCGCGACGAGGCGGTCCGCGCGGTGGCGAGGTACCTCGAGGGTGCGGGCGGTGAAGACCCCCGCGCTCAGGCACGCGAGCGCGAGCGCAGCTCCGACGCGTCGCATCACGGGGCTGCGGCGGGGGGCAAGGCACAGGAGGATGCCACCACCCATCGCAGCGAACCACGCCCAGGACGGCAGCGTGTGGTGAGCAGCCCACATCGCGCGGGCGATGACAAGCCCGGACGCGAGCACGCCCACACCGAGCGCCACGCGCACACGCGCGGCCCGCACGTGGTCTTGCGAGGTGTCGTGGCTGTGCTCATCACCCGCCGCGTTCATGCGGGCACATGATGCCCGAACGGAGCGTGCGCGTCAACGCAGGCGGTTGTGGTCTGGGCCGGGCCTCAGGAGCCGGACGAGGTGGCCTGGATGATGTCGTTGAACTTCTTGGCGGCGTCGGTCGAGTTCGTGAGGATCGCGCCGTCGGGCTGGCGGAAGTTGAGGCCAAAGTCCAGCACCGTGAAGTTCCCTTCGAGGGTGCACTGGCCGGTGCCGTTGTCCTTCACGTTGGGCGAGCCGCCCGTCTGCCGGGGCAGGTACGCGCCGTCCTCGCCGGCGGAGTGGAGCACCACGCTGCCGCGCGCGGCGTCGGGCATGATCTTCAGCATGCCGTCCTTCGTGGTCGCGGCGGTGCCGACGTTGAGGCCCGAGGACGGGTTGCCGAGCAGGCCGGTCATCGCACGCCGGCGAAGCTCGGGCTGCGTCACGCCCGAGCCGAGCATGCTCACTGTACCCTGGTCCACGCCGCGCTTGCCGACGCGGTTGCCCGCGGTCAGGAAGGCCGCGTTGGACGCCCAGTAGAAGCGGCCCGCGCCGCCGCCGTTGCTGGCGTCGGACCACAACTGCGCAAAGTCCTGGGGCACTTCGACCTGCTTCTTTGCTGTGGGGTCGAGCACCCATGCGAGGACGGGAGTGCCAAAGGCATCGACCAGTTCGGGGTACTTGTGCTCGTCCGCGCCGTTGCGTGTGCCGACCTCGGTGCCGTCCTGCATCGCCATCGCCCGGCGGCCGGGGGTGTAGTACAGCTTGTTGGTGCCGGTGGGCGCCCCGATGAGGGCCGTGTCAATCCGGACGATTGAGTCGCGTGCGGGGCCGACCTCGACCACGGTCCCGGTGGTGGGGGTGGTCTGGGCGACCACGCCGCCCATCAGGTCCAGCATGATGTTCTGCATGCCGCTGAACCCGCGGGTGACGTTCTCCTCCAGGCCCATTTCACGCGGGCTGAAGTACCCGGGCGTGCGTTTCTGGTCCACTTCGTACTGAACAACTGCCTGGCTCAGGGTGGTGAGCATCGCCTGCGTTTCGGCCTTGCGGGCGGCCTTGCGTGCCGCGGCGAGTGCTGGGATGGTGATTGACACAATCACGATGATCACGAAGATCACCACCAGCAGTTCGATCAGACTAAAACCACGCTGACGTGCGTGCGGCATGATGTCGCTCCTTGCTCACGACCAGCGTGCGCGAGAATCGCGCACGCCCCACCAACTGTCCGTTCGCACCAGCGTACACCACAGTTGCCCCGAACTTGGGCCGGCTGGGGTTTGATAGGTGCTGATCGGCCCGGACCCTCAAACAATACCACCCCCGCCAAACGTACAATGGCACCATGGCCGGCCCACAGAGCCCATCCAAGCCCATCCGCGACACCTGCTATTACGACGGCATGTGCGGCCTGTGCCAGCGCTCTCGGCGCATCCTGACCACGCTGGACTGGCTCCACCGGCTGGACTTCCGCGACATGACCAAGGTCCCGCCGGCGGAGCTCCCTGTGCCCATGATCGAGGCCATGCAGGGCATGCCGATGCGTACACGGCAGGGCCGGGTACTGGTGGGCTACCCCGCCGTCCGCCGGGCCCTGCTCCAGACCCCCTTGGGCTTCCTGCCAACTCTGCTGTTGTACGTCCCCGGCATCTCATACTTAGGTGGCCGTGCGTACAGGGTCATCGCCGCCAACCGGGGCCGTCAGGCCTGCACGGTGCATCACGCATGAGCGCATCCACTCCCATGATCCTCTTTGTCTGCACCGGCAATACGTGCCGGAGCCCCATGGCGCAGGCGATCGCGCGGGATGCGTTCATCAACGATGCCGCCCACGGCACGCGCCGGGCGACGCGGGTGGAATCGGCGGGCGTCGCAGCGGGGCCCGGGGCCCCCATGACGAGGGAGGCGCAGGCGGCCCTGCAAGACCTGGGGGTGGACCCAGGACGGCACCGGTCCCAGGCGCTGACCCGTGCGCTGATTGACGGCGCGACGGTGATTTACACCATGACCGCCTCGCACCGGGCCCGCGTCCTCGAGGTGGCTCCCGACGCTGCGGGCAAGGTCTACACGCTGGACCCATCCGGGCGGGACATCCCGGATCCCATCGGTGGGACGCTGGAGGAATACCGCGCCTGTGCCCAGCGCCTCCGTACGCTGGTCGGCGAGCGGCTCGCCCAGCTCAATTCCCCGTCCACGCCCGCAAGGCCATAAGGAGCACCCATGCGCATCGTCCTTGCCGCCGATCACCGCGGCTACGCCGGCATCAAGCAGTTACAGGAGAAGCTCTCGCGCGAGGGGCATGAGGCGACGGTGCTGGGAGATATCTCGGGCCCACCCGCGGACTACCCGGACCGCGCGTACCTGGTCGGGAAAGCTGTGGCGGAGAAGAAGGCCGATGTGGGCATCCTGCTCTGCGGCACGGGCATCGGTATGAGCATCGCGGCGAACAAGATCCCGGGCGTGCGCGCGGCGGTGGTGCACGATGAGCTGACGGCGCAGCTCTCCCGCAGCCACAACGCGGCGAACGTGCTGTGCCTGTCGGCGGACCTCCTCGGTCAGCGGATCATCGAGAAGATCGCGGACGTGTTCATCGGCACACCCTTCGAGGGCGGGCGGCACGCGCGCCGCATCCACAAGATCGAGGCTGTCGAGCAGGGCAAGGATCCCAGCACCGTCACGGAGTGAGGGCGGGGGCAGTGGTCGCGTTGGAAACGCCCTGCCGGGCGGTGGCTGCGACTGCCTTGCGTGCAGGTGCTTGGGGCAGGGTGTGGAACGTGCGGGGACGCGAACGCAGCTTCAGTGCGGCCTTGATGCCGCGCCTAAAGGTGGCGATCGCAGCCCCAACGCGCTCCCGTGGGTTCACGGTGCGTACCTGGAAGCCATCGGCGGTGAGGAGGAACAGGGTTCGGCCCCGGAACCACCCGCTGGGCTGGCCGGTGGGGACGACCGCGACCTCGTGCGGTGCGCCGACGACCGCGCGCCAGACCGCCCGTGCCATGTCCGAACGCACGTGGGAGCCCAGGCTGCGGTGGTGCCAGTACTTCCACTCTGGGTGCTTCTTCCAGTCCGACGGCGGCAAGAGGTTGAGGTCCGCCAGCGCCTGGCGGAAGCCCGGCAGGTCGGACGCGCGGAGCGCCATGAGCGGGTGCACGTACGGTCTGGTGCCCGCCGGCAACTTCGCCAACTCATCCCGCATTGCCTGTGCAAACTGGGAAAAGGGACGCATCTTGGTGCTCTGAATGACAGGCATCATGCCGCCCGGGATGGCGTGGCCGACGGTCTTGAGGTCGCCCGCGTCTTCCAGCCCGCGGAGGTGGAGCTCGGCGAGTTCGTCCATGCCCATGATCGACTGGCCGGTCGCGCGCAGGACGTCCACGAGTGCGCGGCGGAAACGGGTGGTGGGCCCAAAGCCCATGACATCGATGGGCGCGTAGGCGTTGCGGGTGGTGTAGTAGCGGACCCAGGTCTGGAACTTGCGGTTCCAGAGCGGGTGCCCCGCGCGGGACGCGACGACGCCCGCGACCTTCTTGCCGGTCTTGCGGGTCATCTGGAGGAACCACTCGACGTCGTCGCCGTGGATGAAGATGTTGGGCATCAGGCCGGTCTGTTCGATGGCCTCTCGGCGGACCAGGGCGCTGCACGCGGCCAGATAGTCGCAGGGGATGATCTTGCGGCGGTCCACGTCCCCCCGTGCGGCGGGCACGAAGAAGCCGTTGCGCTTGTCCATGTTCCCGCCAATCTCGTAGCAGACGCCCGTGGAGATATCGACGAGCGCGGAACCGACGGCGCAGAGCTTCTTGCGCTTGGCGAGGGCCCGGATCAGCTCGCGCAGGCTGCGGCGGGAGACGCGGGCGTCGCTGTCCACGAGCCAGAGGAAGTCCGGTGAGTCAAACTCTGCGGTGAGCCCCTCGCCCGCGAGGACGCGGGCCATGCCGGCGTTGAAGCCGCCCGCGCCGCCGGTGTTCTCCGTGAGGCGCAGGTGTTCTAGACGCACGTTTGGGGGGGTGGGAATGTCCGAGAGGGGCCGGTTGGGCGTTGCGTTGTCCACCAAGACCACCCAAAACTCGATGCCGCGCAGGTCGAGGCGAGAGAAGTCTTTGAGGAGAAGTTCGACGTCGCTGTGCTTGCCAAAGCCTGGGACGACGGCGGCGACCCGCCAAGGCGTGCCCTTCACGCCGCGGCGGGGCTTGGTCAGTGTTTCCAGGCCCACGATGGGCTTCGCATGGGCGAGGTGACCGTTGGATAGGCCGTTGTTGTGCGCGTGAAGATGGTTGGCCCCGTTGGAAGCGTCGGACATGATGGAACGAGTATAAGGAAGTGGTGAAGGTGTCGAGGGGCGTGGCGCGGGCGGGCGGGTGGGTCGTGCGGGCCCCGGATTCCAGTGGGTTGCGTACGGGCGGGTGTTCGGTTGCCGCCCGCCCAACGCCCTTACCATCGGGGCACGAAAACCGGGCCGCCTCGCGGGCGGACCCGATCGGCTGCCCGCCGCGTAGGGTGTTGGGCGGTCCCTGGAAAAGCATCCCCCTTTCGGAGTGTGTGCAGTGAAGAGCGAATCCTCCGTGGCTGGTCGTGGTGTTGATGGTCGTGGCCTTTCCCAGTGGCTCTGGAATGCCGCCCGCCTGCTGGTGGGCCGGGCCGGGACGGTGGAGGGCCTGGAGTCTCGGGCGATGCTCGCGGGCTCGCCGCTGCCGACGACGGGGATGCTGGAGAACAGCAACCACCCCGTGGTGCGGATGGAGACGGCGTTTGGCGACGTGGACGTCGAACTCTTCAGCACGACCAACCCGCTGACGGTGGCGAACTTCCTGAACTACGTGCGCAGCGGGCGGATGGACGAGACGTTCTTCCACCGCAAGACCACGGAGACGGCGGACGGGATCGCGGTGCTGCAGGGCGGCGGGTTTCTGTACGACAACGGGGAGGGTGCGCGGGCCATCGATACGGACACACCGGTGAACCTGGAGATCGGCGGGCGCACGAACATCGAGCGCACCATCGCGATGGCCCGTACGAACGATCCCAACAGCGGCACCAACCAGTTCTTCTTCAACATGACAGACAACCCCGAGCTGAACCCCCAGGGCAGCAGCCCGGGGTACGCGGCGTTCGGGCGCGTCATCCAAGGGTGGGACGCGGTGCTGGCGATGTGGAACCGCCCGGCGACCGACCTGAATGACGACCCGGCGTTTGCCGGGACCGATCTGGAAGGCGCGGTGGGGTCGGCCCCCACGACGGCTGATTACAACTCCACGGCGGGGGTGCGTGAGAACTCGCTGGTGGAGCTGAACAACATCGACATCATCAAGCCGCAGGGCTTCGCCGGGTACTTCACGCAGCGCAGCGTGATGCCCGAGGGCTTCAACTCCGCGAGCGCGACCGAGTGGGTGGAGCTCTTCAACCCCAACGCGTTCGCGGTGCAGTACCAGTTGGTGGCGCGGTATGAGGCCGATGGCGATGTGATCAACTTCGTCGCCGGTGACCGCGAGGAAGTGATCGCCAGCGGAACGCTCGCCGCGAACACCAGCCTCCGCGTGAACGTTTCGGCGGCGGGTTCGCCCACCGGTGAGCTGACCAACACGGAAACGGGGTACGCTCTCGTGCTCGAGACGGCGGCACCGGCCGTCGAGACGGGCGCACAGCCCATCGCGGCGGCGATGGTCCGCACGGACTTCGGGAACCAGGAGACCAGCGAATCGTTCATCAACGCCGCGAACTTCACGGATGCGCAGCTGAAGGACTGGACGTTCTCACGCCTCGACCGCAACGCGGAGAGCCGTGAGTACATCACGATGTACAACCTGACGGACCGGACGGCGACGGTGACGGTGGACGTGCTGACGCCCGACGGTGTGGTGACCATCCAGCGCGTGATCGAGCCGTACCGGCGGTCGGGCCTGTCGCTCTTCGAGGGCACGTTCGCCGAGGGCGTGCTCTCGGTGCGGGTGCGGAGCGACCAGAACATCGCGGCTGTGGCGAGCGACTGGGCGTTCTCGAGCACCGGCGCGGGCGACTTGGTCCGCGGCGTGGCGGGCGCGGGGGCGACCAACGGCGCAATGGCGGGCGTGCTGAACGGCGGCGGGCGCAGCAGCACCATCAGCGTGTACAACTACGGCTCGACGGCGACGGTGGTGACGTTCAGCGTGTGGCGCAACGGCGCGACCTCGTCGATCGATTCCACGCAGGTCGTGCTGCCGGGCACGCGGTCGGACTTCGCGCTCTCGACGCTGGCCAGCGGCCTGAGCGACGGCGAGCGCGTGGCGGTGACCTACGACAGCGGCACGGTGCCGGTGAGCGTGCAGTACCTCTCGGAGGGTTCGGCCGATGCGGGCGCCGCGGCGTTCGCGACGGGCATGGGCACGGTCGCGCACTTCGCGCAGGGGCGCGTCTCCAGCGACGCCAACCGGGCGCTCGCTGCGGAGGTCGTCTCGATCTTCAACCCGTTCTCCATTGGCTCGGCGGTGCTCAACTGGCAGGTGGTGTACACGTTCAGCGACGGCACGAGCCTGACCGGTGCCTCGGGCACGCTGGGTGCGCACGGGCGGGTGGACGTGGCGACGCTGACGGACGCCGCTACGGCCGGCCTGACGAGCGGTGCCATCGCTGCGAGCAGCGAGGTGCAGGCGAAGATCGCCTCGCTCTTCACGGGCTCGGGGACGCGCGGGAACTACGGGATTTCTGTGATCGCGACGCTCGTGGACGCTCCGCCGCGGCCGGAGGGTGACGTGGGCCTCAGCGTGCCGGTCTCGGGCATCGTCCAGTTGTCGAGGTACATGGCCGACAGCACGGGCACGGTGATCATCGACACGGGCTTCGCCCCCAACTTCGAGTTCGGTCTGCCCGCGACGATCCCGACGTAAACGGCCCGGCATCAACGTGGCGGAGCCGGCAAGAACGGGAGGGACGGACCCTATCCTCGCTGCTTCATGACCCGGCGCGACTTTCTGCATCCTTCGCGGCTGACGGGCGACCCGTTCTGGGCGTTCGCGCGGTCGATGCTGCGCTACCGGGGGCAGCTGGTGCTCACGCTGGTGATGGTGGTGATATCGGCGGTCGCGCTGGGCGCGGGCATCGCGGGCGTCAAGCCCGTGCTGGATGCCATTCTGGGTGAACGCAAGGACCTGCCGACGCTGGCGGTGGAGTTCAACACGAAGCTGGAGGCCAAGGTGCCGGTGCTGTCGTTCCTGTCCATCCCGCAAGGATGGATCGACGCGATGCCGGCGGGGGACCCTTTCAAGGGCCTCGTGTGGATCATGGTGGTGCTGATCGCGTTGGCGGTGGTGGGGGCGGGTGCGACGTTCCTGCACTCGTACGTGTCGCTCACGATCGTGAACGCGACGGTGACGGCGGTGCGGCGCCGCGCGTACCGCGCCGTGCTGCGGGCGCCGCTACGCGAGGTGGTGCAGCGCGGACCGACCGATGCCATCAGCCGCATCGTGAACGACAGCAGCAAGCTGACCGACGGTCTGAACGTGCTGCTCTCGAAGACGCTGCTGCAGGGGGCCAAGGGGCTCGCGGCGCTGGGCGCGGCGGTGTGGTTTTCGTGGCGGGTAACACTCGTCGCGGTGGTGGTGGCCCCCGCCCTGTACACCATCATCCGCAAGCTGGGCAAGCGCATCCGGCGCGCGTCGGGCGCGGCGCTTGAGAGCCAGGCGGACCTTTTCCGCGTGTCCACGGAGTCACTGCAGGGTCTCCGCGTCGTCAAGGCGCACGACGCCGAGCACTACGAGGCGGGGCGGTTCCACCAGATCAACAAGAAGGTGCTGCGAGAACTCAACCGTGTGCGGACCGCTCGCGCCATCGCGAGCCCGTTGACGGACACCCTTTCGATGGCGGCGCTGGCGGTGATGACGCTGGTGGCGGGGCGCGCGATCCTGGCCGGTCACGTCGCCGCGACGGACTTCATCCTCGCGGTCGTATCGCTGGCGGTTGCCGGTGCCGCGGCCAAGCCGCTCACGGCGCTGGTGCACGACATCCAGACGTCCACCCCCGCCGCGGAGCGGCTGCGGGAGTTGATCTGCCTTCCACCGGAGCCCGGGCACACCAAGGGTCTGCCGGTGCTCGCGCGGCACTCACGGTCGATCGAGTTTCGCGACGTGACGCTGACGTACCCGGGGCGGGAGACGCCCGCGCTGCGACACCTGTCTGTGACTGTGCCCAGCGGGCAGCGCGTCGCCTTTGTCGGCCCCAACGGGTGCGGGAAAACCACGCTGCTTTCGCTGGTCAACCGCATGTTCGACCCCGATAGCGGGAGCGTGCTCGTGGACGGCGTGGATATCCGCGAGTGCAGCGTGCGGAGTCTGCGTCGGCAGGTGGGCGTGGTAACGCAGGAGACGGTGCTCTTCCAGGGCACGATCCGTGAGAACATCGCGTACGGGTCGTGGGCGAGCGAGGAGAAGGTCCTCGCGGCGGCGAAGCGGGCGCGGGCGCACGAGTTCATCGCATCACTGCCCAAGGGGTATGACACGGATGTGGCGCAGCAGGGCTTGTCGCTCTCCGGTGGGCAGCGTCAGCGCATCGCGATCGCGCGGGCGCTGCTCAAGGACCCGGCGATCCTGATCCTGGACGAGGCGACGAGCATGATCGACGCCGAGAGCGAGGCGGCGATCGCCGCGGCGATCGCGGACTTCTCGGTGGGGCGCACCAGCCTGATCGTGGCGCACCGGCTGAGCACCGTTGTGAATTGCGACACGATCCACGTGATGGAGGCGGGGCGTGTCATCGACAGCGGCACGCACGAGCAGTTGCTGGAGCGGTGTGCACTCTACCGCCAACTGGCCAGGCACCAGCTGGCCGGCGTCGCGTGATGGGGCGCGGCTACTTGCGGCCCAGCAGGTAGTACAGGATCAGGCCCACCAGCGGCAGGAGCAGGATGACCAGGAGCCAGATGACTTTCTCGGTCACCGGGCGTGAGGAGCGGAGAATCTCTACGGCGGCGATGATCCAGAGAATGAGATGGATAAGCCCGAGTAGCCCGTACACTGATTGTGGCATGGGAGTCTCCCGAGCCGCATGATACCAGATCGGCCCACGCATGCACAAGCCCGGATCCACCCCTGAGGACATGGTTGCGGAGGACTTCCTCTGCGACTTTTGCGGACAACACTGGGCGGAAACCCGTCCCATGGTGGAGGGTCACAAGGGCTCGCTCATCTGCGGGCGGTGTCTTTCGCTGGCGTACGACACGGTGGTGGCGCGCAACAGCGGCGTGGTGGTGCCCGAGCACATCGCGTGCACGATGTGCCTGCTCAACAAGAGCGGCGACTACTGGCAGAGCTCGCTGCGCGTGATGATCATGGGAGAGGGGCCGGCCGCGGCGGTCGACGTGAACCCCGAGCCGGGCGGTTGCATTTGCCGCTGGTGCATCGAGAAGAGCGCGGGGATGCTGGAGAAGGACCCGAGCTCCGGATGGCGGAGGCCGGGCTGAGGATCATCAAGTCGAGAGTGTCTTGTATGGTCTAGATGCAGGGGCCGCCGCTGAAGACGCTGAGGAGCGAGTCGATATCCAGGGTGTCCGGGAAGAGGCCGTCGTTATTGAAGTCGATGTCGCCGCAGTTGGGATCGTTGCTGCAGGGTCCGCCGGAGAAGACGCTGAGGAAGTCGTCGATGTCCGCGGTATCGGGGAAGAGGCCGTCGTTGTTGTAGTCGATGGCGTCGCAGGCCGGGCCGCCGCCGGGGCACGTGGTGGGGATCCAGACGAGGCCCAGGATGTTGCCCGCGCCCATGGGGCCGACGGCGGTGGGAACGCCGGTGGCGCGGTCCATGGTGTAGAGCGTGTCGGTGGTGTTGTCGCTCATGTACAGCGTGTCCGTCTCGGCGATGTAGGCCATCGCGTTGGGGTTGGTCGAGACGTTGAGCGGTCCGATGAGCGTCGCGAGGCCGGTGGTGCGGTCGATGGTGTAGAAGCTGTCCGCGCCGCTGTTGGTCGCGTAGAGCACATCATTCACGGAGTCGTACCCGAGGTTCGTGAACGAGGTAAGGCCGGTGGGCCCCACGAGCGTTGCGAGTCCCGTGGCGGTATCCACCGTGTAGAACGAGCCGCTCGTGGCGGCGTAGAGCGTGTTCGTGCTCGAGTCCCACTCCAGGCCGTGCATGACGACGGTGGCGTCTCCGTACGCGCCGACGAGCGTCGCCGCACCTGTGGTGAGGTCCAGTGTGTAGAGGGAGTCCGTGCTTGTGCTGGTGAGGTACACCGTCTGCGATGCGCAGTCGTAGGCGAGTCCCCCCGTGGTTCCGGCGTTGGAGGAGGCGGTGGCGACCTGCGTCTTGGCGCCGGTCGTGATGTCCACCGTGTAGATCACCCGTGCGCTGTCAATGGCGTACATCGTGCCGGACTGGGCGGAGCAGACGGAGCACAGGAGCGTGGACGCGGCAAGCAGCGGAGTGCGGAGCATGAGTCACCCTTTTTCAACGAATTGAACCAGATGTACCAACGTACGGAACCGCGGTGCAGTCTACCGGAAAGGCGGGCTGAGAGTCACGCTCGCCGGTGAAAATGATGGGCTTGTGCACGCGACCGTGCTAATTACCGGACTCAATCAAAGGGTCCTGGGTCAGAGGCACGTGCCGCCCGCAAAGATGCTCAGGAGGGACTGGATGTCCAGCGTGTCCGGGAAGAGGCCGTCGTTGTTGTAGTCGATATCGCCGCAGTTGGGGTCGTTGCTGCAGGGCCCGCCGGCGAAGACGGTGAGGAAGTCCGCGATGTCCTGCGTGTCGGGGAAGAGCCCGTCGCCGTTGAAGTCGATGGAGTCGCACTGGGGTTCGGGGATCATCGAAAGACCATCGATGTAGAAGTCGTTCGGGAATGAAGAGGTGTTGAGGTTGCGCACCGCAACGACGGCGGACGTGGCGCCGGGCGGCGCGGTCCACAGGACGGGAACATCGATCCACGCGGCGGTGGTGGTGGGCAGGGAGAAACTCGCGCCGATGAGGCTGCCGTCGATCTGCCACTGCAGGATGGCGGGCCCACCGGCAACGGCCGTGCAGCCGCGGAGCACCAGGGCGTATGTCGTCCCGCCCGTCACCGGCACTGTCTGGTACCAGATGCGCTGGTTCGGCGCGGTCGAGCCGTTCACGACCATCATCAGCACGCTGCCCGGGGCGGAGGGGGGCGGGTTGACGAACGACCCGTTAAATGTGGAGCCGTTGGCGCGGACGGTGTACTGCCCCTCGCAGCAGTTGCCGCCGGAGGAGTACGAATAGTCGGACGAGAAGCCGGTGTTGCCGGACTCGAAGTCGCCGTTGGTGATGATGCTGGATTGCGCCGCCGCTCCGCCGGTGAGGCACGGCAGAACGGCCAGCATGCACCGCATAGCCCTGTGGAGCATCGCTTGGTCCCTCCGGAACAGGTCCTACAGGCACGCCCCTCCGCCGAAAACGCTGATGAGCGACTGGATGTCCTGCGTATCTGGGAACAGAGCGTCGTTGTTGAAGTCGATATCGCCGCAGTTGGGGTCGTTGGAGCACGGGCCGCCGGCGAATACGACCAGGAAGTCCGCGATGTCCTGCGTGTCGGGGAAGAGCCCGTCGTTGTTGAAGTCGATGGAGTCGCAGCCGCTGGGCGGCGTGATGACGGTGAGCACCTCGGATGACATGGCCGGGCACGCGAAAGCGGTGCCGGTCGCGTTTGCCGTGAGCATCGACGCCGTCTGGTTGGTGTTGATGACGTCAATCGTCGTGAGCGTGGCTGTGTCGATGACGGTGAGTTCGCCCGCGAGGGTGCGGATGAAGTTGCCTTGGCCGATGGTGGTCTGCTCGTTGATCGTGAGGATGGAGACCTGCGAGCCGTCGGCGTTGAGCGAGAGTCCCACGGGCAGCCGTGGCAGGAGGATGGTCGAGACCGCGCTGAGCGACGCGATGTCGAGCACGGTGACGCTGTACGGCGTGCCGCAGTTGAGCACGAACGCGCGGCTGGAACCGGGCACCAGCACGCTGTCGTAGGGCTGATCACCGGTGGGGATGGTGCCGACGACGGCGAAGGGGTCGGATGGGGAGGGTCTCCGCAGCACGTGCACCATGTCGGCATCGCGGTCGCTCACGAGGAGTTCGTCCCCTTCAGGCGACCACGCGGCGCGCGTGATGAACGTGCCCAGGGGCGTGAAGGTCTGGGCGGCGGTCATGGTCGAGGTGTTCACGATGTCGAGCCGGTCGTTGAAGCCGCCGGCGGTGGCGAGCAGGGAGCCGTCGGGCGAGAGAGCGATCTGCGACATCTGCGAGTAGGCGTATCCGACGCTGCCCATGTCTCCGGTGGCGGTGAGGCCGCCCACGAACGCGTTTGTCGCAAGGTTGAGCTTGCGCACGCCGTCGCCGCTTGCGACCTGTGAGACGTACGCGAACGCGCCGGCTGGATCGATCTCGACCTGGGCCAGGCGCGTGGCGCTGGGGGCGGGCGTGGTGGCGCCCGTGCTGAGGTTCACGATGCTCACATTGGTGCCGTCCACATTCAGGGCGACGGCGCGGGCGCTATCGGGTGTGATCTCAACCTCGCCTGGGCGCGGCCCCAGGGTGGCGTAGTGGAGCAGGGCACCGCTCGCGGTGTCGAAGATCGACATATTGCGGCTCAGGAGGTTGGCGCTCACCGCCGCGGCGCCGTTGGGCGATATCGCGCCGTTGCGGGCGACGTCACCCTCCGGGCCCGGGCCCGAGCGCCCGAAGAAGATCTGGGCGGGGGTCGCATCGGTCTCGATCACCACGATGTCGTCGCCGAAGGTGGGCCACGATGCGAGCACCGCGCGGTCGGTGATGGGGCTCACCGCGCCGCGCGTGCAGGAGACGGTGCTGTTGGGCGTGCCCAGCAGCGAGCCGGTCGTAAGGTCGATCACTGCGCCGCTGTAACCGATGCCCACGACGCGCGTGCCGGCGGCGTTGAGCGCCAGGTCCTCCAGGTTTGCCGTGCCGAGCCCTGCGCCGAACGTATCGGTCGTCAGGTCCAGTACGCGGGCGGAGTTCTGGAACGCAATCACCGCCTTCGTGCCGGTGGCGTTCAGGATGATCGGCCCGTTGGCCCACGTGTTGCTGCCTGGGCTCTGGATGACGCGGCTCACCGCCAGCGTCGTGGGGTCGATGATGGTCGTGATGCCGTTGCTCGTGGCGTGCGACACGGCGATGATGGACCCGTTGCCCGCGACCGATGCGCCGGCCGGGAACTGCCCGGTGGTGACGTCGGTGCGAGCGCCCGTTGTGAAGTCGATGACGCTGACGAGGGAGTCCCAGCGGCCCGGGAAGACAACCCGCGATGCGTCCAGGAACTCGATGGTTTCGGCAAAGCTCACGTCCACGACGCCGGACTCAGTGCCGAAGGAGATGGTCTGCGTGAAGTCGGGCATCGCGATGCTGCGCTCCTCCGTCAAGGTCGCAACGTTGATGACGCGGAGCGTGCTGTCCATCATGCAACCGATGAGCGCGCGGGTGCCGTCCGGGGTGATCGTCACCGTGCCGGGCGCATCGCCGGTGGCGATGACGGTCTCGGTGCCGCCGGCCACGTCCACCACACCCAGCTGGTCCTCCGTGTAGTACGCCACGAGCAGCGTTGCGCCGTCGGGCGTGATGTCCATCGCGACGGGGAGCTGGCCGCTGAGCGCGTATGTCTGGATCGGCGTGTTGGTGGCCGCGTCGAAGCGGATGATGTTCCGCGTGAAGCGGTGGAGCACGAAGTACGAAGCGCCACCCGGGTGGAACTCGACATCCTGCGGCGCATCGCCCTCGGGCGCTGTGCCGATGGGCAGGTCCTGCGGCGTGCCCGCGCGGGTGGTGAAGGGATCGATCGGCGCGTGGGCATCGGGCCCGACGCGAACGAGCGCCTTGGCGGGTGCGGTGACGACGATCGTCCCGGCGTCGCCATTCCGTGCCTGATACGCGCCGCCCTGCCCATTCACCACACGCACCTGGGCGAGCGGCGAGTCCGTCCACACATGCCGCGCAAGGTCCGCCGTGAGCGCGGGCGGCACATCAGCCCACGCACCCGCGGCGAACGCGGACGAGGCGACAACGAGCAGGAGGGGGGTACGCATGAATGGTCTCCGGCTGAACAGGTGTTTGTCAGGGCAAGGCCCCCCAAACTACCAAGTGCAGCCGGTGGCGTCAAGCCGACTTTGGGGCCTGCCGCCTGAAATCCCTCGCATGTCAGCACATTCTCCCAACTCTTGGGAAGTGCGACCGGCGGGCATGTGGTGATCAGAGGCACGCACCGCCGGAGAAGACACTCAGCAGACTGTCGATGTCGAGCGTGTCCGGGAACAGCCCATCGTTGTTGAAGTCGATGTCACCGCAGCCGGTCCCGGCAGGGGGATCGTTGCTGCACGGGCCGCCGGAGAAGACGGAGAGGAAGTCATCGATGTCCGCCGTGTCGGGGAAGAGCCCATCGTTGTTGAAGTCGATCGTGTCGCACACGCTGCCGCAGGGCGAGCACGCGCGGGTGACGGTAACGACATCGGCGAGGAAGATGGAGCCCCAGTCCTGGCAGGTGGGTGGGCGAGCGTCGTAGTGCACCACTGCGCGGTTGAACGGTGCGCTGGTGATCGCGAGAGTTCCGGTGGGCCATGTGCCCGGCGTGGGGACGGTCGTTGTGTTGGTAGCGACAAACGCGCCGTCCAAGTACGTCGTCACCCGCATCGTCGCGGAGTTGTCGCAGCCCAGTTCCTGCGGCGTATACAGGATGGAGAAGAACGTCAGCGGCTGCGAGAAGTCGGCGACAAGGTCCGCCGGGAACACCGTGTTGGGATAGATGCAGTTGCCGCCGAAGCCCGCGGGCGTGAAGCCCAGCGAGTTGGTCGGCTGGATGGAGTAGTTGCCCGCGGTGCCGGTGAAGTTCACGCCAAGCCCGTTCATGCTGTAGTTCACGGGCAGCGAAACGTGCACCGGACCGGTATCAAAGTCGAACGTCTCCGAGAGCGCATCGTTCTCAAAGAGCGCGGTGATCCACAGGTCGGTCGTCGCCGGGAAGGTGTGCACCACATCGGTGGACCCGTCGGACCACCCGGTAAAGACAAAGCCCGGGTTCGGCTCGGCGGTGAGCGTGACGGTGGAGCCCTCGTTGTACGTGCCCGCACCAGTCACCGTGCCGCCGTACATCGGCACGGAGAACGTGGTGATGGTGTACGCGGGCACAAAGTGGGCAATGAGCGTGCGGTTGACGGTTGCGCTGAACGTGTACGTGGCGTTGGTGCCGACCTGCGACGCACCCTCCGTCCAGTTCACGAAGCCCCAGCCCGCGTTCGGGGCCGCGGTGAGCGTTGCAGTGGAGTTGATGGGGTAGGAGCCCGCGCCGCTCACCGTGCCCGCGCCGACGGGCGTCACGCTCGCGATGATCGTGACGGCGGGCGCGCTCGATGCCCACAGCGAGAACGCAAGGTCGCCCGGGATGGACTGGTACTGCCCGCTGCCCGTGATGTAACGGAAGTGCGAGCCGTTGCCGCCCGTGGCGTGCGAGAAGCTCCAGTCCGGCGGCCAGTAGTACGTGGGCGTCAGGCCCTGGTGGGCCACGATCTGCACCCAGTACTTCGTGCCCGCCGTGGCCTGGAACGGCGAGGGGAGCGTGAACGCGTAGTCGTACATCGCGACACCGCCCGCGATGCCCGCGGCTGTCTCACCCGCGTTGCTCCCGGTGTAGTAGCGCACCAGCCGCCCGCCCGTGCCCAGGTCCGGCTGGCTGCCGACCGCGATGGAGCGGTAGATGGCAACGGTGAAGTTGAACACCGGCGACGTGCCCGCACCGGACAGGTAGTTGGTGTAGCAGCCGCGCCAGCGGACCTCCGTGATGGCCGTGTCCGCCGGGAGCACGAAGCTCTCCCACGCGTACTCGTCGCCGTCGAGGCCGTCGGGCGGATACCACGCCGACTTGGAGTGCCCGCCCGCGGGGTTGGGCGGTTGCTCGAACACGAGGACGCTGGCCGGCGCGGCGGAGCACACGCACGCGAGCAGTGCGATGCAGAACAACGCGTGCGCTGAGCGAGCGAGCCGGGAGAACTGATGGAGGAAAGAGCGCATGGCGGCACCTCTCATAACGGAGTATGGACTCCATAATCATGCGCCGGGTGCACTCCAGTTCCATTATTCAGTCTGATTTGTAGCCAGATAGAGGAAGAACCCCGTCACGGGCGCGGGTTCTCCCCGGCACACGCGGCGTGCAAGCACGACCCATGCACGTGGCCCGCTCCTTCACAGGCACGGGCCGCCACCGAAGACGGAAAGGAGAGACTGGATGTCCGCCGTGTCCGGGAAGAGGCCGTCGTTGTTGAAGTCGATGTCGGTGTTGCAGGGCGGGTCGGTGGGCTGCTGGCCGTCGCAGACGCCGCCGGCGAAGACGGTGAGGAAGTCGGCGATGTCGAGGGTGTCGGGGAAGAGGGTGTCGTGGTTGAAGTCGATCGGGTCGCAGACGCCGCAGCCAGGCGGTGGTGCCCAGCGCTGCAAGTACGGCGGATGTGTGCCGGCGATGATTTCACCATTGGGCAACGTTGCGAGCGCGAACACGCCGCCGTCAAGGGTGCCCAGGCGCGACCAGGCCGTCCCATTCCATCGAACTACACCGCCCCACGCTGCGACCAGATCACTGTTAGGCAAAGCGGCGAGGTGACTGACCAGTCCAGGACCGTTCGATCCGACGACCGACCACCCAGAGCCGCTCCAGCGAGCAATTCCGTCGACGAATCCTTCGGCATAGGTGAACGTGCCGCCTGCGATGAGGTCGCCATTGGGCATCGTCAAAAGATCGAGAACCACATTGTTCGTGCCCGCACCCAGCGGCCACCACGCCGAGCCATCCCAACGGGCAACGAAGTCCGCATCAACGCTGCCGGCTTGCAGGAAGTTGCCGCCCGCGACTACGTCACCGTTGGGCAACACCGCCAGAGTCATCACTTGGGGATAGACAGGCCCGGACATGCCCAGGCCCATGGACGACCAGGTCGCACCATTCCAGCGTGCAACGCGGCTGGCGGGCGCGTCACCAGCGGTGAAAAAATCCCCGCCCGCCACGACATCGCCGTTGGGCAACACGGCAAGGGCATTGACAGCACGATTCAAACCAGTCCCGAGGGGCGACCACGCCGAGCCGTCCCAGCGTGCGATGCGGTTTGCGCTCACTCCGCCAGCGATTGTGAACCAACCCGCAGCAACAATGTCACCGTTGGGTAGTACGACAACTGCATTCACGGGGTCATTCACGCCGGACCCAAGCGCAGACCACGAAGAACCGTCCCAGCGTGCGATGTAGTTCGCAGAAGTGTTGCCCGCGTGCTGGAAGTGACCACACGCGACTACCCCTCCGTTGGGCAGCACGAGCAGATCTTTCACGGTGTTGTCGAAGCCGGATCCCATGAACGACCATGACAATCCGTTCCAGCGGGTGATGGAGCGTGTGGGCAAGTCAGTGCCCGTTGTCAGGTTCCCTCCCGCAACGAGATCGCCGTTGGGCAGGCGCGTGAATGTAAACACAGCCCCGGCCATTGCGGTCTCCATGGGCGACCACGATGAGCCGTTCCATCGGGCAACGCGATTGGCGGGCATACCGCCCGCAGTCGTGAAGTCGCCACCCGCGACGAGGTCCCCGTCCGGGAGCATCGCGAGGGCATAGACCTCGCTTGTCGAATTTCCACCACCGCTGCCGGTTATTCCAGAGCCGAGGGATGACCATGTCGCGCCGTTCCAGAGTGCGACGCCACGGGCAGGAACGCCACCGGCGGCCGTGAAGCGCCCGCCAACCGCAACATCACCATTGGGCAGCACGGTGATCGCACGCACCCCGCTATTCACTCCCGATCCCATCGCCATCCAGGCGGAGCCATTCCACCGTGCGACTTGGTTGACCGTAACACCTCCTGCAGTTTCGAAGTAACCGCCCGCGATGACATCTCCGTTGGGATGCACCGCAAGCGCGTCAACCAAGCCTCCATACGTCACACCTGAACCCAAAGGCGACCAAGACGTACCATTCCAACTCGCCACGTGGCCCGGAACCGGCACGT
>DATAKA010000020.1:0-37357 GCA_036261855.1 Phycisphaerales bacterium | reverse complement strand
CCAGACGGCTCCGCCCCCGCCGACAACCCCTTCTTCGCCGTGGGCGCTGCCCTGGGCGGCGAAGCCGGCAGCAACGTTCAGAAAATCTACTCCTACGGCCACCGCAACGGTTTCGGCATGGCCTTTGACCCGGTCGCCGGGCACCTCTGGGAAACCGAGAACGCAGACGACGCCTTCAGCGAACTCAACCGCGTCGTGCCCGGCATGAACGGCGGCTGAATCCAGATCATGGGTCCCCTCAGCCGCTTCGCGCAGTTCAAGAACATCGAGACCACGCAGTTCACGCAGGCCCTGCAGCAGGTCCGCTTCCCGCCCACACGCCTCGCGTACACCGCGCAGCGTGCCCAGTCCCGCCTCTTCATGTTCCCCGGCGCGGTCTACAAAGACCCCGAACTCTCCTGGGTGTACGAGATCGGCCCCTCCGGCGCTGCATTCGTCAACGGCAACGCCCTGGGCCCCACGTACAACGGCACACTCTGGATCGGCTCCGCCCGCTCCTTCACGCAGGTCGGCGCCAACGGCGGCAGCATCTACTGCATCCGCCTCACGCCAGACCGCCTGAACGTTGACGTCTCCGCCGATCCACGCCTCACAGACCACGTGGCGGACAACCTCTTCCGCACCCAGAAGTTCGAGGGCACCGAGAGCGAGACCCTCCAGATCGGCCGCGGCTTCGGCATCGTGCCCGACATCACCCAAGGCCCCGACGGCAACCTCTACTTCGTCTCCAACACCGACAACTGCATCTACAAGGTCAGCCGGCCATAACCCACCCGCCCTGATTCCATCGCGAGTTTCCACAGCCCGCGTCCACCGCCCCTGTCCACCGCCAGAATCGACCGTTGGAGGAGACCACCATGCGCACCACCCTCATCGCCCTCGCCGCAGCCGCGTGCACCGCGCCCGGCGCTCTCGCCCAGGAACTCATCACAAACGGCGGCTTCGAGTCGTCCTTCACCGGCTGGACCACCGCCGACCAGCTCGGCAGCGACGGCTCGTTCACGCTGCAGACCGGCGCAGCGTCGCCCGTCAACGCCTTCCCCGTCCCGTTGCCCCCCGGCGGGCTCACCGCCGCGATGACAGACCAGCAGGCCGGCGGCAGCCACGTCCTCTACCAGGACATCGTCATCCCCAGCGGCATCACCGCCGCGTCGCTCTCGTTCTCGCTCTACCTCAACAACGGCGCAGGCACATACTTCACCCCGTCGTTCCTCGATTGGGCCGCCACCAGCCCCACCGGCTCCCAGGTGCTCAACCAGCAGGCCCGCGTCGACTTCATCGCGTCGGGCGCCAACCCCTTCAGCACCGCGCCGAGCGACATCCTCCTCAACCTGTTCCAGACGTCCACGTCAACGCCCGCCACACTGGGCTACACCACGATGACCACCGATGTGACGGCATTCCTCCAGGCCCGCGCAGGCCAGACCGTCCGCCTCCGCTTCGCAGAGGTGGACAACGTCAACTTCTTCAACATGGGCGTGGACAACGTCAGCCTCGCCATCCCATCGCCCACGGCCGCGGGGCTGCTGGGCGCCGGCGCGCTGTTCATGGCCCGCCGCCGCCGCGCCCGCTGAACCGAGCTCGACGCGCGCGTCACTCCTGGATCGTGACCTTGCGCTTCTCGCCACCCTTCTTCCAGTGCTCGAACGCGCTCTGCTTGTCCTTGAAGTCCGTGAGCGAGAACGAAATCTTGCTGTCCCCGATGTGGATCTCGTCCCCATCGGTCAGGATGCAGTCCCCGGTGATCTTGCGCCCGTTGACATAGCTGCCATTGGCGCTCTGCAGGTCCAGCGCGATGTAGTTCGCCTGCTCATGGCGGATCTGCAGGTGCTTGCGGCTCACCCGGTTGTCGGTCACCTGGATCGGCGCACCCTCATCGCGCCCCAGCACGACGGTGCGGGTGCCCAGCGGGTAGTAGTCGCCCGTGTTGGGCCCGGAAACAACGGTCAAGGACGCCATGCTTCAAACCTCCCAGAGCGGCTCTCGCTGATCCATCCACCACGCCCCCGCGGCACCATTCTACACCATACCCTCGTGGCCATGGCCAGCGTGCACGCCACCGCAGCGATCCTCTCCGTGGGCGACGAGCTCACCCTCGGCCAGACGCTGGACACCAACAGCAAGTGGCTCGCCGAACGCCTCACCTCCATCGGCGTCGTCCCCGTCCGCCACATGACCGTCCCCGATTCTCTGGAAGCCCAGACCCGCGCCTTCCAGACCCTCGCCGAGGACGCCGACGTCATCATCTGCACCGGCGGCCTCGGCCCCACCGCCGACGACCTCACCCGCCAGGCCCTCGCCGAAGCCATGCACGACGCCCTCGTCGAAGACCCCCTGGCCATGGCCCAGATCGAGGCCTTCTACGCCGCACGCAACCGAACCATGAGCCCCCTGAACCGCGCCCAGGCCCTCCGGCCCGACCGCGGCGGCATCATCCCAAACCTCAACGGCACCGCCCCGGGCCTCCTCGGCAGCGTGCAGTCCATCACGGGCCGAGAGTGCGACGTCTTCTGCCTGCCCGGCCCTCCCAAGGAAATGATCCCGATGTTCGAGGCGCACGTGGTCACGCGCCTCCGCCTGCCAGAGGGCCGCACCGTCCGCACCCGCGTGCTGCACTCCTTCGGCCTCGGTGAAAGCGACCTGGCGCAGCGCCTCGGCAGCCTCATGCACCGCGGCCGGACACCGCTCGTCGGCACCACCGCCAGCGGCGGTGTCGTCAGCGTCCGCCTCCGGTACGAGGGCCACGCCGCCCCTGCCGATGCCGAGGCCCTGCTCGATAACACCGAACGCGAAGTCCGCGAGGCCGCGGGCGAGTACATCTTCGCCAAGGGCGACCACTCGTTGCAGGACGCCGTGCTCGCTCTGCTCCGCGCCCGAAGCGAGACGTTGGGCTCGGTCGAGAGCTGCACCGGCGGCGGCGTCGCCGAACTCGTCACGCGCTCCGCGGGCTCATCCGCAAGCTTCCTGGGCTCGCTCGTCACCTACTCCAACGAACTCAAGATCGCTCTCGCGGGCGTGCCCGCAGACTTGCTTGCCCCAAGCGGCCCCGGCGCAGTCTCGGCGGAAACAGCCCGGGCAATGGCCGAGGGCGGCCTCTCCCGCCTCAACGTCTCCCACTGCCTCGCCATCACAGGAATCGCAGGCCCCGACGGCGCACGCCCGGGAAAGCCCGTCGGCACCGTCTTCATCGCCCGCGCCAGCCGCGGCGGCATGAACGGCGAAATCGACGCGGACATCCGCCGCTTCCAAATGACCGGCGACCGCCAGCAGATCCGCGAATGGTCAAGCCGGACGGCGCTGGCCATGCTCTGGCAGCACCTTTCCGGCCTGCCCGCCATGAAACTGCTCCGCGAGATCTAAGAGCCGAGCGGCGCCAGCCGCCGGAATGGAAGACCAATGGGCCTAGTCAGACCGAAGGCTTGCACCCTTCGCCTCTCATTGGGCGTTGAGAACGTAGTCGATCTTGGACTTGAGTGTGGCTTCGTCAAAGACGTAGATCGTGCTGCCGTGCCGCGTCCAGGCCCGATGGGCAGGGTTGAGCACCCCGGCCTCACGCAGACGTCTTGTGGCCCATGCCTTGAATTGATCGAGCACGACTTCCGGGCCGTGGTCGCGTGCTTCGACGACCACATGCACGTGGGTGGTTCGCACGTTCTGGGCGAAGAGAAACCAGTCACGCCTGAGGCAGTGATCGCGGATTGCCTGCGCAACCATCTCACGAGCGCGATTGGACAGCGCGAACGGCGGGTCCGCGAGGTTCTTGAGGACGAACTCTGCGAGCCGTGGGCGGGGCTCAAGGCGAGGGCGTCCGTACTGGTTGTGTTCACGGTCGACATAGCCGCGATCGTCGCCGGGAAGCCAGCAGCCGTAGCAGCTCCATGTCAAGAAGAAGGCGAGGGGTTTGTCTCGCATGGCCAAGACTTTGACCGGCGGCTTGCGCCGCACGGCTCTCATTCACCGGGTATATACCCCACCACACCTTCCCACGGACTACTCGCACTCGCGTACAGCTTTTTCGCGATGCGCCCCGCGAGATAGCTCTGCCGTCCAGCGATGCACCCGTGCCGCATCGCGTGCGCCATCATCACCGGGTCCTTGGCGTGCGCGATGGCAGTGTTGAGCAGCACCCCGTCCGCGCCCAGTTCCATCGCGATCGAGACATCGCTCGCGTTGCCCACGCCCGCGTCCACGATCACCGGGTACTTCGCGTCCCCCTGCTTGAGCAGTTCCAGGCACAGCACGATGTTGTTTCGGTTCAGCACGCCCTGCCCGCTGCCGATGGGGCTGCCCGCCGGCATGACACTCGCCGCGCCGGCGTCCTTGATGCGCACCGCCGCGATCGGGTCATCGCTGGAGTACGCCAGCACCTGGAACCCTTCCTTCACAAGCGTCCGCGTCGCCTCCACCGTGCCCATCGGGTCCGGCAGCAGCGTCTTCTTGTCGCCCAGCACCTCCAACTTCACCCACGATGCGCCGGGGTTGCCCAATTGCTCCAGGATGTCCCGCCCCAGCAGCGCGACACGCACCGCGTCCTCCGCGCTGAAGCACCCCGCCGTGTTCGGCAGGATCGTGTACCGCTTGGTGTCCAGCAGGTCCAACAGGCTCTGCCCTTGAGCATTGAACAGCCGCTCCCGCCGCACTGCGACCGTCACCACGTCACACCCGCTCGCGGCCAGCGCATCCCGCATCAGCTCGTTCGTGGCATACTTGCCTGTGCCGACAAAGAGGCGGCTCTGAAACGTGCGGCCCGCGATGGTGAAGGGAGACGAGCCCGGCTCGGATGCGATCTGATCCATGGGACATCTTACGGGTTCGGCTGGTACCAATCGTCCGGGCGGTCGTGTTTCAACTCCACCTCACGCGTCCCAACCATCCGGCCCGACTTGGGCGGCCGGCTCCGCAGAGACTGACGAACGTCTATCACCTTGTCGCCGAACGGTGGGCGGAACTCGACAACGCAGGGCGGCGAAACGCACTTGTACACCCAGTGTTCCACCATATCGCGTCCCAACAGCATCGGGCGGCGTGCCGTGCTCGGCTTCCCCCAAGCAAGCAACACATCCCGCCCAGACATTCCCGGCACCACTCGCCCCTGACGCACAGCTTCCTCAAACGTGCCCGACGCGATCACATCCTTCGCGGCCAGTTCCGCAAGGAGCGGCCCCGCCTCATCACTTGGCGTTTGACCCAACCGGTCCACAACTTGCCACTGGTCCCTGGCTATCTCGTGACGAGCGGAGTTGTAGATCGCCGGGGGATTGCATGCTTGCAGCACGGCGGCTGTGATCAACGCGCAAATGAAAACCCGCGACCTCGAAGACCTCATGTGTCACTCCTACCCCCCACCCACCAGCGACACCAGTTCCACCACATCCCCCTCCTTCAGCACCGTCGCCTCCTGCTTCCGCCGCGGCACCAACTGCTTGTTCACCTCCGCCGCGACCGCCTGCGCGCCCATGCCCATCTCTTCAACAAGCGCCCGCACGGTTGTGCCCGCCTTCACGTCCCGATCTGTCCCGTTCACGCGCACGTTCATGCCCGCATCGTACGAACCACGACGCCCAATGACCCGCCGCCCCGGAGCCCACGCTTTCATAGACTCCCCGATGCCCGACATGCTCGTCGATCACTGGCCCTACGTCGGCTGGTCGCTCTTTGCGATCGACGTCATCGTCCGGCTCATCCTCGCCGTCCGCGTCATCTATAAGCGCTCCGCCGTGGCCGACACCATGGTCTGGCTGCTGCTCCTGATCCTGGTGCCGGTGGTCAGCTGGGTGCTCTACACCCTCATCGGCGGCAACCACCTGGGCAGCCTCCGTACACGCAAGTACGAGTTCATCACCCGCCCCATCGAGGAACGCTCCGCCCAGATCTGGCAGCACAACCAGGTCGAGCCCGAGCCGGGCGAAGGGGAGTACGCCCACCTCGCGGCCCTCGCGACCAACGTCTCCGGCTTCCCCACGCTCCGCGGCAACCACCTGGAACTCATCGCCGAGCCCGCGAAGTTCCTCAACCGGCTCGTGCAGGACATCGACGCCGCGACCCACCATGTCCACCTGTGCTACTACATCTGGGATCCGGACGCCAAGGGCACGCTCCTCGCCGAGGCGGCTATCCGCGCCGCGCAGCGCGGCGTCGTCTGCCGCGTGCTTGTCGACTCCGTCGGCAGCCGCGCCCTCCTCAAGAGCGAACTCTGGAGCCGCATGCAGCGCGCGGGGGTCCAGTGCGTGGAAGCGCTCCCGGCCAACCTCTGGCGTGCCGTGCTGGAACGCGTGGACCTGCGCAATCACCGCAAGGTCGCCGTCATCGACGGACGCGTCGCCTACTGCGGCGGCCAGAACGTGACCGAGCACAACTTCAAGTCCGGCATCGGCGGCAGCCGCGGCCCCTGGATCGACGCGACCGTGCGCATGGTGGGTCCCGCCGTGCAGCCCCTCCAGATTTCCTTCCTCCGCGACTGGGCCATGGACTCAAGCGAAGAGCCCGCCGACGCCGGGTTCCTCTTCCCGCGCAGCCCCGCCGTCGGCAAGAGCATCGTGCACGTCGTTCCCAGCGGCCCGGGCCCGCGCCCCGACGCCATCCACCAGGCATTCCTCTCGCTGCTCTTTGCCGCCCGCAGCGAGATCATCATGACGACCCCCTACTTCGTCCCCGACGAAGCCACCAAGGCCGCGATCCTCAACGCCGCCCTGCGGGGCGTGGACATCACACTCATGGTGCCCAAGGTCACCGACAGCACGCTCGTCGGCGCCGCCGGCCGCAGCTACTTCGAGGAACTCCTCGAAGCCGGGGTCAAGATCTACCGCCACCAGCGGGGCCTGCTGCACGTCAAGGCGATGACCATCGACCAGAAGTTCAGCATGATCGGCTCCGCCAACTTCGACATCCGCAGCTTCTGGCTCAACTTTGAATCAACCCTCTTCGTCTACGACGCGGACTTCACCCACCAGCTCCGCGAACTCCAGCACGGCTACCTCGAGGAGTCCAAGCAGGTTCAGCTCGACTCCTGGCGCAAACGCCCCCGCCTCGCCCACTTCCGCGACAACATCGCTCGCCTTTTCGGCCCGCTCCTGTAGTACCGCCATGCTCCGCATCCTCGCCTGGAACCTCATGCACGGCGGCGGCCCGACGCGCACGGCCGAGGCCGCGATCCTGCTCGCGCAGGCCCGCCCGGACATCGTCATCCTCACCGAGTTCCGTGCCGCACGCGGCTCCCAACTACTCAGTGCGCTGGCCGACGCCGGGCTTGGGCACGCGGCGTCCGCGCCGCCGGCACGCGGCGGCAACACCGTCACAATCGCCGCTCGCTGGCCCCTCCAGAACGCCACGGTGCCGAGCCCAGCTCCCAACGGGCGTGCCCTTTCGTGCGAAGTTCCGGCCGTCGGGGTTTCTGTCCTGGGCGTCCACGTGCCCGACGAGTCCGCCGTTTCGCCACGGGACCGCGCCTGGAGCGCCACGCTCGCGTGGGCGCGGGGCCACGCCGACCGCCCTGCCGTCATCGCGGGCGACTTCAACACCAGCCGCACCGGCATCGACCCCGCCCGGGAGAACCAGACCTGCGAGCACTGCCTGGGCGTGCTGGAATCCCTGGGGTTCCGCGACGCGTGGCGGGCGGCCCACCCCGGCTCCACCGCCGTGTCGTGGTTCGGTCCCTGCGGCGAGCGGCAGCGGTTGGACGCGGCGTTCGTCTCCCGCCCCCTGGCGGACACCATCGAAAGTGCCGTGTACGACGCGGGTTGCGTGGAGTCCGGCCTGTCCGACCACGCCGTTCTGGCGGTGCAACTGCGCTTGGAACTGCCCGAAACAAGGCACGACGGATGGATGGCGGCGGCCGCGGAGCACGAAAAGCGCCTAAAAAACGGTGGAAAATTGGTGCTTTGACCCCGCCTACGCCGAAAAATCGCTTGAAATCCGCCGGTTTTGACCCCGGCGGGCTTGCCAAGCGACGTTCGACTTGGTACAACGTTGGACACAAGGCTCTGGAAGAGCCGGGTTTTCCGGAGGAAAACCCACACAAATGGAGTAGGTACACATGGCGAAGAAAGGTGGAAAAATGGCTGCACCCAAACCCGCGAAGATCACCCCGTCCTCGAAGCCCCGCAAGAAGGGCGAGCTGTACAACATCCTGGCCGAGCACAACGGCCTGGCCCGCAAGCAGGTCGCCGGCGTGTTCGACACCCTCGCGAAGGTCATGGCGGTCGACCTGGCCAAGCCCAGCGCCGACAAGCCCAAGATCTTCGTGGTGCCCGGCCTGATGAAGGTCACCGCGGCCTACAAGCCCGCGACCAAGGCCACGCAGAAGGCGAACCCCTTCAAGCCAGGCGAGATGATGACCGTCAAGGCCAAGCCCGCGAGCACCAAGCTCCGCGTCCGCCCCCTCAAGGGCCTGAAGGCGATGGTCTAAATCACCGTCTGACGACTGAACTTCAGAGGCCGTGCCCTGACGGGTGCGGCCTTTTTTTTTAAGTCACGATCAGTCTTCAGGTCGCGATGACCACGGCGGCGGCGTGCAGCCGTGTGTGCGTGAGCGACACGCTCCACGCGCGAATGCGGAGCGTGCGGGCGATCGAGGCGGCCTTGCCGGTGACGGAGAGCGCGGGCTTGCCGGAGGCGTCGGTTACGACCTCGAAGTCGTGCCAGGTGACGCCGGACGTGAGTCCGGTGCCGAGCGCTTTCATGGCAGCTTCCTTGGCGGCGAAGCGGGCGGCGAGGTGCTGGGCGCGGTTGCGACGGCCGGTGGAGTGGGCGGCTTCGCCGGCGGTGAAGACTCGGCTCAGGAACTTGGTCGGGTGATCGACGAGCATCTGCTCGATGCGGTCCACCTCCATGACGTCGATGCCTAAGCCGCGGATCGGGTTTGCGTCAGTCTTTGGACGCCTTGCCGGTCTTGGGCTTTGGGGCTTTGCCTTCCGCCGGGCGTTTGGCTTTCGGGGCTTCTGTGCCATTGGAGGTGCTCGGTTCTGGCTTCGGTTCTGGCTTCGGTTCTGGCTTGGGCTCTGACTTGGAATCTGGTTTGGATTCGGCTTTGGATTCTGGCTTTGCTTCGGCCTTGGTGTCGGCGGGTTTATCCGCGTCGGCTGCTTTCTTGTAGCCCTCGGAGCGGTAGTCGGTCTGATAGAAGCCCGAGCCCTTGAAGATCACGGCGGCACCGGTGCCGATCAGGCGTTCCAGCGCGCTCTTGCCGCACCTGGGGCACTTCTTGAGCGGCTTGTCCTTCATGGACTGGAAGTGCTCGAAGGTGTGCGAGCAGGCGGTGCACTTGTAGTCGTACGTCGGCATAGTGACGGAGTGATTGAGTGACGGAGTGACTGAGGAAAGATCAGGAGGGGGCGACGGAGACTTTGGCGGGGCGGAGGATGCGCTGAGTGTCGCCTTCCTGGAGGGCGTAGCCGGTCTGGAAGCAGGCAACGATCCGGCCGGGCTCGACGCCGTCGGCGGGCTGCTGCATGATGGCCTCGTGCTGGCCTGGGTGGAACTCATCGTTGGCCTGCGGCTGGATGAGCGTGACACCGTGGCGCGTGAGGGAGCGGAGGAGTTCCTCGCGGATGACCTTGACGCCGTCGATGATCTGCTGGGCGCTGGCCTTGGCGGGGTCCTGGGTCAGGGCCATGTCGAAGTGGTCGATCACCCCCACCACTGATGTCGCTACGGCGGAGACGCCGGACTGGCGGGCGGTCTGCTCGTTCTGCGCGGCGCGGCGCTGGAAGTTCTGGAAGTCGGCCATCACGCGCACAGCGCGACCCTTGGCGGCCTCGAGTTCGGCTTCCATCGCGCCCATCTTGTCCATGAGCGCTGCCATATCGGCGTCGGCTGCGGCGCTGATGTCTTCCGGGCGGGGGTCGTCGTTCATTTGGTCGTGCTCGGGCATGAGGATCGTCCTGACAATGATATGAGGAGCGAAGGGCAAGTGATTGCAGGATCGCCACGGAGGGGTGAGTTACCCCAGGACTTTCTTCCAAAAGCTCTGCGATTCGGGCATGACGGACTTGTCCTCGGTCGCGGCGAACTCGCGGAGCAGTTTCTCCTGTTCCTTGGTGAGCTTGCGCGGCACCTCGATCTTGACGACGATGCCCATGTCGCCGGCCTTGCCACTCCGGAGGTTGGGCAGGCCCTGGCCATCAAGGCGGAGCACGGTGCCGTGCTGGGTTGCCTTTGGGACCTCCAAAGGAGTGGTCTTGCCGGTGATGGTCGGGATGTCGAGCTTGGCACCCAGCGCCGCCTGCGTGAAGGAGATCGGCACTTCGAGAACGAGGTGATCGCCCTCGCGGTGGAAGAACTTGTGCTCCTTCACATGGACCACCACGTGCAGGTCGCCCCGGATGCCGTCGCCGGTGGGGCTCGCTTCCGGGGGCGGGGGCTCGCCCTCGCTGGGCACGCGGATCGCCTGACCATCCTGGATGCCGGCGGGGACCTTGATGGAGAGAGAACGCTTCGCAGGCACGCGGCCCTTGCCGCGGCATGCGTCGCAGAATTCCTTGATGACCTGGCCACGGCCGGCGCACGCGGGGCAGGCCGTGACCATGCGGAACATGCCGCCCAAGCCCTGTTGCTGGACGCGTCCCTGGCCGCCGCAGGTGGGGCACTTGACCGGGGTAGTGCCGGGCTTGGCGCCGCTGCCGGTGCACTTCTTGCAGACGTCGAGACGGGTGAACTCAACGTCGCGCTCCGCGCCGGTCGCGACTTCCTCCAGGGAGATGGCGACCTCGGTCTCGAGGTCGTAGCCGCGGGGTGGGCCGCGGTGGCCACGACCCCTTCCGCCGCCCCCACCCATGCCTCCTGCGCCGGCGAAGATGTCGTTGAACATCGAGAAGATGTCCTCGACGTTCATGCGGTTGAAGTCGTGGGTGGCGGGCCCGCCCTGGGAGCCCTTCAGGCCTTCTCGCCCGTACGTGTCGTAGATCTTGCGTTTCTGGTCGTCGGAGAGGACTTCGTAGGCCTCGGCGGCTTCCTTGAAGTTCTTCTCGGCTTCGGTGTCGCCGGGGTTGCGGTCGGGGTGGTACTTCATCGCGAGGCGGCGGTAGGCGCGCTTGACCTCTTCCGCGTCGGCGGCTTTGGTGATGCCGAGGATTTCGTAGTAGTCGCGGGTGGTGGGCATGGGGATAGGCACTGGGCATCGGGCATTGAAGGGACGAAAACACGAACCATCTACTCTGAACCGATCAGGCGGTGCATTGTGCGGTCGAGGCTCTGGATCAGATAGGTAGCAAAGGGCTCCCACCGTCCGGTGTTGGCTTCTTCGAGGGCCGCGAGGTATTCGGCACGGCGCTCGACCTCGATGATCGCAAACGGGTATCCATTGCGCATCAGGTGGTAGTTCATCAGGAGGCGGGCCGTGCGGCCGTTGCCGTCGTTGAAGGGGTGGACGGCCACGAGGTTGTAATGCAGTTCGGCCGCTTGCGCCACAGGGTGGATGCCCGGGCGGTTCGCCAGTGACAGGAGAGCAGGCAGCAGTTCGCCGAACTTGTGTGAACCCGGGGGGATGAACCGCGTGCCCTGGATGAGTACGCGCTCGGTTCGGAGACGCCCTGCGGAGGGTGTATCTATGTCGGCCATGACGTGCGCGTGCACGGCGAGCAGGTCTTGCTCCGTGAGCGGGACGCTTGCCGGCCGGGTTGCCGCCCACTCCTCGACCATTCGCAGGGCGCGGTCGTGGTTGCGGGCCTCGTAAACCTCGCGGAGTGACTTGTTGGCGGGCGAACGCCCTTCCAGGACCAATTGCGTTTCACGGAGGGTGAGGGTGCTGCCCTCGATAGCGTTGGAGTGGTAGGTGAGTTCGACACGGAGGGCGTCGAGAGAGTTGGGGAGGATGGCGTTGCGTTGGTTGAGGGTGGTGTAGCGGGCGTGGGTCGTGGCAAGGCTCGCGAGTGACGATTGGAGAGCCGCGGCCTTGTCGTCGAAGGACTGGAGGGGGGCGGGGATTGGGAGCGGGGAGGACATGCTCTGAAGTCTCAACGACCTTCCGACCAGGGCGACTGGCGACTCAAGGCAGCAACTTGTTCGGGCGTGAGTGTCTCCAAGTCGTGCGGCTTGAGTCCACCTGCCCTGTTCGCGCGTGCGGCAATAGACTCGCCGTACTTGTTAATGTTGCGTTTGTGCGTGTTGAGACTGACGTAGTTGGGGCTCCCTTGCACCTCCGGATGCAAATGGCAATCTCCGTCGTGCGTCCAGCCGCACACCGTGCAAATTCCACCGGAACAAACAGATCCATCTGAGTCAAGCGTTCGTGCGCCACATGCGACGCAAGGGAATTTGTTCTCGGAAGGCATGTTGGCTCAATCAAACCCCGGCGCTGTCGCGCAGGGGTCTGTGTGTTTCTTGTGAGGGAGAGGTTGGTCGTTCGCCAACCCCTCCCCGGCCCTCCCCCCGAGGGGGAGGGGGGATTAGGCGGTTGCGCCGACTTCGGCCTTCTTGTCGTCCTTGAGGTCGGTGATCAGGACGTCGGTGGTGAGCATCAGGCCAGCGACGCTGGCGGCGTTGATGAGGGCGGTCTTGGCGACAAGAGCCGCGTCGATGATGCCAGCCTTGACGAGGTCGGTGTAGTCGCCGTTGGAGGCGTTGAAGCCGTTGTTGCCCTTGGCTTCCTTGACCTTCTCGACGACCACGTCGCCATCGAAGCCGGCGTTGTCGGCGATCTGCTTGCAGGGGTACTCGATGGCCTTGGCGACGATGTCGAAGCCGAGCTTCTCGTCGTCGGTCTTGGCCTTCTTCTTCGCAGCGAGGATGGCGTCCTGCGTGCGGAGCAGGGCGACACCGCCGCCGGGGACGTAGCCTTCCTTGGCGGCCGCGCGGGTGCTCTTCAGGGCGTCATCAACGAGGTCCTTGGTGGCCTTCATGGCCACCTCGGTCGCGCCGCCGACGCTGATCATGGCGACACCGCTGGTGAGCTTGGCGAGGCGCTCCATGAGCTTCTCTTTGTCGTAGTCGCTGGTGCTCTTGTCGTACTGGGCCTTGATCTGTGCGGCGCGGGCGTTGATCTCGGTCTTCTTGCCGGCGCCCTCGATGATGGTCGTGTCGTCCTTGGTGATGACAACCTTCTTGGCGCGGCCGAGCTCGGTCATCTCGACCGACTCGAGCTGGCGGCCGAGGTCTTCGGCGATGAAGGTGCCACCGGTCAGGACGGCGATGTCACCCATCATGGACTTGCGGCGGTCGCCGAAGCCGGGGGCCTTGACGGCGCAGATCTTGAGGACGCCGCGGAGGCGGTTGACGACGAGCGCGGCGAGCGCCTCGTTGTCCACTTCCTCGGCGACGATGAGGAGGGGCTTGCCGCTCATGGCCACCTTGTTGAGGAGGGGCAGGAGGTCGGGCAGGCTGCTGATCTTCTTCTCGTTGAGGAGGATGTAGCAGTCCTCGAGCACGCACTCGCCGGTCTTGGGGTCGGTCATGAAGTAGGGCGACAGGTAGCCCTTGTCGAACTGCATGCCCTCGACGTAGTCGAGGGTCGTGGTCGCGCCCTTGCCGTCCTCGATCTCGACGACGCCCTCGGCGCCGACCTTGCTGATCGCCTCGGCGATGAGCTCGCCGATCTGGGCGTCGTGGTTGGCGGAGACGGTGGCGACCTTCTTGTAGTCTTCCTTGCCCTTGCACTTGATGGCCATGGCGTCGATGGCGTCGGCCGCGGCGTTGGCGGCGGCGTTCACGCCGCGCTGGAGGAGCACGGGGTTCGCGCCGGCGGTGACGTGGCGGAGGCCCTCGCTGAAGATGGCCTGGGCGAGGACGGTGGCGGCGGTGGTGCCGTCGCCGGCCTTGTCGGCGGTCTTCTTGGCGACCTCGTGGACCATCTTGGCGCCCATGGCCTGGAAGGGCTCGGGGAGCGAGACTTCCTTGGCGACGGAGACGCCGTCCTTGGTGACGTGCGGGCCGCCGTAGGACTTCTCGATGATGACGTGGCGCCCGGCGGGGCCCATGGTGCACTTGACGGCGTCGGCGAGACGGTCAACACCCTTCTTCATTTCGATAAGGGCGGCGTCGGAAAACATGATTTGTTTGCTGCTCATGATGGTTCCTTGAATGCGAATCGCGGAGGTATTGAGCGGAGCGGAGGAACGCGGAGGTCAATCCGTGGATTGTGTTCCTCAAGTCCTTTCTTCCTCTGCGTACCTCTGCTTTCCTCTTCGCGAATTCCGCGATTGATTTGGGTTTCAGCCGTCGATCACGCCGAGGAGTTCGGTCTCGCGCATGATGAGGTGCTTGATGCTCTTGATTTCGACTTCGGTGCCGGCGTACTTGGCGAAGACGACGGTGTCGCCCTTCTGGACGGACATTTCGCCGCGCTTGCCGTTGTCGAGGCGCTTGCCGGGGCCGGTGGCGACGACCTCGCCCTTCATGGGGCGTTCCTTGGCGGTCTCGGGGAGGTAGAGGCCGCTGGCGGTCTTGGTCTCGGGGTCCAGGGGCTTGATGAGGATGCGGTCTTCGAGGGGTTTGATGGCCATGATGTGCTCCAGTGAACAGGGATCAGTGAATCGTGAACAGGGAACGGTGAAAAGAAGGGGACGACTCAGGGCGGCGTGGCGGCGGCAGGGACCGACGGACCACGACGCTTTGCGAGCACGTACTCCACCACGATGGGGAGTACGGAGATGACGATGATGGCGATGACGACGAGCTCGAAGTTCTTCTTCACGAAGGGGAGCTGCCCGAAGAAGATGCCGGCGAGCATGCAGATGCCGACCCAGAGCACCGCGCCGACGATGTTGTAGAGGACAAACTTTGAGTACGTCATTGCGCCCGCGCCGGCGACGAACGGGACGAAAGTTCGGGCGATGGGGACGAAGCGGCCCAGGATGACGGCCTTGCCGCCGTACTTCTCGTAGAACTCGTGGGCGCGATCGAGGTGCTTCTTGTTGAGGCAGCGTTCGAGCAGCGTGGGCTTGGCAGTGGGGTCTGGGTTCTTGCTGAACACGCGAGGGCCGATGTACTTGCCGATGTGGTAGTTGACAAAGTCGCCGAGGATGGCGGCGATGGTGAGCAGAAAGAAGGCAAGCCAGGGGTTGAAGACGGCGCCGCGCTCGTCTGTCGGAACCGAGAGTGCGCCGATGGTGAAGAGGAGGGAGTCGCCGGGAAGGAACGGGGCGATGACCAGCCCCGTCTCGGCGAAGATGATCGCGAAGAGCAGCGCGTAGACACCCACCGCGTGCTCGCCCGCGAAGTTCGCGAGATGCACGTCGAGGTTCTTGAGGATGTCAAGGGCCTGGTGGAGCATGGACTTTGCTGCGTGCGTGCTGTGCGATTACACCTTGGGACGCTGCGATGCCGCGCCGGCACCGCCCTTGGCACGGGCATCCGCGTGGACGCCGTGGCCGAGGTCGCGTCTCTTGGTGACGTTCGAACCGTCGTCGGTCAGGTTGTCCATGAGGCGCTTAGCGGCTTCCTTGTCATCAGCGGGCTTGTCGCTGCTGGTGGAGAGGCCGGGGATGGGCGCGAACGGGTTGGGCTTGTTGCCCGAGGTGCCGCCGGTGCCGGTTTTGTTGAAGAGGTCGGAAGGCTTGGTCATATATGACCTTTCTCGCGCGGAGCGCGGGTGTGATTGCAAACTCCAGGGTGGGCTTAGAAGCCCATCCCTCCCATGCCGCCCATGCCACCCATCCCGCCCATGCCCGGCATGCCACCGCCCATGCCACCACCGCCGCCACCCTTGGCGTCCTTGGGCTCGGGCTTGCTGGTGATGATGCAGTCGGCGGCGAGCAGCACGGTGGCGACGCTCGCGGCGTTCTGGAGGGCGAGGCGGTCGACCTTCGCGGGGGTCATGACGCCCATCGCGAGCAGGTCGCCGTATTCCTCGGTGAGGGCGTTGTAGCCGAAGGAGCCCTTGCCCTCCGCGACCTTCGCGACGACGACGGTGCCCTTGGCGCCGGCGTTCTCGGCGATGGTCTGGAGCGGCACCGCGAGGGCGGTGTGGACGGTCTTGATGCCCGCGGCGACATCATACTTGAAGCGGCCGACGTCTTCGCTGGTCTTGTCATCATCCTTGGCGGACTTCGCGAAAACCGCCTGGTATTCCTTGAGGCCTTCGATGGCCTTGCGGGCGCGGATGAAGGAGACGCCGCCGCCCGGGACGATGCCCTCGGCGACTGCCGCGCGGGTGGCGTGCAGCGCGTCCTCGATGCGGGCCTTCTTCTCCTTGAGCTCGGCCTCGCTGGCCGCGCCGACCTTGACGACGGCGACGCCACCGGCGAGCTTGGCGAGTCGCTCCTGGAGCTTCTCGCGGTCGTAGTCGCTGGTGGCCTTCTCGATTTCGGAGCGGATCTGCTTGATGCGTTCCTGGATGGACTTGGTCTGGCCGGCGCCCTCGATGACGGTGGTGTTGTCGGCGTCGATCTCGATCTTCTTTGCGAGGCCCAGGTGCTTCATCTCGACCTTGTCGAGCTCGAGGCCCAGGTCCTTCATCACGGCGGTGGCGCCGGTGAGGATCGCGATGTCCTCGAGCATGGCCTTGCGGCGGTCGCCGTAGCCGGGCGCCTTGACGGCGGCGACCTGGAGCGTGCCGCGGAGCTTGTTGATGACGAGCGTCGCGAGGGCCTCGCCGCTGACATCCTCGGCGATGATGACGAGGGGCTTCTTGGCCTTCATCACCATCTCAAGGAGGGGGACGAGCTTCTGGATGTTGTCGATCTTGTCCTCGTGGACGAGGATGAGGGGCTTGTCGAACTCGACCTTCATGTTCTCGGCGTCGGTCACAAAGTTGGGGCTGAGGAAGCCACGGTCAAACTGCATGCCCTCGACGACGTCGACGACGGTGTCGATGTTCTTGCCTTCTTCGACGGTGATGACACCGTCCTTGCCGACCTTGTCGAACGCGTCGGCCATGATCTTGCCGATGACCACGTCGTTGTTCGCGGAGATGCTCGCGACGTTCTGGATGTCTTCCTTGCCCTTGATGGGCTTGGCGAGGGCGTCGATCTCCTTGCCTGCGGCCTCGACGGCGAGCTTCATGCCGCGGACGAGGGCGTTGGCATCGACACCGGCGGCGATGTGGCGGAGGCCCTCGCGGAAGAGGGCTTCGGCGAGCACCGTGGCGGTGGTGGTGCCGTCGCCGGCCTCGTCGCTGGTCTTGCTGGCGGCTTCCTTCACGAGCTTGGCGCCCATGTTCTCAGCCTTGTCGGAGAGTTCGACCTCTTCGGCGACGCTGACGCCGTCCTTGGTGACGGTGGGACCACCCCAGGACTTGTCGAGCACGGCGTTGCGGCCGCGGGGACCGAGGGTGGCTTTCACGGCGCGGGCGAGTTTCTCGACACCGGCGAGGAGGGACTGGCGGGCGTCGACGTCGAAGACGAGTTCCTTGGCGGCCATGCTGTGCAACTCCATGGGCTGTGCCCCGTAAGCGGGGCGTCGTGCGGGTGATGGTCTGATTGGATTCTGTTCAGGCTTGCGGGTGCGGGGGCACCGTGGGCCGGTAGAGGTAGGGCAACGGCCGTGCCAGTTTGAGCGGGTGGCGTGGGGCATGGAACCCGGGGCCGTGGATCGTGGATGGGCGGTTGGCCCTGCCAGCGTCCCCGGAGGGGTGCAGGGGGCTGCCGGTTTGGCAGGTGCGGGTCAGGGGGTTGCGAGACGGGGCACCCACCACAGCAGCACGGCACCGCAGGCGGCGACGTTCACAAGGGCGGCCCACCACAGGCGCTTCAGCAAGGCGGGGCCACCCAAGACGCCGGCCAAGCCGACCTTGAACACAAGGTTGGAAGCAAGGGCGATGACGATCGCGGCGCCGGCCTGCTGGATTGTGACCTGGCCCTGCGTGAGGAGGCGGCCGCTGGAGAGGGTGATGGCGTCGAGGTCTGTGAGGCCGGAGACGGCGGCGACGGCGTAATGACCCCGACCGCCCAGCCAGTGGTTCGCGGCGGCGGTGAGGAGTTGGATGATGCCGAACATGCCCGCGAACACCAGCGCGCTCTTGAGTTCTGAGGGGTTGCGGGGCGGGGGCAGGGGCGTGTGGCCGTCGCGTGTCGCGAGTGCGGCGGCGATGACGGCCGTGGCGGCGGCGATGCCGAAGAGGGTGAGCAGCGGCCAGAGGAGCATCGGCAGGGCGGTGCGGGCGACGGCGTAGAGCTCGACAATAACGCGGGCGTAGACGACGGTGCTCGCGAGGATGATCGCGCTGGCACCGAGGGCGGCGCTCGCGGGCTGCTCACGCACGCGCCGTGCGAACGCGGCGGTGGTTGCGGTACTGGAGATAAGCCCGCCGAGGACGCCCGCGAGCATGATTCCTTGGCGGTCGCCACGGATGCGGTAGGCCACGTACGCGGCGAGGCTGATGCCGACAACCAGGACAACGAGCAGCCACATGTGGCGCGGGTTAAAGGCGTTGAAGGGGCCCATATCTCTATCGGGGACGACCGGGAGGATGATGAGTGAGATGGCCGCGAATTGCATGATGGCGCGGACGTCTTCGTCAGTCAGGGCGCGGGTGAATCGCTGGAGCGAGGGCTTGAGATGGAGAAGGACGGCGGTAGCGGCACCAACGATTGCGGCGAGGCGGGACTCGCCGAGGCCGCAGAGGACGCCTGCGGCGAACATCACCAGCATGGCGACCTCGGTGGTGACTCCGGGCGCGGGGTCCTTTGGATCGCGGGTGATGTTGCCGATGTACGCGAGCCCGAGGACTGCGAGCAGGCCAGCGACAATGGACGCGGGGACGGCCCACGCGACTTGCGTGAGTGTGGCGATGATCGGCAGCAGCGCGCCCAGCAGCGTGATGAACGCGAAGGTTCGGATGCCGGCGACGGCGGACGCGGAGCGTTCACGCTGGAGGCCGACCAAGAGCCCCAAGGCAAGGGCGATACCAAGGTCGGTGCAGACCGGGATCAGGTCCATTGGATGAATGGTAGTGGGCCGGCTCTCAGCCGCGACGGCGACGCATCGCTGCGAGCATGCCCGCCGCGATCAGGACGCCGGAGCCGGGGGTGGGCATCAGGTGGTTGTAGCGGAGATTGTCGAGTTCGACCTCGACGGGTAGGCCGCCGGCGGTGGCGGTGAGGGTGACGTATGCGATGTTGGGGTGGAAGATCACCAGCTCCGTGTCCTCGGCCGGGTCGTAGATGTTGGTGTTCTCGACGATCGTGGAGAGGGAGGCGATCAGGCCGTCCTCGGTATCCCACGCGGACATCGTGAAGACGGTGTTGGGGGACGCGGCGTTGGTAGCGATGATGCCGACGAAGTCGCCCGTGCTCTGGATGTTGGTGCCGTGGAAGACGAAGTCGAACCTGAGCACGGGCACGACGGTGGGGTCGGCCTGGTGCTTGAGGACCGCCACCTGGGTGTTAGAAATCGCCGTCAAGGGATTGTCGCGGATGGTGAGCAGATCACCCTGGTACTCCGTGCCCCACATGTTGAACTGGGACAGGATGACGTCGCCGGGGACGACGTTGACGCCGCTGGGGGTTTCCTCGAAGTTGAGGAACGCGAGGTGCGCGTGCGCGGCATGCGCAAGTACGCACACGGCGAGGCAGGCGACGGTTTGACCGACAGGGTGATTCATGGGCGCAGAGAGGCGACGCCCAAGGCGTTTGGGCGCATGCCAGAAGATGCACCACGTTTTGAGGGATGCAAGCGAACTGCTCGGAATTTTGATCGGGATGCCCGTGATCGGGTGGACCGGGTATCCGGTGTGGCGGTGGGCTCAGAACTGCCAGATGACGCCCACGTGCAGCATGGCGGCATCGGAGCCGGGGTTATCGTCATCGCCCCAGAGGCGGCCGTTGGAGATGTGGGACCAGCGGAGGCCAATGAGCAGGCGTGTGTCCTCGGAGAGGGCGCGGGTGAAGCCCAGCCCGGCGCGCGGCGTGAAGTTGAAGGACGAGCCGTCTTCCGGCACGTCGTCGGTCGAGACCATGAGACCGATGCCCAGGTCTGTGTAGAAGGTCCACGTCGCCTCTTCGTCGCTCTTCCACCAGTGGTAGCGGAAGACGATGGCGGGGTTAACGCCCTGGGCGTTGTTACCTTCCTGGTTGAAAGACCGCACCGAGAGTTCGGCAATGACTTCGACGCGGTCTTCGATGAAGTGGCTGTAGGAGAAGTAGGCGTTCACCTCTTCGAAGCCGCTGAGGTCATCGGCGAAGCTCGCGCCGGCCGAGAACCACTCCGAGTGCTTGGCGAGGAACTGCGAGCGGCGCGCAGGTGGAGCGGCGACTGCCTCGGGGGCCGGCGCCGGGGGCGGTGTCGCGTCGGTTGATTGGGCGGCCGCTTGAAGGTCAAGGCCGGCGGGGCGGAATTCCGCGCGCGCACTGGGAACAAGTGCCGTCGCGGTGAGGATGAACACAGCGGGTGCAAGGGGACGCGTATGCATGGGGCGGTAGGTTACTCTTGCGGAGGCCACGGGGCGTCAGCAGGGATACGAGGAAATCATGGGCGAACCACGACCGACGGAAGAGCGATTGCAGCGCCTCGAAGAAACGCTCGGCTTTACCGAGCACGAGCAGGAGCAGCTTGGCCAGCAAGTACTGCGGCTACAGCAGCAGGTCCAGACGCTGACGCAGCGGCTGGTTCAGCTCGAAACTGCGATCGAGATCGCTGGCAAGGGTCGCGCAAAGTCGGAGGATCAGGAGTAATCCGCCGACCTGCCTGGCCGCCTGCATGCCCTCAAGCGAGCAGCGAGCGACCGGTCATTTCCGGCGGCTGGGGCGTCCCGAGGAGGGCAAGCGCCGTCGGGAAGATGTCGGCAAGTCGGCCGCGTTGGGCCCGTACCGCCGGATTGTTCCAGTTGGATACGTCCCTATCTCCACGGAGCTTCGACGCCTTGCGGGCGGGATCAACCACGATGAGGGGGACGTCATAGAGCGTGTGGGCGGTGTGCGGGGCGTTGGTCGCCGGGTCCCACATCTGCTCGCAGTTGCCGTGATCGGCGGTGACGATGCAGCGCCCGCCGCGGGCGAGCGCCGCGTCCACGATTTGGCCGACGCAGGCGTCCACGGTGGCGCACGCCTGCACCGCGGCGTCGAGCTTGCCGGTGTGGCCGACCATGTCTCCGTTGGCAAAGTTCACCACGATGACATGCTCACAGTCGGGCGAGGCGAGTCTGCGCAGCACGGCGTCCCGCACGCCCGCGGCCGACATCTCGGGCTGGAGGTCATAGGTTGCCACTTTGGGACTCTGGATGATCTCACGGGTCTCGCCGGGGAATGGCTCGTCCCGATAGTCGTTGAAGAAGAACGTCACGTGCGGGTACTTCTCGGTCTCCGCGCATCGGAACTGGCGGAGGTTGAGCGTGCTGAGCCATTCACCAGCGATGTTCACCATGCGGGGCGGCTTGGGGAACGCGACGTCCACGAAGGGCGCGAGCGCGTCCCAGTATGACGTCATGGTGACGTAGTGCAGGTTCAGCTTCTGACCACGGTTGAACCCGGCCGTACCCGAATCGGGGCTGGGCTTGACCTTGGCCCACTTGTCATCCGGGAAAACGAACGCGGCGGACATCTCGCGAGGGCGGTCACCCCGGTAGTTGTAGAAGATGACGCTGTCGCCGTCCTTGACGCGGGTACGTGAAGCATCGGCGGCGTCGCTTGCGATGATGCGGGGCGTGATGAACTCGTCGCCCGTTTGACTTGAGTTTGTCGGATTGTCGTAGTAGTGCTGGATTGCCGCGGTTGGGGAGTGATACATCTGCGGCGCGGTCCGGGTGAGCATGTCGTACGCGAGTTTGACCCGCTCCCATCGATAGTCCCGGTCCATCGCGTAGTAGCGGCCGCAGATACTCACCACCCGGCCCACGCCGATCTCCGCGCAGTGACGCTCCACCTGTGCTGCGAAGTCCTTCCCAGTGAAGGGGCCGGTATCGCGACCGTCGGTGAAGAGGTGCAGCAGCACGCGATTGCCCGCGAGCCCGAGTGCCTTGCACGCGCGGAGCATGGCGTACAGGTGCTCGAGCAGGCCGTGGACGCCGGCGTCGGAATTGATCCCCATGAAGTGGAGGTTGGACCTGCCGGTGGGATCGCCAAGGACCTTCTCGACTGCCCGCCGGATCGCGGGGATGGTGTGGAGGCCCGACTCACAGGCCTTGGTCATGACCAGCGATTCCTGCGGCACGACGCGCCCGGCACCGATGTTCTGGTGTCCCACTTCACTGTTGCCCATCGTGTCCGCGGGGAGACCAACGTCCTCGCCGCACGTCTTGATCAGCGTCCACGGGTACTCGCGCATCAGCCGGTCCGCCACGGGCGTGAGGCCCTTGGCGCTCGCGGTGCGGACGGCGTCGAAGGCCGCGTGCTCGGGGTTGGGGTTCATGCCCCAACCGTCGCGGATGATGAGGACCAGCGGGAACGGGGCGGCGGTAGTCATGGGCGCACGATACGCACGACTCACCTCGCGCCCGGGGCGGCGGACTGGGCGTCCGCCCGCCGCTTCTGGAACGCCGCGTTCCCTGTGAGGTATGCGTCGAGGCGTGGGAAGTCGTACACCGTGGTGAACCGGGAAGCGTTCGAGGCAGCGAGGCGTGACGCGTCCGGGTTGAAGGCAACGGTGATCACCTCTCCGCCGTCCGTCTCGAGCGAGGCCAGAGTGCGCAGAGTCTTGGCGTCCCAGATGCGGACGGTCGTGTCCTCACTGCCGGTGGCAAAGAGCGAGCCGTCCTGCGAGAAACACAGGCCCGGGATCAGTCGCCGATGTGCTCGCAGACGCGTCATGAACGCGTACGTCGAATCAAAGACATCCACCACGCCGTCGTAGGTGGAGACCAGCAGCCGCGACCCATCGGGTGAGCAGGCAACCGCCCACGGAATGCCGGATGTCTCGACGCTCGCGACCGTTTCTCTGGTACGCACATCCCATATCTGGATACCGCCGAAGAGCCCCGAGGTGATCATCTGGGAACCATCGGGCGTGAAGGCGATGCCCTCCACTCTGCGCTGCAGCCGGACCGGGAGGAGTTCATACTCGCACGTCGCAATGCTGAAGAATCGGATCGTGCCGTCGGCGTGGCCCGTGACCAGAAACTCCCCATCAGGCGTGCGCTCCATCGAGTAGATTTCAGGCGCTCCCGTGGGGAGGACAGAGAGAACCCGGCCCGACACCGCGCTGCACATCCTGATCGCGCCGTCGCCGCAGCCGGCCGCGAAGACATCCGACCCATCGATGAAGCGGATGGCACGGGCACGCATGATGCCTCTCTCCACGATCGGGAACGTGTGCCGCGTCTGGAGTGTTGCCGCGTCGACGACACGGATCTCGTTGTTCCCGCCGGCGACCACGAGCGTTGCCCCATCCGGCGAGAACTCGGTGCCGAAGCACCATGTGTCAAAGTCCGCAACGCGCGAACGCCGGTACTCCGGCGTCACCGCGATTCGGCGGATGAGCCCGTCGCGGCAGACGATGATGACAGAGTCGTCCACGACTCCCAGAGACATCAGCAGTTGACTCTGGAGGCCGACGCTGGGCAGGGGCCTGAGGCCCGAAACAGTTGCCTCCCAGACGGAGTCCCCGATGGCAAGCAGTTGTGCCCCGGACCCCTGGAGCGGACTCACGGAAGAGACCGCCGAAGTACCCGCCGTCACCTCATGGCTTGATACCGCGCTTGTCTCGAGGTTGTACAGATTGAGTTGGCGCTGGCCGGTTGCAACGACAAGCGTCGTGTTGTCCTGGCTGAACGCGGCGGCCGTGACGCCACCGCGAGCGGTCACGGGGTACTCCCGCAACAGCGCCAGGTCCGACAGTCGCCAGACTCGGGCGTGCGACCTGGCGGACAGGTCCTGCACACTGGACGGGCCCGGTGCCGTGACGAGTGCCCGGGAGTCCGGGCTGAACGCCAGGACCATGGCGACTTCGGGGTGCGCACTCCACGTCGCTTTCAGCTCGAGCGTCTCCGTATCCCAGATCCGGACCGTGCGGTCGTTGCCGCTGGTGGCGAGCAGCAATCCGTCCGCGCTCAGCGCGATCGCGCGGACCGCCCCGAGGTGCGGCGCGTAGGGGGTCAGCAGCGCGCACTCCGCGTCTCCGCGCAGGTTGACGCGGACGATGCGGCCGTTGTCGAGGGCTGCAAAGCAGCGCGATGCGTCGGCGGAGACCGCGAGAATCGCAACGCCCGAACCGAGCCCGGTGATCCTGCGTTTGGACACCCCAACCGACGCGTCGTACACCCCAATCCCCGAATTGGCACCGAGCAGGAATAGGCCGGCCTGCGGCGCGAATGCTGCACAGCGGAGCCCGTTGGGCGAGACCTGGACTGACCACTCGTAGGGATAACGGTGGAAGAATTCCCGGAGCGCCCACTTGGGGGCCGAGGCGTTCTCGTGCTTGAAGTACTGGTGCCAGAGGGAGTCTTCGGCGAGTGGGATGTTCCCCAGCACGCCCTCCAGTCGCCCGCGCTCGGTGCGGGCGTACTCCAACTGCTCGGCGAGGCGCATCGACGCGGAATCCGCGAGGGCGCGGGCGGTTTCCTCCTTCTGCCGGGCAACTTCCGCGGCATCCTTTGCGGCAAACGCAAAGGCCCGCTCCATGTTGGCCTCGGCGGCGAGCCTGCGCTCACGGCGCGCCTGCACTGTTGCGTAGGCCGTGAAGGCCACGAGCGCGATCAATGCAACGCCCGCCGCGATCGCGGCCCACTTGTACCGCTTGAGCTGCTTGCGCAGCACGTACAGCGCCGAATCCTGCTTCGCGTGGATGGGTTCTCCCGCCAGGTAGCGGCGAATATCGTCCCCAAGGTCCGCGGCACTCTGATAGCGGCGGCGCTTGTCCTTATCGAGGGCCTTGGACACGATCGTGTCGATCTCTCCACGGAACATCCGCGAGACATGACTGAGTTTGGTCGGCGATTCCTCGCGGATCACGCGGGCTGCCTCGGGGATGCTGCGGCTCGCGACGTCGTGCGGCAGCCGACCCGTCAGCAGCTGGTACATGATGACGCCGAGCGCATAGACGTCGCTACGGGTATCAATCTCGCCGGGATCGCCCAGCACCTGCTCGGGGCTCATGTACGGGAGCGTGCCGATGAGCTGGCCGATGCTGGTCTGCATCGTCGTGACCCGCATGTCCACGTCGGCCGCGCGGGCGACGCCAAAGTCGAGGATCTTTGGCGAGCCCGAGTCTTCGACCAGTATGTTGCCGGGCTTGAGATCACGGTGGATGACGCCCCGCTGGTGCGCGTGGTGCACAGCGTCGCAGACACGGGCAACCAGCCGCAACCGTTCCTTGGTGTCCAGGTCTTTGTGATCGCAGAACTTGTTGAGCGGCAGGCCACGCACGAGCTCCATGGCGATAAACGGCTGGGAGTCGCGGGAGAGGCCATCGGGAGTCACGAGTGGCGCGGCACCCGCCTCAAACACCTGCGCGATCCCCGGATGCTGCAGGCGGCCCAGCACCTCCGCCTCGTGCTCAAACCTGCGGAGCAGGCTCTGCGTCGAGAGACCTCGCCGGATGACCTTCAATGCAACGGTTCGACGCGGACGCTCCTGCTCCGCGACATAGACACTGCCCATCCCGCCGACACCCAGCAGGCTGCGGATGGTGTACACGCCAATCTTCGTGCCCGGGGTCAGTTCTTCGTCCGGAGCCATTCGGACGCGCCCAAAGACCAGGCTCTGGGCCATCAGCTCGTTGGGGTCCAGGAACTTGTCTTCCTTGTCGTGGAAACCCAGCAGCGAACGCACTTCACTCGCCAGCTCCGTGTCCCCATTGCACATCCGGACGATGCCGCTCTCCCATCGTTCGGAGGGGAGGTCTGAAACCGCAAGGAAGACCTCCTCGGCCTTCTGCTGCTTTCCGCCCTGCTCGCTCATGCCGAGCCCTCCGAACGGGCGTTGACGAGGGCTGCGGGAGCGACCCCGGCCTTCTTGAGTTCGCGGGCGAGCCAGGCTTTCGCAAACGTCCACTCGTTCCGGATCGTCGCGCTACTGACACCCAACGCCGCGGCCACTTCGTCATTGGTCAGCCCAGCAAAGTACTTGAGCATCACCACGTCACACTTGCGACGGTCGTACTCGCCGAGCTTGTTCAGCGCTTCGTCGAGGGCGACGAGGTCCGTCCCTGCGTCCTTGTCTGGTTCTGCCGGGTCTGCAACGTGCGCGGGGTCCGCGTCCACCCGCTGCATCTCGCCGCCGTGCTTGATGCGTTTGCGGTGCCTGGCCCGCTCCACGAGGATGCGCCGCATCGCCATCGCCGCGGCGGAGAAGAAGTGGCCCCGGGAATCCCATGAAACCTCGATGCCGCCCAGGAGGCGCATATACGCCTCGTGCACCAGCGCGGTGGCCTGAAGGGTCTGCCCCTCCTTTTCCTTGCCCATGTAGGACCGCGCGAGGCGTCGCAGTTCGTCGTAGACAAGGGGAAGCAGCTGCTCGCTGGCACGAGGGTCACCGTCCTTCACCGCTCCAAGGATCTGCGTCACCTGGTGTGGCGAGGTCGGAAAGTTGGTCTGGATGCCCGGCGCGTCGGCCATCGCCCGTACTCCTGCACAATGGGGCCCGCCTATCCCGGCCCGGTCTCCCGGGCGCACGGCGTATCCACTGTACCAAACAATGCGACGTGGCCCAAGGGGGGCGCTAACCACGGGGAAGAGAAAAATGTGGTAGCGCGTCAGGAGACTCCCGGCGCATTGAAAGTGACGGCCCAGGGGCTCCGCCAGAGGCGGGCGAAGTGGGCGGGGACGTACCGCTTCTGCGCCTGCATGTACTTCCGGCTCGACGACCGCGTCCTGAACATCTTGATATCGATGCCTTGCTGAGCGTCTTTAGCAGCGGCCCCTGCCTGCGGCGACTACCAGGAACCACACGGACCTATCCCCTTTCTGAACGCCCCACGGCGCGAGAGCGCCGCGGGGCGGCTTCGCGCTACTCCAGCAGATACTCGATGTACATCGGGTGCTCGCTGACGTTCGCGGCCTGCTTCTGGGCCCGCCCCCACTGCTTCCATTCCTCGGCCGTCGCGATGCCTGACAGTTCCCTTTCGATTCCCGGCTTGCCGGTAACCCGAGCGTCCTTCACCCATCCAAGGTCTGCACGCGCAACTCGGCCGTTGCATGCCTCGAGCAGCTCACGAAAAAGCGCGACCGCGGGCATTTTCCAGGACCCCTTCGGAGACTTGCCCAGCGCAACCTCACGATCCACCGGGATGAAGGCAGTGAGGTTCTTGGAGCGGCGCATCACCTCAAGTCCCTTGCCCTTCGCGGTGGCGTTGTGGCTTGCGTGGTGCCCAACCTTGTAGAAAACGGTGCGTTCGAGCAGGTCTTCTGCCGTCACGGTGCGTTTCCCGCCGGCATCCTTCACCCGGAAAGAGTTGGCCGCGTCGTGCCACGAGAGCCAGTTGCCCTCCTGCGCATCGGCCGGGAACAGCAGCACCTTGCCATCCGCAATCCGCTCGATGGCGATCACCAGGCTCGTGTTGTTGCGGAACTTGTCGAGCACCGCCGCTGCGCTTGCAGCGGCGTCCATCCAGGTGGAGTCGATACGTCGGTGAACGTCCTTCCGGTACTCCGGGTACAGACGTTCCACGTCCTCCATGGGGTAGGAGAACCTGACGTCAAAGGGCTGATCCGCGTCGCCGGAGCCTCCTCCGCCGCCACCCATGGCACGCAGGGCGGTCGTCAGGCCGTACAACTCGTCGCTGCCGTGGTCTCCCATGCTGGCGATTTTCTTCTCGTCACGCGGGGGCCCGAGCACGTAGAACCGGAACCCTGGAATGTCCGCGAGTTCCACCGGCGCTCCACCGGGCGAGTGGTACGTCAGCCGGGCGCCCGGCAGGTCCCGCAGCACGTCCAGCGCTTGCGCAATGGTCTCTCCCATCGCCAGGTCGCCCGCGGCACCGACCACTCCCCCTTCAAATTCAGCGAGGCCAGCGAGCCTTTCGCGAGTGTCGCCGGCGGCGGGCGCGAGCCGGTGCGCATCGGCAATCGCCGCCCTCATCGCACGCGCGGTCTTGGCGAGTTTCTTCGCGAGCGCGTCCGTCGGATCCTCCGTCCATCCCATCCAGACATTGTGAACCCTGAAAGACTCAAAGACCTGCCGCCGGGACAGGAAGCCGCTGACGTGATCCTGGTGCGCGTGCGTGGCGACAACGATGTCCAGCGTGCTCTTCCCGTGTCGAGAGGTCGAGTTCGCGATCTCATCCACAACATGCGTCATGGTGACGCCGGTTGCCTTGTTCCCCAGTGTTCCGCAATCGATGAGCATGTGGCGCTCGTCGGTGCCCGGGTTGAAGGTAATCAGAAAGCAGTCGCCCAACCCCTGCCGGAACATGCGCACGCGAACGGCGGGCACGCTGCCAGCGCGGCGTCGAGTTGTCCTGGGCTTCTTGCTCATACGCACCTCAGAAGTTCCCCGCGGGTTTGTGCAGCGCTGCAAAGGGCTCCGCGTGCGCATGCACCCCGAAGTACGTACCGCCCGCAGTCGCGGCGGCCGCCGCTGCGTAGGAACGCTGCCGCTCACGCCTTGATTCACTGGTCACGTTCTTGCGTATCACGAAGCTGACTTCCTTCCGGGCCAGGTCCGCGATCACAGTGCATCCGCCTTCGAACGGGTCGCCACCCACCTTGCGCGACTGGTCGCGCTGCAGCAGCCCGAAGATCGCCTGGGACTGCATCCTCCCGTCCGGTCCGGCACGCATCGCGAATCGCGCCGAATGCACCTCGAAGGGCATAGCAGGGTCCAGACCAAGGAACGACGCGTCCGCCGGTCCGTGCGTGGACTTCGCGAAGTGCGCCGTCATCAGCTTGTGCAAGTCGCGCCGCACTTCCCGCTGCCGGAAGAAGATCGCCCGACGATCACGCGAGAACGCATCCGCCGTCGCCGCGGACCGAACGTCCGCGAGTCGGTCGAGCAGTTCCTCCGAGAGCCCGGGCTTCTCGTCGCTTGCCCTGCGCCACAGAACGCTCTCCACACTCATGGAAGGCGCGTCGCTAACGTAGATGCCCCGCTTGCGGAAGCCCTCCACAAAGGCCACTCGGTAGCCGCGCCCCTCGTCACCGAAGAGTTCGGCGTCGGCTGTCATCACAGCCCGCAGGTACTCAGCAAAGGTCACGTCCGTCGGAGGGCAGTAGTCCAACCCACGGATGCACATCGTGAGGACGTGCGACGCGGCCTTGCTGGCCTCGTCCGCGAGTCTGTGCACGAGGTCAGGGTGGACCGCGCCCGGGGGCAGCACGCCGGTGCCATCTGTGGCAAGCCTCAGCAGGTCCTCGGTCCGCTTCTCGTAGATCGACAGGAACGCGTCGAACACGGCGCTCACGAGCACGCTTCCCCGATCATGCGGCTCTGTGGCCGCTTCGTACGCCGCGGGATCGGGCTCCGCCGGGGTCCATTCCCCTCGTTCGTCAAAGCCGCCAATCGCCTCGCGCAACGCCTTGCGGTGGCCGATTGCACGCCCAAACTGTGTTGCGAGCTGGCCCATGAGCGATCGGCGGGTACGGAACTGCCCCTGCGTCATCGCGATCTGGTAGCGCAGCAGGTCCGGCAACGTCAGCCGCTGAAACAACGCGACGATGTCGGCGAACGCCTCGTGGAACGCCAGCACGTCAGGGTTGCTATCGAGCAGATAGGACCGATGCATGCCGTCGAGGAGCGCGTGCGTGGTCTCGTGGGCGATGACATCGTGCGAGAGGCACGTAAACACACGCTCGCGCCCGGAGCCTGCAGCGTCGCTGCCGAAGTACCCGAAGAGCAGCGCGTTGCGGGCGGGCGAGTAGAAGGCATTGGCGTCGCGCAGCGCGTGGGGGTAGATCCGGAGCTGCCCGACAAACTGCGAGTCATCCCGGGGATTCTTCACAGCGTCCCGCGGTGGACCGGGCCGCCAGAGCGCGGGCCGCCCCAGCGCTGACTCAAACCTCGCGATGGTCATGCGCGCGACCGCGTAGACCATCTGCTGGTGGAACTGAGGGGTGCCCTCGCTCGGCGCCAGGCCCTTGCTCGCGAGCACATGCGGGTGTTCGAGGTCGAGAGGCTCGTAGACGCGACCGCTGGCCGGGTCAATATCCATCACCTGGATGTAGCTGTCCGCGGGGCCGGGCTCCGTTTTCTCCCACGGCACACAGAAAACGGTTTCGCTCACGTGGTGCGTGGAAAGCGAGGTTGCGAAGCTCGGATCGAGCGCGTACCCACGCAACTCCCGGTGGCGGGGGCGCGGGGGCTCGAACGGAATGGCGCAACCGATCACCGGTCGTGGCGTAGACGGTTGCAGAGCGGCTGTCCTCGGCACCCCGGACCGTGGTCGCGATGAGTCATCGAGCGCCCGCCCCAGGACCTGACGGCACTCCTGAGATGCAGCGGGGTGCTTTGCCAGCCGCTCCGCCAATTCCCGCTGCTGGGCGACCGTCAAACGTCCGCCCTGATCATCGGCCTTGCGGATGAACTCGTCAAATGGGTTGGCGGACGTTGCGTCGTCCCAGGACTGCACCAATTGGGCGAGTTCCAACGCAAGCAGAGGGTCCGAGCCCTTGGCACCGACGCCGGTGATGACCCGAAGGAATGGGAACGAAACTCCGGCCTCTTCCGCCGGATTCAACTGGTCTGCAGGCTCGGGAACGAGATCGAGTGCCGCGCCGGCATGCAGCATACCCGCCCCCAGTTTCTCAAGATCGTCCCCATCGAGCGGGGCCCGAGCCGACGCGATCAACGCTCGGCGCACCGCTTCACCAACCATCCAACGCCTTGGATAGTGCGCGTCATCCAGCAGCGTGTCCGCATGAAACCTCAGGTACAGCGATGCGGCACCCGCGACCTGCGGGGTGGCCGCCGATGTCCCAGCGCCGTTCATATCGACGATGCCGGGCTGTCCACGCCTCGCCCACGGCGTGTTCGGCGTGAATGCTGCGATGGACGTCCCCCGTTTGGACCTGGGGCCCCAGTTGCCCTGCATGGTCCGGAAGCTCAGCCCGTAGTAGGGCTCGAAGTTCGCCATCACCCCGCACGCGGCCAGCACCCGCTGAAACCTCGCGGGGTACACGATCGAGGTCGCCGGAAGGCCACCAAGAAACCCCGCTGAAAAGTTGTTGCCGGCCGCGGTGACCAGAACGATGCCCGCCTCGTACGCGAGATTCACGGCATCGGCCCACGCCTGGGACGCCACGCCGCCCATGCTCATGGACAGCACATGAACCCGCGACTCGGGGCGGTCGCACAACTCCGCGGCATACGCGATCGCCTTGGCGACCGCGCTGGTCTTGATCTGGACCACTGCGTTCGCCACCCGCAGCCCGACGATGCGTGCATCGGGCGCGGCACCAATCTCGTCGTCAAAGGAATACCCGTTGGCGCGCATTGCAAACCGGCCGCCCGCCAGCAGGCTAAGCGTGCCTGTCCCGTGCCCCGGGGCGGTCATGACTCCGCCCTTGATCTGATCACGGATGTCGTCGATGGCACGCCCGTCACCCGTGAAGTTCCGAGAGTTCAGGGGATCAAGCAACTCTCGCGGGAACACGGAATGGCCCACGTCGTAGCCCGTATCCAGGTGCGCAATGCGGATCACGGCGTTCGATGCGGCCCTTGCCCGCGCACGCGCCGCCGCCAGCCCAGAGTAACTGTCGCTCAAGTGCCACGCAAACTCGCCCTGAACGACAGGACGCCCGCCCGACGATTCCTGGTCCTGAAATCCGCCTTCCCTTGCCGCCGGACGCGCGGGCTTCCCAACCTGAGAGGGCCACGCCTGAACAAGGTCTGGCTCGCCTCGCACTGGTTGAAGGCCCCGTGCAGACGCCTCCTTCATGACTGCTCGCGTCACGTCCCACGGGGAACCACCCGCCGCCGCACCCGTAGGGCGGGCGAGGTGCCAATGGATCTTCCTCGCGCTGGCCGCGCGCGCGCCGAGAACGGCCGCCGGTGCCCGTGTCGCAGCGAAGAGCGGCTCGAGCTCGAAGGATGTTCCGGACGCTCGCAGCGTGCGCGAACCGCGCGCCGCGCGCACTCGGGGCGCGCCCTCGAAGCCCAGCAGAACCGCAATTGGAGCCTGTGCCACTCGCGCGCCTCCCCGACCGACTGACCCCACGCACAACACGACGAATGAACTCGCAGCGTACCACGACAACACCACTCGTGCAATCCGGCCGGGCATCACAGCCGAAGTTCTTCACAGCGCTCGCACCGCTTCTTCAACAACTCGTGTCACGCCACAACCACACGCGTGCGCGTCGAACCGGGCTTCGAAGTGCTGCCCGCTCTCGTTTGTGCGGCATCACCCCGCCGTGAAGATGGATCACTCGGAATCGCCGGTCGCCATGATGGAGTCGCAACGAGCCTGCGCCGCCTGCGCAGTCCTGCTCCCACGTGGAATCGATGTTCGGCCACTGCCAGTGACCAGCAAATGGACCGGCCTTGCACACCCCAAACACTTACCGGACTCGTGATACCTTGTTTTGTGTAAATCCGGACCTTTTTGTCTCGTTGTCCTCGACTTTTCTGCGCTCTTCGCTAACGTACATTGGTTTTTACGCACGCTTCGAGAGGAGATACGCATGTTCAAGACCCCCATCGTTGCCGCCCTTGTGGGCGCGGCACTTGCCGCGCCCGCCTTCGCCCTCACGGTTCCGTACACCGAGACCTTTGCGTCACCGGCCGCCAATTGGAGCAGCGCTGCCACCTTTACGCCACTGACCTACGTCCCGGCGGGTGGTCCGGACGCGTCGGGGTACGCCAGCCGGTCCGTGAGCTTTGCCACGAACCCCGTGGGCGACATCCCGCTCATCTTCCGCGGTCAGAGCAACTTTGCCAGCAGCGGTGGCAACTTCTGGGGCGATTGGACCGCGGGCGCTGTCACGGCCTTCTCATTCACCGTCCGGCACGACGCCCCGACCCCCGTGAGCTTCTTTGCCCGGTTTACGCCCGGCGCGACCGGCGCGGTAGCGTTGGTGTCTCCGCCGGTGCAGCCCAACACATGGTCCACGTTCACCATCGCCATCGATCCGAGCACGCCCTTCATCTACGAGGGACCTGGTGTCACGTTCGCGAGCACGTTCTCGAACGTCAATCGCGTGCAAGTTGGCGTGATGGTGGACGCAGCGATCGCTGGCCAGTCCGGCCCGTACACGTTTGACATCGACAACGTGTCGATCGTTCCCGCCCCCAGCGCTGGCGCGGCGCTGGCAGGATTGGGCCTTGCCGCTCTGCGTCGCCGCCGGCGGTAATCCCGTCTCACGACCCGTTCCTTCGCACCCGCGGCACGCCGCGGGTGCGGTTCATTTCAGTCACTCCACTCCTTCTGCATCGCCCGCAGCCGCTCAAGCACGGTCTGGCTGCTGACCTTGCTTGCGACCCGCTCGACAACGAGCGGGAACGACAAGGGCGTCAGCCGCTCCGTGCGCACAATGACGGGCTTCGCGCGTGCGAGGCGTTCAAGCGTTCGAGCCATACGCGACCGCTCGAAGTGACGATCGAGTACCTCCCGCCGCGCCTGCTCGAGAAGGAGATTGCCCGGCGGGGGATCAAACTCATTCAGAACATCAAAGATGAGCCCGCTGCTCGCCTGGAGCTGCCGGCCCGTCTTGCGTGCCCCCGGATAGTTGGGCATGACCAGCCCGGCCACCCTCGCGATGTCTCGGAACGCCAGGCGGGCCAGTTGGGTCATGTTCACGCTCTCCGCCACATCCTCAGCCAACCCCTCCGTGGTCATGAAGAGGGGCAACGACTCTGGCACCAGAAGTGTGCCGAACGGGTACGACACTGTGCTCAGCAATTCGAGCCCGTAGTCGTTCACCGCGATGGAAAACGTGCCGCTCCGCTGGCGAGAGAGCCGCAGTGCAAGCAGCGACGCAAGCCCAGCGTGCACAAGGCGTCCCTCAAACGGGAAGAGGAAGAGGTGCCATCCCTCGCGGGTGTGAGTGAGTTCTATCAGCAGTTCGTCCGCTGCGGGAACGCGTGAAGTGCGTTGCTGTGTGGCAATAAGTTCACCCGCCGCCCGCAGCTCCGGGGTCGCGTCGTCGACGCGTTCACCAGCGCACCGACGGCGTTCCACGTCCGCCGCGCGCTCCAATGCGCGACGGAGGCCAGCCCCAAGGCTCTCGGTGATGGGCAGCCTGGTCCCCGCCCACAAGGGCGTGTTGGTGGTGGTGCCCGGCGCGGGCTTGCAGATCACGGTGAGGTCACGGATGCCCACAAAGGCCAGGACCTTTCCCGCGAACACGAACTTCTGCCCCGGTCGCAGGTGCGCGACAAACCCCTCGTCGATGTGCCCCAGGCGGCGCCCCGATGCGTAGCAGATTTCCAGTGACTCCGCACCGGTGATCGTGCCGAGGTTGAGGCGGTGCAACTGGGCTGCTCGCGGGTTGCTGACGCGATAGACGTCGTCCGCACACTTCACGACGCGCCTGAACTGCGGGTAACCCCGCAGCACCCCGCCCTCAGTGACCAGCTCCAGTGCCCAGTCAAACTCCTTGCGTGAAAGCGTTCGGAACGAATGGGTGGTACGCACTTCCGCGAACATTGCATCGGCGCGGAATCCGCCGCCCAGAGCGCACGTCACGAGGTGCTGCGCGAGCACGTCCAATGGGCTGGGCGTCGCGGTGCGCGCCTCAAGATCGCCCACGGCGAATGCCTCACGCGCCGCCTCAACCTCCAGAAGCTCCATGGCGTGGGTCGGGACGCAGTCCACGACGCTCTCGCCGCCCATGCGGTGGTTGGCCCTGCCGGCCCGCTGCACCACGCGCGCGATGCCCTTGGGTGATCCGATCTGGAGGACCCGCTCCACTGGTGAAAAGTCGACGCCCAGGTCCAGGCTGCTGGTTGCAACCACGATGCGCACCGCGCCGGACTTGAGCCCCGCTTCGACCCGCTCCCGCTCATCTCGGTCGATGCTGCCGTGGTGAAGGGCCATCACCCCCTGCCACTCGGGTCTGGCGAAGCCGATCGCGTGAAACCACCGCTCGGCCTGCGAACGAGTGTTCGTAAAAACGAGCGTGGGCACCGCCGGGTCCAGCCGCGCGATCACATCCGGAAGCATGTTCAGGCCCATGTGTCCCGCCCACGGAAGCCGCGACATGTCGCTCGGAATCACCGAACGAATGTGGACCGGCCGCGCGACATCCGCCCGCACGACCACAGCGGGGCGAGCCTGCGGGCCCGGAACGCCCACAAGCACCGCAAGTGCTTCCTCGGCGTTCGGGATCGTGGCCGACATCGCCCACGCCCGCAGCGATGGACACCAGGAACGGAGGCGTGCGAGCGCCAGCTCGGTCGCGCTGCCCCGCTTGCTCACCAGCAGATCGTGCCACTCATCCACGATCACGCACCGCAGGCCCTCGAAGAGTTCCCTGGCATTCTCGCGCGTCAGCAGCAGGCACAGCGATTCCGGCGTCGTGATCAGCACCCGTGGCAGGCGCTCCCGCTGCCGCGCCCGCACGGCCGACGTGGTGTCGCCGGTGCGCGACTCCACCCGTACTCCCAACCCCATTTCCTGGACCGGTCGCTTGAGTGCCAACTCGATGTCCCGCGAGACCGCCCGCAGCGGCGTAATGTACAGCGTGTGAAGACCGGCTTCCTTGCCAGCGTCGCGGCCTGATTCCGTCATCATCTCCATCAGCGGCCCGAGGAACGCGGCATAGGTCTTGCCAGCTCCGGTGGGCACCTGCACGAGACCACTGCACCCTTCCTGATAGGCTCGCCAGGCTCGATCCTGAAACTCCCAGACGGTCCAGCCCTGAGCCTCGAACCACGCATCCACCCGCTCCCGAGGTGAAGAGTGATTCTGCAGCGCAGCCGGGGCGAAAGGCGCGGCTCGGCTCTTCCGGGCCTTTGGCTTTTGGAGCATCTGCTTCATTGCTTTGCGGGGCTTAACCGGCACACGCAATGGTTGCGCCTCCGCCATCGTGGCACAAGTCTGCCGAGCGCAGGGGCATCCGACCCTCCGGAACCAGCGAAACCTTGGGGCATGAGATCTCTCGTTTGGTTCCGGTCCGACCTCCGCACTGTGGACAACACCGCCCTCTACCGAGCCTGCAAGCTGAGCGGCGGGGATTCGAAGGGCGCTGGCGTGATCGGTCTCTTCGTCGTGTCGCCCGCGGAGTGGAAGGCCCACGCCTACGCGCCCGCAAAGGTTGACCTGATTCTCCGGACCCTCCGGGAACTCTCGCGATCGCTGGCGGCGATCAACATCCCGCTCCTTGTCCGCATCGCTCGATCAGCGCGGGATGTGCCTCAAACGGTTCTCAACGTCGCCCGTACGAACTCCTGTGATGCCCTGTGGTTCAACAAGGAGTACGAGGTCAATGAGACTGCCCGAGACGCTGCGGTCACCAGGGCATGCACCCGTGAAGGCCTCAAGGCGTTTGCCTGCACCGATCAGAGCCTCATCGAGCCTGGGGAGATAAGAACGGGCGAGGGCCGACCGTACACCGTGTTCACCCCCTTCAAGAAAGCGTGCGTCAAGCACCTCAGCCAAGACGCCACTGTCCCCTTGCCCGCGCCAAGGCAGCTGGCCGCCATGCCGGTTCTGCCCGACGAAGTACCGACATCCGTCCCCGGCTGGTTGTCCACTGTTCCAGCGGACCGATGGCCCGCGGGCGAAGCGACCGCGCACTCCCGCCTCGATTCGTTCGTGAACACACTCGCCGCCGCGTACAAACAGAATCGTGACTTCCCCTCACTCGCGGCCACCAGCGAACTCTCGCCGCACCTCACCGTGGGCAGCATCTCACCACGCCAGTGCGTGGCCGCCGCTCTCGCGGCCAACAACGGCTCCTTCGACGCCGGGAATGACGGGCTGGTCTGCTGGATCAGTGAAGTCCTCTGGCGGGAGTTCTACATCTACGTGATGCACTCGTTCCCAAAGGTGTGCAAGCACCGCGCATTCGTGGCGTGGACAGAAAGCGTACGGTGGCTGAACAACGACGCGCACTTTGAAGCATGGAAGGAGGGCCGAACAGGTGTACCGATTGTGGACGCCGGCATGCGGCAGCTGGTCGCCGAAGGCTGGATGCACAACCGCGTGCGGATGATCACGGCGATGTACCTTTCCAAGAACCTGCTCATCGACTGGCGTCTGGGTGAAGACTGGTTCATGCGGAACCTGGTCGATGGATTCCTCGCGAGCAACAACGGCGGGTGGCAGTGGAGCGCAAGCACCGGAACGGACGCGGCGCCGTACTTCCGGATCTTTAACCCGATCACCCAGAGCGAGCGATTCGACTCAGACGGCGCGTACATCCGGCGCTATGTGCCGGAACTTGCCGCCCTGGGCGGGGACGTGATCCACGACCCATCCCGCCTCCCACCGATTGCGAGGGCGAAGGTCGACTACCCCGACATGCTCGTGGACCTCTCCACAAGCCGGCAGCGTGCCATCGACGCGTTCGCTGCAGCAAAGCCCTGAATCAGCCGCCGTCCTTCTCCATCGGCCCGTGCACATCGGGGTCCACGTTTCGCTCAAAGGACTTCGCGGAATCCCCGAAGCCCTCGAGCGTCAAGGTCATCACGTCGACCATGGACTGCTTGTACGGCTTGTAGCGGTACGGATCGCGGTCGTCCTT
>DATAKA010000014.1:0-2192 GCA_036261855.1 Phycisphaerales bacterium | reverse complement strand
CCGTTCGGCGTTGTCGGTTTTGTACTTGTTGCCCTCGGACTTGAGTTTGGGGAGGCCTTCGGCGGCGTTCACCTCGTAGCGGGTGAACGGTCGGTTCTCCGCGATGATCTCCGCCATGCGCTTGTTGATCGCGGCGAAGTGGTCGCTGCTGAGTTTCTTCCCCTCGGGGATGGACATGTCGTAGAAGAAGCCGGTGTCGGTGGGCGGGCCGTAGGCGAGGAGGACGTCCTTGCCGAGCACGTCCTGAATCGCCTCCGCCATCACGTGCGCGGCGGAATGGCGCATGAGGGTGAGGGCCTCGGGGCTGGTGGGCTGGCCGGGCTTGGGGCTGGTGATGAGGGCGATCGTGACGTCCTTGTCGATGACGTACGACAGGTCGCGGAGTTCGCCGTCAACCTTGCACGCAAGCGCGGCCTTGGCGAGGCCCGCGCCGATGGACGCGGCGACGTCGAGGCCGGTCACGGGCTTGTCGAAGGACTTGGTTTTGCCGTCGGGGAGGGTGATGGTGGGCATTGGGAGGGTCCGGGCAATGGGGAACGGGCAATAGGCAATGGGGTTACTGAGCGGAGGGGGCGTAGAGACGGAGGGCTTCGCATTCGGGGCAGCGGTAGGCGACAACCTTGAAGCCGCGGGCGAACTGCTCGGACTTCACTTCGCTGCCTGTCCAGTTTGCGGGTTGCGGCGTGCCGGGGCACCAGCGGGGGATGTTGGCGGAGATGTCGCCGTCGCCGAGGTCGGTCATGAAGCCGCGCTCCATTTCTTTCTGGCAGACGAGGCAGATGGGTTTGGTAGCCATGGCGGAGTGTCCGGGTGGGTTGGGTGCTGGGGTTGGGTGCAGGGCGTGGGTCAACGAAAAACCCGGCGACTCTAGTCGCCGGGTCAGGGGGTGTTCGTGGGATGTTCGACGCTCGCGGGCTCCGGCGTTTACCCGCTGCGTGGTGTGGTCGTCGTCGTCGAGGTGGTGCCGGTCATGGGGGATGCTATTCGACCATCCGGGGCTGAAGCAAGAGGGGAAAGCACAAAGAAATTCCGCGAACCGGCCGATATGCTGTTGACGAATATATCTTGATCCGATATATTGTCGAAAGACCATGCTCAACGACCAGCCCAAAGACGCCGCGGAACTCATCGTGCTCTCGCTTCTGGCGGAGGGTCAGCAGTACGGGTACGCCATCTCGAAGGAGGTCGCGGCGCGTTCGGGCGGGCAGGTGCGGCTGACGCCGGGGGTTCTGTACCCGCTGCTGAAGGGGCTTGAGACGCAGGGGCTCGTGCTCACAAGCTGGGAAGAGGTGAAGGCGGAGGATTCGGAGGAAGGGCGCAAGCGCAAGTGGTACAGGCTTTCCGCGAAAGGGAAGAAGCGGCTGGAGCAGCGGATCGCGGCGCACAAGGCGTTCCGCGCGGTGATCGACGCGTTCATCCACCCCGGTGAGGCGGGGCAGGAGGTAACACGGTGAACGCACTGCGGTTGCACAGTGAGGAAGCGCAGCCCACGCCGGGCGCCGGAACACCCGGTGATCCGGTTGCGTCGTGGCTCGACGTGCTGGAGAAGCTGCTGGGGGGCACGGCGGAGGAAAACAGGGGCATCCGCGATGAGCTGGCGTCCCATCTCCGGGAGCGGGTGCGGGACCTCACGGTGTCGGGGATGGTGGAAGCCGAAGCGGTGCGGACCGCGATCGGAGAGCTGGGGGACGCGGCGGAGTTGTCGAAGCGTTTTCAGCAGGCACGGGGGACGTCGAAAAGGAGAAAAGTCATGCAGATTGCGTTGGCGACGGCGGCGGTGATTGCCCTGGGCGCGGGCGGGCTTGCGGTGCGTGGATCCGTGCAGGCGGACAAGGCGCAGCAAGAGGCGGCGGTGGCACGGGAGCACGCGCTGACGGCCAAGAACGAAGCGCTGACCGCGTTCACGGCGGCCGTGCTGGCCCAGGAGGGTTCGGCGTCGACGGCGGCAAGCCCGGTAGAGCACGCGGATGTGACGCGGTCCCTTCTTGAGGCGTCGGTGCTGCCCCGGCGCGCGGCGCTGGCGTCCGTGCTGGCCACCCTGGCGGGCGACAGTGTGGACGGCGTGGAGGTATCGTGCGGGCCGACGGATACCTGGCAGCAGTTCTTTGACAACGCGGCCAAGGCGGCGGGGAAGGGATCGCATACCAACTTCACGTCGCTCGACGGAACGGGGATCGACGGCAATTCTCTGG
>DATAKA010000006.1:0-19017 GCA_036261855.1 Phycisphaerales bacterium | reverse complement strand
GCGCGCGCCGTGGCTCCAAAACGGGAAACGCGCGATTTTCTCCCAGTTTTTTCTTCGCTCTCCACACCCCCTTCCCAAGTCCTTGCACTTCCTGCCTTTATCCCCCGCTTTCCTCTTCGTGCTCTCCGTGCCTTCGTGGTGAAATGCCCCGCTTTTTTCGCACAAATCGGGTCGCAGGGGGATTGGGTAGAGGGGCACGTTTTTCCCCTCGCCACACGACTCTCACTCGCGCAGGGGGCCACCCATGTCCGCAGACTTCACCGACAAACAACTCGAGCTCATCAACGACTGGCTCGACGGCACCAACCACATGGCCGACTTGTGCCGCATGCACGCCATGACCTCGGCCAAGCTCTCCGCCTTCATGGCCGAGGACCGCGTGATCGCGTTCATCACGCGCATCACTTCACTCTTGGAACTCCGCGCCCGCCACATGCTCGCCGACGCCAAAGTCCAATCCATCGCGCGCCTCCGCCACATCCTCGAAACCGCCAACAACCCCGAAACCGCCCGCCGCGCTGCAACAACGCTCCTCGAGTACCGCGACCGCCCCTTCCCTCCCCCCCGGGGGGAGGGCCAGGGAGGGGTTGGCAGTCCACCAAAGTCTTCCCCTTCTCAACCCCCGCCCACTTCTCCTCGCTCGCCCTCTCCTCCCGACCCCGCACACTCCACCCCAACCACCCCCCACACGCCGTCTTCCCTGGTGCCCAGTGCCCGATGCCCAGTGCCTACTACTTCCCCCGGCGCCCGGCACTCAGCACCCGGCACCCCTCCCAAGCCACTTCCCCAGCTTCCCCTCACCCCACGCATTGACGCACCGCTCCTTGCTCACCCACCCGCGCCGGGCGGTCATCACCCCGAACCGCAGGTTGTCGAAGTCGTCGGGGTGGTGGACATCGCAGTCGACCGCGATCAGGCACCCCTTCTCAACGGCCATCCTCACATGGCTGTCGCGCAGGTCCAGCCGCAGCCAGTGCGCATTGATCTCGAGCGCGACGTCATGCTCCAGAGCCGCGGCGAGAATCTCGTCCATCGCGGGCTCCAGCCCCTTGCGCTGCAGGATCAGGCGTCCGGTGGGGTGCCCCAGGATGTTCACTTTCGGGTGCGCGATGGCCCGCAGGAGACGCTTCGTGGCGATACCGGGCTCCTGCGAGAGTGACGCGTGCGGGCTCGCAACAACGATGTCGAGCTGCTCCAGCAGTTCGTCCTTGTAGTCGAGCGACCCATCCGCGAGGATGTCCACCTCACTCCCGATGAGCACGCGGATGCCCAGCTCCTTCCCGACGGTGTCGTGCACCGCTCGCACGGCCTTGATGTGCTCGCGCATGCGGTCGGGCTTGAGGCCCCGGGCGATGGTGGAGGACTGCGAGTGGTCCGTCACCGCAATCGTGTGGAACCCCCGTGCGTGCGCGGCCCGCACGAGCTGCTCGATGGACATTGTGCCATCGCTCGCCGTCGTGTGCGCGTGCAGTTCAGCCCTGATGTCCGAAACATCGACAAGGCTCAACGGTTCTTTGACATCAAACTCGCCCCGATCCTCCCGCGCTTCCGCCGGCGGCATCGCCACGCCCAGCGCGTGATAGATCGATTCCTCCGTCGCGCCCGCCACTGCCTTGGGCATCGGCAGCGGCGTGTGCCCCTTGGCCTTGCTCTGCGTGCTCTCGTGATACGCCCGCCACTCCGCGTCGTGGAACAGTCCCCACTCGTTGAGCGTCAGCCCCTTGGACTGTGCAAGCGCCCGCAGCCGCACGTTGTGCTCCTTGCTCCCCGTGAAGTACTGCACGGCGCTCCCGAACGAGGCCGCTGGCACCACGCGCACGTCCGCCTGCATCGACCGCCCCTTGTCACCCACGCTCACCCGCACGCTCGTCTTGGTCTCGCCGCTCGCGATGGTTTCTTGAACCCCCGGCGCGGTGCGGAACGCCTCCATCACCTTCGCCGCTTTACCCTCGTGCCCCTTCTTCATCGCCACCACGATGTCGATGTCGCCCACCGTCTCCCGCCCGCGCCGCAGCGACCCCGCCGGCTCCGCCCGCTGCACACCCGGCACGCCCGCGAGGTGCGCCGCCAAAGCGTGCGTGATCGGCCACGCCCGCCCCAGGTGCACCCGCTCGTTCCCCTGCGCCGCGATCGCCATCGAGGCCTTGATCTTCTCGACCGCCTTCTCACCCATCCGCGGCAGCGTCAGCAGCGTCCCATCGTCGATGCTCTTCTGGAGCCCCGCCATGTCCGTGATGCCCAGCGTCTGCCACATCGCCCGCACGGTCTTGGGCCCAAGCCCCGGCACCTGCATCACGTCGAGCAGCCCCGCCGGCACCTTCACCTTCAGCTCCTCGTGCTCGGTGATCGACCCCTTCTCGCACAGCTCGATGATCTTGTCGGCGATCTTGGGTCCGACCCCGTCGATCGCGAGCAACGCCTTCTTGTCCCGCGCCATCTCGGAAACGCTCCCCGCGAGCCCTTCCACCGCCCGCGCCGCCCGCGCGTGCGCACTCACCTTGAACGAGTCCTCCCCCAGAAGGTCCAGCAACCTGCCGATCTCCTCCAACCGCGCCGCGACCTGCTCATTGGTGAGTGCCATGCCCCATCGTACGAACACGCGCCGCGCCACCGGGCACCGCAACACTGGGGCTGGACCGCCTACTTCGCCTCGCCCACCACCCGCAGCTCTTCCCCCGTCCCCTGCACGAGACCCAGCTCCCTCAGCGCCGTCAGCGCCGCGTCCTGCTCGGCCTTCTTCTTGGTCGCGCCCCAGCAAGGCTCGAACCGCTTGCCCGCAATCTCCACGCAGATCTTGAAGCACTTCGCATGGTCCGGCCCCTGCTCGTCCAGGATGCGGTACACCGGCGTCGCGTTCCGCCCCGTGTGGTGCTGCTGGGCCCACTGTTGCAGCACGCTCTTGAAGTTCTGCTGGTGCCCGCTGTCCGCCGCGTTCGAAATCACGGGCAGCACCAGCGGCACCACAAAGCGCTCCGCCGCGGCGTACCCCCCATCGATGAACACCGCCGCGATCACGCTCTCCAGCGCGCACGCCGAGAGCGACGGCGGCAGGTTCCGCGCGTTGAGCATCCCCTTGCCCAGGATCAGGTGCTTGTCCAGCGCGATCTTTTTCGCAATCGCCGCGCACGTCTCCCGCGAGACGACATGGCTCTTGATCTTGGTCATCTCCCCTTCGCGCAGGTGGGGATAGCTGCGGTACAGCAGGTCGCACACGATGAGGCCCAGCACCGCGTCGCCCAGAAACTCCAGGCGCTCGTTGTGCTCACCCTCCGCCTCGGTCATCGAGGAGTGCGTCAGGGCCTGGGCCAGCAGGGCCCCGTTCGAGAACGTGTGGCCCAGGACCGACTCCACCTTGGCTTGTGTCGCGGCGTCGAGCATGAATCAGGAGGGCTATCGGTCGTTTCTCCCGCACGCTGGAAGGGCGGCCACGTGGGTGGCGTGGACAGCGCACAGGGACGAGTCGCCAGTCTATCCGCGTGCGTGCGGAATGCGCACGGTGTGCGCGGCGACCTTACCGGCGTCAGGGGTGCGGTGGGGGGTCGCCGACTGGTCATGGCGGGCCTAGTATCTCGACCCACCGCCGGCGCTCCCGGGCACCGTGTTCGGGTGGGTTATACGGTCCGCACCCCATTTCCGCTCGCGAGAGGTTCCGCCCATGTCTACGCATTATCCGAAGCGCGTCAGCCGCATCAAGCGCAAGCGGGGTATCGGCTTCCGCGCCCGCATGAAGTCCGTCAACGGCCGCAAGATGATGAACCGCAAGCGCCGCGTGGGCCGCAGCCTGAACGTCGCCGACAAGCGCCGTACCTGACCGCCGGTCACCCTCTGACTCCACGCAGAGCCCCGGCGTCAGCGTCGGGGCTTTTCATTGCGCGGCCCCGCCACCCCCCCCACCTAATAATCTCTCGCCCCGCCACCCCCGGGGCGTGCGCACGATCCGGCCAGGGGGGATTGGCCTCTGGAAGCCCGCACCGCGGGCGACCCCGCAATAGGAACCGCCGCCATGGCCAAGTGGACCAAGAAGGAACTGCTCTCCCGCCCCGTCAAGCACGTCGACATCACGTCGTTCGATGCACGCCCCGTGATCGACGCGTACCGCGACATGGCGTACACGTCGCGAACGCTGGCGAAGGCGAGCGACATCTACTCGATGATGCTCGCCGACACCGACTGCGCGGTGATCCTGTGCCTCGCGGGCAGCATGATCAGCGCTGGCCTCAAGAAGTCGATCATCACGATGCTCGAGAACAACATGGTGGACGCGATCGTGTCCACCGGCGCGAACATCGTGGACCAGGACTTCTTCGAGGGGCTCGGCTTTAAGCACTACATCGCGCCGGGTAGCCCCGAGGCCCCGCCCGTGGACGACCCCACGCTGCGCGACATGATGATCGACCGCATCTACGACACGTACATCGACGAGGACGAGCTCCGCGCGTGCGATGATGCAACTAAGAAGGTCTTTGACCAGTTCATCAAAGACAACGGCCCGGGCGCGTACTCCAGCCGCGAGCTGATCGACGCGATGGGCGCGTACCTCGCCAAGCACCATCCCAAGGGCGAGAGCCTGGTGCTGACAGCGCACCGCAAGCGCGTGCCGATCTTCTGCCCGGCGTTCTCCGACTGCTCGGCGGGCTTTGGCATCGTCATGCACCAGGTGGACATGATCGAGCAGGGCAAGAGCCGCCAGCAGATGCTGGCGTTTGACAGTGGCGCGGACTTCCGCGAACTGACCGAGATCAAGTTCGCGAACCCGGACACGGGCCTGCTCATGATGGGCGGCGGCGTGCCGAAAAACTTCGCGCAGGACATCGTGGTCGCGGCCGAACTGCTTGTCGAGAAGCGCGGCGGCAAGGCCCGCGGCGACGTGGGCATGCACAAGTACGCCATCCAGTTCAGCGTCGCCGACAGCCGCGATGGTGCCCTCAGCGGCAGCACCCTCCGCGAGGCCTGCTCCTGGGGCAAGGTGGACGTGGTGCACGAGCAGATGGTGTTCGGCGAGTACTCGGCGCTGTTCCCCCTGCTGGCGAGCGATGCGTACCACCGCCGCCAGTGGAAGAACCGCAAGGCCCGCAAGTTTGCGGACCTCTTTGAAAAGGCGGCGAGCGAGCGCGTGGCGAAGGAAGTGAAGCCGATCGCGAAGGGCAAGAAGAAGATGGCGGCGCGGTAAGGCGTCGCCACGGTGCATGGAGATTTTCTTACGGCCCTCGGGACACCCCGGGGGCCGTTTGCATTTGAGCCACGTGGTGGGCTGGTTTTGGTATGATGCTCGCGTGTCGTTCCGGCGAACTCTTCTGTGGCGGACAGGTGCCGCGCTCGTGCTGGGTGCGTGCACGACTTTCGGCATCGCGGCCGGGATCGCGCTCAAGGGCGTTCCATTTTCCACGCTCAAGTGGCAGGGCATGCAGAACGGACACATTTCGCCGGACGGGCGTGTACAGCTTTGGCGCGTGGCGGGCAAGTCTCCTGGTTGGATGGTTTTGTCTGTCGGCGTTGCGGTCCGAAGCGAGATTGATTCCGAAGGGATTCACCGTGCCGTGGGGTTTGGTGGTCGGCCCCCCGGTCTGCCGTTTGCCGTTAAGAACTCCGCCCCATCCGTTCCGATGCCGCGGTCGCCTGCAAACGCATCAAGCGTCTACTTCTTTGGTTGGCCGTGGCGCAGCATGTGGTCTTCATACGAAGAGAAGTGGGATTACGATGTCGTTTCCGGGGGATCGCATAGGGCATGCCGAGTCATTCGTAGCGCGGGCCCGCGCGATGCGTTCATGCGTTTGCCGCGGACGCCCGTTGGATTGGCGGTGCCGACAGGTGTGTTGTGGCGGGGCTTTGTAGCGGGCACTGCGGTGTGGGCTACGGCGTGGTGGGTGCTGCTTGTGACGCCGTGGCTGGTGCGGCGTGCCTGGCGCGCGCGGCGCGGCCGGTGCGTGTGGTGTGGGTATGACTGCCGGGCTGTGCCGGTGGCGTCGCCGTGCCCGGAGTGCGGGACGGCTCGTCCTATAGCTGAGCGTGTGGCGTGAAGGGGTTCACGGTTGGGGGGTGCGTGTGCCCGGGCTGGCGCCCGGGCCTCTTGATGGCGGGCAGCAGGGCCGATAGTGGCGGTATGAACTTTGGGAACCCGTGGTCGATCTTGTCGGGTGTCGTCATCAGCCTTGTGGGGATGGTGTTGTTCATGCGGGGGAAGAAGGACGTGAACCTGCCGTGCCTGGGGGCGGGGGTGGCGTTGTGCGTGTTCCCGTACTTTGTGTCGTCGCTGCTCTTGATGTGGGGGTTGTTCGCGGTGTGCATGGGCGGGTGGTGGTGGATGGCGCGGCAGGACGTGGGGTGAGTTCGATGGGCTGAATTGGTCCACTTGGCAGGTGCCGCCGGATCGGGTAGGCTGCGGCGATGCTCATGTGGATCCTCATCGGTGTTGGCGTGGTCATCGTGGTGCTCGCGGCGTGGTCGTTCCTGCGTCGGCGCGGGGGTAGCGACAAGATCGTGTCGATTGTCGTGCTGCGGAAGTCGCCCAAGGGGCTGACCGAGGCGGACGTGCGCGGGGCGGTGCGGCGGGCGCTCAAGGTGGAGGTGGAGGTGCACTCGACGCCGATGCCGGACGGGAAGACGACGGCGTACATCGTGGTGGGGGAGGGCGTGCCGCCGGTGGGGATCATCGATTCGCGGCGGCCGTACTTCGGGCCCGAGGACATCGCGAGCACGGAGTCGCAGTTTGAGGATCAGGATGCTCGGCGGGCGATGCGCGAGCACACGTCGTGGCTTTCGATCGACGCGATGGGGCTGGACCGGCTGCCGGACAAAGAGACGCGGTACACGATTTATAACAAGCTGATGGGGCCCCTGATCGCGGAGTTCTTGGACGACGCGAGCATGCTGACGTACCTGCCGGCGGAGGGGCGGGTGGGGAGGGCGGACAGCGAGACGGCCAGGAAACTCGCCGCGGGCGATTGCGGGGGCGTGTTCGGCGAGGACGACGTCAACGCGCCGATGTTCCACGTTGAGAACGATGACAAGGACGTGGAGGCGGCGAAGCGCGAGGCGCGGGAGCGGCTGCCGGAGTTCTTGCGCGCGGCGGCGGAGCCGGGGCGGTCGGAGCCTGCGCTCGTGAAGTCGGCGTTCCGCGGGGCCAAGGGGACGGAGTTCATGTGGTCGGTCGTGCAGAGCGTGGATGCGTCGGGCGTGCGTGCGGAGGTGGCGAACCCCGCGGTGCAGCCGGACCTGCCGAAGAAGGGGACGGTGGTGACGGTGGCGCTGGACGACATCGTGGATTGGATGTACGTGGGCAAGGACAAGCAGCCGCAGGGGATGTTTGTGGACCGGGTGCTGGTGACGAAGAAGAAGCGCGGGTAGAAAAAAAGAACAGCCGCGTGGGCGGCCGTTCTCTCTTGTCCCAGTTTGGTGAGAACTGGAGTGGTTGGGCTTCAGGAGACGATCGCGCCGGTGACGGCGTGCACCTTGATGGTGCGTTCGCGGCTGCCGGTCTGCATGCGGACTTCGTAGACGGGTGCGCCGTTGTGGAGCTCGGGCTCGACCTTGAGGACGTCGCCGCGGGTCTGCGTCCACGCGGCGGTCACGGCCGTCTGGAACGAGATGGGCGTGGAGGCGCCGAGGGCGGCGTTGAAGGCGTCGAGGCGTGCGAGGTCGTCTGCGCCGACCTGCTCGCCCTGGGTGCCGACGACGGCGCCGGTGCGGAGGTCGATGCGGGTCTTGGTGCCGATGCCGCCCTGGGCGACGGTCACGACCTCGAACTGGGTGATGTTGCGGATGCGGACGTAGCGGGACTCGGCGACGACGGTGCCGGCGGGCTTGCCGGTGAGGGCCGTGTTGAGGGCCGCGACGACGGCGCGGGACTGGTTGGGGAGGTTGCCGGGGAAGGTGGCGCCGTTGTTGCCGTTGCCGGGGTTCGTGCCTGTGTTGCCGCCGTTGTTCCCGTTGTTGTTTCCGCCGTTGTTGTTGCCCGAGTTGCCGCCGGAGTTGGAGCCGCCGCCGTTGTCGTCGCCGGCCTGGGTGGAGAGGATCGCGCCGGTGACGGGGCTGAGGCGGACTTCGCGGGACGCGGTGGCGTTCACCATCTGCACCTTGTAGACGATGCCGCTGTTCTTGACATCAAGGCGGACGTCGTGGATGAAGAAGCCCGCGTTGGCGGCGGCCGCGATGGACGCGGCCTGGTCGAAGGTGACGGTGAAGGAGCCTTGTGCACTACGGATGGCGATCTCATCGCGGTCGAGGCGATTGCCGCCGCCGCCGTCACGGCGTGCGCGGCGGACGGCGCCGGTGAAGGCATCGACGTCGACGCGGACGCGTTCGCCGCGGATGCCGAAGCCCTCGACGCGGTAGCGCCACACGCCCTCATCGGGCTCGAGGTTGATGCGGGTGGTGGTGAACGCCGCGGCGTTCTTGGCCGCGGATTCGGCGGCGGCGAAGCCCGCGAGCGAGGCGGTGTCGGGCAGTGTCATGCCCGGGACGACTTCCGCCGCGGTGGCGGGGGTTGCGGGGAGGCCCGCGAGGGTGACGAGTGCGAGTGCGAACGCGCCAAAGACTGAACGCTTCATGATCCGTGCTCCTGTTGAAGGGCCCCAAAGCCACACGGGGGCCGGTGGTGCATGCGGTGCATGGGACGCGTGGCTGTCAGATATTGTCGCGGCTGGGTGAAGAAGTGCCAGCCTGAATGACGTCCGTTTGGGGTTATTGCGTGAGGTATTTGGGGTGCGGGCCACCTACTCTGCTGGCTGTTCCCGTTTCAGAAAGGACACCATGAAGACCGCAATTGCTCTCGTGCTTGCATTCGCAGGGCTTGCCGCGACCGCCGTCGCGCTGCAGGAGACGACGACAAACCCCCCGACCTCCCCGACGGGCGAGGCGGCCCCGGCCCCGAAAGGAATCCCCGTGCCCAACACGCCAGTGGTGAAGACCGAGACGCTGGAAGGCGGCCTCATCATCGAGGACCTGAAGATCGGCGATGGGTACGAGGTGAAGCCGGGCGGCGCGGTGGTGGCGTTGTACCACGGCACGCGGAAGAGCGACGGCTTTGTGTTCGACTCGGCGTTTGACCGCGGCGAGCCGATCGGCTTCTCGCTGAATGGTGTGATCGCGGGCTGGCAGAAGGGCGTGCCCGGGATGAAGGTGGGGGGCGTGCGTCGGCTGACGATCCCGGCGGTGATGGGGTACGGCGAGAGCGGCGCTGGCGCGGATATTCCTCCGAACACGGACCTGGTGTTCGTGATCGAGATCACGGACGCGGTTGAGATTGTGGACACGAAGGAGGGCACCGGCGAGGTCGCGTCGGGGTCTTTTGTCGCCGTCACCGCGCACACGATCAAGGACAAGGACGGCAAGGAAGTGGAGAAGCACGACGCGGAGAGTCCGTACATCTGGATTCCGGGCGAGATGCAGGGCTTCCAGTACGGCATGGAGGGGATGAAGGTTGGTGGCGAGCGGACGATCAAGGTGCCGAAGGAGTTCAACCCCGCGGTGCCGGGTTCGCCCGCGAGCCGGCCGGGTGGGCAGGCGGTGTCGATCAACGTCAAGCTGATCGCGCTGCGGAACCTGCAGCAGCAGGGTGGGCGGCGTCGGTAGAGATTCCCGCGGGGCGGGGTGAGTGGTGAGATTCCAAGGACCCACCGCGGCGGCGCGGTGGGTTTTTCATGTGTGCGCGTGACGTGTTCGGGCTTTTGTGGGGCTTGTACAGGTTGGCGTGGGGTTCGGGGCGTGGGTTGCGTGTTATAAGGCACACGGGCGACTTGCCCAGGTTGCCCATGTGTTTCATGGCCGCGTGATTCTGCCGGCCTGGGTTGCACTTGGTGAGGCGTAGTGCATGCTTGGGGTGGTCGCCCGCGGGGTGCGACCTCTGGAGGCATGCAATGAAGATGTCGAATGTGTTGGGTGCGTTCGCGATGGCTGCCATGTGCGGGGCTGCGTTGCACGCCGGGCAGGGGCAGGGCCGCGGCACGAGCACGAGCGCGGGCACGGTGACGCTGGCGGGGGTGGTCCGCGACTTCCGGTCGGCGAACACGCGGGGCGGGCACCCGGACTTCGGCGGTTCGCAGCCGGCGCAGGGCCGCGGCGTGTACGCGGGCATCGCGGCGGACACGCTCAACGCGGACGGGGACCCGGTCTTTGCGAGCACCGGCCACAAGGTGACGACGCAGGCGACGGACGCGGCGGCACGGCCCCGCATCTGCGACAAGGCGTACATCGCCGGCCGTGAGGGGGACGTTGCGAGCGTTGTGATGGCCGAAGAGGGCCACGCGGTTGCGAGTGATTCGTCGTTTGCGGACTGGTTCCGCGACAACCCGCTGGTGAACATGTCGGCGCCGTTCGAGATCCCCATGACCGAGGCCAACGGCACGCTGACGTTTGACGGGGACCTGCGGACGCAGTTCGCGAACCTGGCAGGCTTCGGCGGGAACAAGGTGTTCGGGTACACGTTCGAGGTGGAGTCGCAGATCCAGGTGTCGGGTCAGCAGCAGTTGCTCACCTTCGGCGCGGACGACGCGGTGTGGGTGTACATCGACGGGAAGCTCGTGATCGACCTGGGCGGCAACCACGATTACACGGAGCAGACGGTGGACGTGTCGCGGATCGAGGGGCTGGTGCCCGGTGAGACGTACACGCTCAAGGTGTTCTACGCGGAGCGTGACAAGTCCGGGAGCCGGTTCCGCATGGAGACGACGGGCTCGCTCATGCGGGTGGTGGCACCGCCGACGACGATCCAGTGGGACTGAGGAACTGCAACAAGCAACACAAACGGCCCGTCGCGGATGCGGCGGGCCGTCTGTTCTTTGGGTGTGGGGAAGGCATCAAGGCATGAGGCATCGGGGCATCAAGAGGGGCACTACCAGGAGTAGCGGACGGTGAAGGTGACCTTCTTGGTTTCGCCCGCGGCGAGCTGGACGGGGAAGTGGATGGTGCGGGCGTCGAGCTTCTTGTGGGCGGGGGTGTCCTTGCCCACGAACTGCCAGTTGGTCCAGCGGAGCATGCGTTCCTGGACGACGACTTCGGTGGCTTGCTCTTTGCGGTTCCTGACCTCGACCTCGATGGTCTCGGTCATGGTGCGGCGGATGCTGTCGAGGTTGAAGTCCACCTGGCGGCGGCTGCCCACGACGTCGAAGGACTTGCCGAGGCGGATCATGACCTGTTCATCGCGCGGGGTGTGCTTGATGACGTCCTCGCCGATGAACTCCATGTTGCCGTCGGCGGCGTCGAGCTTGCTGACGCGGATGCGGCCGGCGGGGAGGGGGATGCCCAGGCCGTTCTTCTTGTCGTTGGCGAACTTGAGGTAGACGTCGACGTCGCTCTTGCTCTGGACGCCGTAGTTCTGGTCCATCATGGGCTCGCCGCCGTACCACCACTCGTCGCCCTGGCCGGCGTAGAGGAGGATCTTGTCGGCGGAGACGCCGCGTGCGGTGGGGAAGAGCTCGAGCTGCTTGGTGGTGTTGTTTGGGATGGTGGCGGGCGTGCTGAGCGTGTAGAGGTGGTACTCGAAGAAGGATTTTTCCTGGAACTGGGGCGCCGCGGCGGCTGATTCCATGGCGATGCCGCGAGCGGCGTAGTCGTTGTAGCGGTTCTGGGGCTGTGCGCGCTGGACCTGGCCGGCGACGAGCTTGAGGCGTGCGTCGTTGTACGAGCCGCCGGACTTGTTGAGGATGCTGACCCAGGCGGAGACGTCGAGGGTGCCCTTGTTGGTGTTGTCGGTGTCGGTGTAGATGAGGTTGTAGTCGGACCACCAGGTGATGCCGTCGGTCTGGTAGGAGATGCGGGCGGTCTGGTCGCCGCCCTTGTCGCTGTAGACGTCCCAGACGAGGGTGGGGCGGGTGATGAGGCCCTCGGGGAGGCTGGGGAGGTTGAGGGAGTCGTAGGAGTTCACGACTTCGAGGGTGCCGTCGGCTTTCTGCAGGATGAGGCCGCCGGAGGCGGAGAGGAGGGTGCCGTGGATGAGGCTGGCCTGGTTGCCGCGGGTGACGTCAAGGGAGATGGGTTTGTCGATGAACTTCTCGAGGAGCTTCTGGTTGCTCACGAGGTCGAACTGGAAGTTCTGCTCGCCGACGCGGGTGCCTTCGGGGTCGGTCATGGACTTGAAGGAGACGGTGGTGGGCTCGATGAGCGCGGCGACGTCGGTGATACGGATGGTGGTCTTGCCGGGCTGGAGGGTGATGGGGCGGTCTTCGCGGACGAAGGCGTAGCCCGGGACGGGCTGGTTGTACGAGTAGTCGTATTGCTGGCCGACGCGGGGGCGGTACATGTCGGCGGGGATGGCGCCGGGCTCTGAGGAGGAATAGATGGTGATGGAGGTGGTGGGGTCCTGCTTGAGTTCCGCGTGGGCGGATGTGGCCGCGCCGGCGAGGGTGACGAGGGTGAGCGTGAGGGCGCGGGGGAGGGTGTTCATGGGGTTGCTCCTGTTGCGGGGCGGGTGAACCACCCCGTGTGCGGGAAGCGTACTACGAGCACGCGTGCCGACGCAGGTGAGACGGGCGGGGGCTGGGGCGGGTTCCGGGCCTGGGGTGGTGTGTGACGCGGGCGTGACGCAGGGATCATGTGGAGGTCACGTGGGGGTGATGCGGGGCATCCAAGAGGGTGGGAAGGGCGAAAGCGCCCCTGTGAGTGAACCATGAGGGATTGCTGCAAGAATGGTGTCGTGACCGCGCCGGAACCTCCAACGTCTGTTCCTTCTGAAGTGCCGGGGGCGCGGCCGGGGCAGGCTGCCCGGGCGGCGGCGCGCGCGCTGATGACGCAGCCGATCGGGGTGCCGAACTACACGCCGGCGGCAGCGCGGTCATCGGCGCGGCGGTACCCCAAGCACTTGATTGGGAGCTTGCGTGAGGCGGCGACGGGTGGGAAGGAGGGGATTCGGCTCGAGCCCGGGGCGATCGAGGCGCTCGCGGGTGCGCCGCTGGGCGCGGCGTGGTTGGGGCACGCGACGGTGCTGCTGCGCGTGGATGGGCGTTGGGTGCTGACGGACCCGGTGTTCTCGCACAGGATCGGGTTGAAACTGGGGCCGCTGACGTTCGGCGTGTCGCGGCACGCGCCGGCGATTGATCCCAGGTCGTTGCCGAAGCCGGACCTGATCCTGGTGAGCCATGCGCACTTTGATCACTTGGATCGGCCGAGCCTGCGGGCGCTGGCGGACCGGGCGACGCGGGTGATCACGGCGCGGCACACGAAGGGGCTGATTCCGCGCGGGTTTGGGGATGTGCGGGAGGTGGACTGGGACAGCGAGGTGGATATCGATGGGCTCACGCTGCGGGCGGTGCGGCCCAACCACTGGGGGGCGAGGACCATTTGGGACAAGCACCGTGGGTACAACGCGTATGTGATGCAGCAGGGAACTGGTGATGCGACGCGGCGGGTGCTGTACGCGGGCGACACGGCCAAGAGTGAGGGCTTCCGGGGCGTGGGGCCGGTGGACCTTTCGATCTTCGGCATCGGTGCGTACGACCCGTGGATCCATGCGCACGCGAGCCCGGAGCAGGTGTGGGAGATGCACGAGCACGCGGGGGGCGAGCACTTGCTCCCGATCCATCACAGCACGTTTGAATTGAGCGACGAGCCGGCGGACGAGCCGCTGCGGCGGTTGCTGGCCGCGGCGGGTGAGAAGCACGAGAAGGTGGTGGGGCGGGGGTTTGGTGAGGTGTGGATGAGGCCGTAGCGCGGTGCCGTAGCGTGGTGCGTTGGTGCCGCGCGCGGGGCGCGTACGCTCGCGGCGTGCAGGACGACCCGAAGTCACCAGGGCTTGAAAACGCAGCTTTGCCGACGCCTCGGTGGACGCCGGGGAAGGTGGCGTTGCAGGTGGTGGGGCTGCTGATCGGGGCGGCGCTGTTCACGTGGGCGATCCGGAGCGTGTTCAAAGCGGAGAACCAGCCGGCGATCGAGCGGCTGAGGCACGCGGCACCGCTGGATGTGGCGCTGCTGGTGGCGCTCACGTTGATTTCGCTCGTGATCAACGGCGTGATGTTCTGGCTGACGCTGCGGCCCATGCGGAAGGTGCCGCTGGGCGAGACGATCGCGGTCAACTGCATCGCGGCGTTCCTGACGATGCTGCCGTTCAAGCTGGGGCTGCTGCTGCGGGCGGTGATTCATTACCGGCGGCACGCGGTTTCGGCGAAGGTGCTGGCGGCGTGGCTGGCGGCGTTTGGAGGGTTGAGCGCGGCGACGCTGGCGGTGCTGACGGGGGCGTCCTTGTGGCGGAAGGGGATTGATGGGGTGTGGGTGGCGGTGGTGGTGGGTGGGCTGCTGGTGCTGGGCGCGGCGGTGCTCGCGGTGGGGCACGCGGCGAGGCGGGTGCCGCTGCTCGCGAAGGTATCACTGGGGGCGGATGCGATCGCGCGCGACCCGGTGGTGGTGTTCGGGCACATCGGGCTGCGGGTGCTGGATATTGCGACGTACGCGGCGCGGTTTTATGTGGCGGCGCACATCGCGGCGATCGGCGTGACGCCGGCGGGGGCAACGCTGATGGGGAGCACGTACCTGCTGCTGAACGCGGCGGCGCCGGCGGGGTCGCTGGGCGTCGCGGAGATGGGCACGGCAGGGGTAGCGAGTTTGGCGGGGATTGAGAAGGACCACGCGGCGCTCCTGGCGCTGGTAATCACGGCGGCGCTGTCGCTGGTGAGCGGGGCGTGCGCGGTGGGGGCGTGGGTGTGGCTGAGGCCGGACAAGTTGTGGGGGAGAGAGACGGAGAGACGAAGAGACGGAGAGACGGAGTAGGGGAGGGCCGGAGTACCGGAGTACCGGAGTACCGACGTGCCGGAGTGTGGAAGGAATGGGCATGGGTGGGTGATGGAGTGCTGACGCAGTCCGCCGGTGTGGGGTCGTCCCTACGCTCCCCGCCATGGCTATTCCCACCCTGACGGACGAACAGGTACGGACGTGGACGCCCCAGCAGAAGGACCGCTGGTGGCTGGACAATGTGTTCCGGGGGAACATGGCGCAGTTGACGCTGCGGTCGGCGCTCACGGGTTTTGTGCTGGGCGGGCTGCTGAGCGCGACGAACCTGTATGTGGGTGCGAAGACGGGGTGGACGCTGGGCGTGGGGCTCACGAGCGTGATCCTGGCGTTCGCGATGTTCAAGGTGCTGACGCGCTTCGGGGCGCGGGACATGACGATTCTTGAGAACAACGCGATGCAGAGCATCGCGACGGCGGCGGGGTATATGACCGGGCCGCTCATCTCGGGCATGGCCGCGTATATGTGGATCGAGAACCGGCCGATGCCGTGGTGGCAGATGTTCTGGTTCAACGTGGTGCTGAGCGTGCTGGGCGTGCTGGTGGCGTTCCCGATGAAGCGGCGGTTCATCAACAACGAGCAGCAGCCGTTCCCGGAGGGGCGTGCGTGCGGCGTGGTCCTGGACACGCTGTACACGTCCACGGCGAATGTCGGGATTTTCAAGGCCAAGGCGCTGGCGATCGCGGCGTCGATCGCCGGCGGGCTGACGTTCCTGTCGGGCGAGGCGTACCTCAAGGCACTGAACGCGGTTCGGCTGAAGTTCACGAGCGGCGAGACGTGGGCGAACACGCTGGTGAAGTTCAAGGAGAAGCTGGACGCGACGTGGCACCTGCCGCACAACTGTGACCCGTTGTTCGCGTGGCTGGCGAAGACCAACAGCGAGCCCCGCCTGGCCGGGGTGACGTGGAAGCAACTGGGCATCAACCCCGCGCTGGACCTGGCGATGATCGGGGCGGGCGGGCTGATGGGCATCCGGGCCGCGACGAGCATGTTCATCGGGATGGTGCTGAACTTCTTCATCATCGTGCCGTGGATGATCTCCAAGGGCGAGATTGTCCCGAAGGCCGGCTCCGTGGCGGCGGGGGACGCGGTGTTCGGGCGGGCGTACATCCTGAACACGTGGGCGCTGTGGTACGGGATCGTGCTGATGGTGGTGGCGTCGATGGTGGCGCTGTTCGCGAAACCCGAGGTGTTTGTCGAGGCGTTCCGGGGCTTGTTCCAGCGGGGCAAGTCGGCGGGCGAGGACGTGGTGAAGCACATCGAGTTCCCGACGTGGATCTCGTGGGTGGGTATTCCGATCGTGGGGGCGGTGGGCGTGTGGATGGCGCACTCGTGGTTCGGCGTGTCGTGGGTGTTCGGCGCGACGGCGATCCCGCTGATCATCGTGCTCACGCTGATCGCGGCGAGCAGCACGGGCATGACGGGGATCACCCCCACGGGGTCACTCTCCAAGATCCCGCAGTTCATGTACGGCGCGCTGGACCCCAAGCACCCGCCGACGAACCTGATGACGGGCGTGATGTGCGTGGAGGTGGCGAGCAACGCGAGCAACCTGCTGATGGACATCAAGCCCGGGTACATGCTGGGGGCGAAGCCCCGTCAGCAGGCGATCGGGCACATCATCGGCATCATCGCGGGGTCCTTGGCGAGCACGCCGCTGTTCTTCGCGCTGTTCATGAGCGGCTACAGCCCGGAGCAGGCCGCGGTGAATCCCCTGCACGTGCAGGAGGTGATGGCGCCCGAGGGCGGGCAGTTCGGCTTCCCGAGCGCGGTGCAGTGGAAGGGCGTTTCGGAGCTTGTGACGAGCATCTTCGGTGAGGCGGGCAAGGGCACGCTGCTGACCGGCTCGATCATCACGTCGATGGTCATCGCGGGTGTGGTGTCGCTGGTGTTCGAGTGCCTGCGGATCTTCACGAAGAACAAGTTCCCGATCTCGCCGCTGGCGATCGGACTGGGCGTGGTGGTGCCGCCGGAGTCGACGCTGTGCATGTTCCTGGGCGCGGTCTTCTTCTGGCTGATGCACAAGATGTACCATGCGCGTGAGAACAGCATGGGCAACAAGCTGTGGGTGCAGACGCACGAGCCGATCTGCGCGGGCATCATCGCCGGCGCTGCGCTCATCGGCATCGGCGACACGCTGGTGAAGGTGTTCGCGCTCAAGTAGCGGGCGTCGGGTTCACGATCTGGAGAGGACCCAGATCACCGCGGCCGCGAAGAGCAGGGCCATGATCACGGCGGCGCTGATCTTGAGCCAGGAGTAGGGGCGCTGGCCCTGGACCTCGCCGGTGCGGGCGTTGACCATGAACTGGTAGACCTTCTGGTTGTAGCGGTACGCGCTGACCCAGATGGGCAGCAGCACGTGCTTGAACATGAGGTCGCTGTAGGTGGTGCGGCGGTCGTGGATGCGTTGCTCGTCGCCGCCGATGTCGGCGCGGATGGTGCCGTCGATGATCTGCTCCATGCGGGTCTTGGCGTCCGCGAAGGCGTCGGCGAGTGGGATGGAATAGGTCTCGGCGCGGAAGCCGGCGAGGTAGTCGTCCTTGTACGCGACGCACTCCGTGAGGTCCCACGGTGTCAGCTCGCGGACCTTCTGCTGGTCCAGGGTTTTGCTCGCGGGGACGAGGATGTCGTCGAAGGAGTTGTGGACGCGGCCGGAGGCGGGCGACCAGCGGACCTTGCGGACCTGGCGCGCCTGGCGGCGGCCGTTGGCGGTAACCCAGTGTGTTTCGTAGTAGGCGTCGCCGCGTTCGCCGACGTAGGCGGTGGAGGCCTCTGCATCGAAGGTGAAGTGGGGGAGGTAGATGCCGGAGAGGGAAGCCTCGAGCATCGAGCGGCTCTTGAGCGTGCCGGGCGCCCACCACATTTTCTGGATCCAGCGGCGGTAGGCGTTGGTCGCCTCCTCGCGGGTCATTTTGAACGGCAGGACGGCGTTGGGGCGGATGACGACGCACTCACGGCTCTTGGCGACGATGTTGCTGGCGCAGAAGGGGCAGGTGAAGCTGGTGACGTTGGCGGGGACCTGGACCTCGGCGGCGCAGGCGTCGCACTTGACGACCGGGACGGTTTCGTGGGGCTGCTTGTCCTCCAGGCGCTGGATGGTGTTGAGGAGGTCTTGCTCCGCGACTTCGGCGGTGTTCTCGATCTGGTTGAGCGTGCCGCAGTACGGGCAGGTGAGGCTGTCCTTGCCGGGCGCGAACTCGAGCTTGGCGCCGCAGTTCTTGCAGGGGAAGCGGAGGTCGGTGGATGAGGTTGCCGTCTGTGACATGTCGCGCGAAGTACCAATGCAGATCGCGGAGGAGCGGAGGGTGTGCGGAGGGACGCGGAGGGGAGAAGGAACGAAGAAGTATGCACTTCACTCTGCGTTTCTCCGCTCTTCTTCGTCCCTCCGCGATTCGTTTTATCGCCCCGGGATCGGCGGTGGGCCGCCGGGGATGGGGGGTGGGACGGCGGTGAAGGCCTGGGCGACTTCGGGGACGTCGGCGGCGCGGGTCCATTGGGCCATGCCGGCCTTCCAGACGAGGGTGTCGCGCGTCAGTTCACCGCTGCGGACTTTGCTGGCGAGCAGGTTCATGTCGAAGGGGCCCTGCTGCTGGTTGTTGATGGCGAGGAAGAACGCCGCGGCGAGTGGGGGCGGGGGCGGGGTGGCACCGCCCATGGTGCTCTGCTGCATCATGCCGCCGAGCATCTGGCCCGCGCCGATGCCGACGAAGGTGCCGGCGGTGCCGGGGTTCTTGGCGGCGTCGCGGATGGCTTCTGCGGCCTGGAACTTGGCGTACTGGTCGACGTTGCCGACGATGCCCATGCTGCTGCGCTTGTCGAGGGCGGCCTCGACCTCGGGCGGCAGGCTGATGTTCTCGACGAGGAGCGTGGGGACCTCGAGGCCCAGGCGGTCAAACTCGGATCGGACCTGGTTGGAGAGGGCGGCGCCCAGCTCGTTGTAGCGGCCCGAGAGGTCGAGCATGGGGATCTTGGATTCGCCCAAGGCATCGCCCAACTGGCTGACGATGACGTTGCGGAGCTGGGTGTTGATCTCCTCGATGGTGAACTTGCCGTCGGTGCCGACGACGTTCTTGATGAACGTGCCGGGGTCCTTCACGCGGAAGGTGTAGGTGCCGAAGGCGCGGAGGCGGACGGGGCCGAACTCGGGGTCGCGCACGATGACGGGGTTCATCGTGCCCCACTTCTGGTCGGTGAAGACGCGGGTGCTGACGAAGTAGACCTCGGCCTTGAAGGGCGAGTCGAAGCCGTACTTCCAGCCTGCCAGCGTCGAGAGCACCGGCAGGTTCTTCGTCTCGAGCCGGTACT
>DATAKA010000171.1:0-59878 GCA_036261855.1 Phycisphaerales bacterium | reverse complement strand
GAGGTCTTCAGAGCAAGACCTCGGTGGCACGGGTAGGTCCTGGGAGAGGGATGGGGGGTGCCGGGGGGAAACCGTCTGAGGTTTCCCCCGGCGTGCGGATGCCTTGTGCGTCGGGTCCGCGTCTTTCGCTGACCACTCTTCCGTCTTTCGTGGCCGCCACTCGACCTTGGATGCCCTCCTCCGCACCTTGCGTTCGTGTGATGGCACGTGGATCGTGCGCCGTGCGACCTGGCGCACTCACGTTGGCACCCTGCCCCGCGCAAGAACGACCGTGCACGGCGGGTGCGGGGGGTTGCACGGTGGTTGTGCAAGGGTGCGGGGCGGGTGTGCAACGCCATTTTCCGGGTTTTCCTGGAGCGGCGCGGATTTTGGGGCGATTCGTGGGGGCATCATGGGCACGCACACGTCACGCACGACGATTGTTCCGCGCACGCGCGGGGGCCGCATCGAGTTCTACGGGGCGCACCTGCCGGCGTGGACGCAGCACGCGGCGGCGATCGGGCTTGAGCCAGCGCGGGTCGCGGCCATCGCGGCGGCGGTGGAGGCCGCGAAGGAAGCACAGGAAGCGCACCGGCTCGCGCAGCAGGCCGCGATGGCGGCGACGCAGCGCTACTACAACGCCGTGCGCGACCTGCACGATGCGCCGGGCATGGGCGCGGACACCATCGAGACGATCAAGGCGTTCGCACGCAGCAGCGACGGCCCGGATGACCCTGATGGCATGTCTGTCTACGTGCTCGCGCAGATCCCCGCGCCGCAGAAGCCCAGCGCAGCACCGCCGCCGGGCACGCCGCGCGAGTTTGTCACCAAGCTCCTGCCGATGGGCGATGTGGAACTGCGCTGGAAGTGCGAAAACCCGGCGGGCACGCAGGGGACGATGTACGAGGTGCGCCGCGCGTTGGGCACTGCCCGCGACTTCCAGTTCCTCGGCGTCACCGGCACGAAGCGTTTCGTCGATGACACGCTCCCCAGCGGCGCGGGCACGGTGCAGTACCTCGTCACGGCCTTCCGCAGCACCGCACGCGGCAACCCGGGGCTCTTCACGCTCAACCTCGGCGTGAGTGGGGGCGTGGGGGGCGTGGACCCAGGCGTCGCCGCCGCACGCGGCACAGGCCTCCCCACGCAAGCACCCGCCACGAGGGCCGCCGCGTAACCCACGCCCCTAACTCCCCCGTTACTTTCTCACCTGCTCACCTGCTCACCTCTTCACCTCTTCACCTGCTCCCCCTCCCTCTCTTCCTCCGCGTCCCTCCGCGTCCTCCGCGTACGGCTCTTCTTCCTCCGCGCCCCTCCGCCCACCCTCCGCCCCCTCCGCGATCTGTCTCCTTCCTCTCTCCCCTCCCCCTCCGGCTCCCCTTTGTGCTCTTCGTGTCTTTGTGGTTCAATGCCTTCCCCGCCCGCGCAGCAGAACAAGCCGCACCCACGCGGCCAGCCACAAACCATGCAGTGAAAAGAACTTGGGGTACTAGGATTTGAACCTAGACTAAGTGAGTCAGAGTCACTCGTGCTACCGTTACACCATACCCCAGAATGTCGTCCTGCGACGGCTCCGCACAGCCCGCAGAACGGGCCGTGAGAGCGGGCGGATCGTAGCCCGGATGGGCCCCAACGCCAACCCCGTGTGGTTTCCGTGTGGCCCCCGTCCGACCAAGGGGCCTTCCTTTCCAGCACGCACCGCGAACCGGGCGATAAGGTCTCTGCCGATCAGGCACAAACGACCGCCCCGGGCGTACAAGACAACGCCCGCCGCGATGGCGCCCCCATAGCCCTTCAGGAACACTCATGACGACCCCCGCCCCCGCCCCCGCCCCCGCCCTCCCGCGCTCCCTCACCCGCGCCCTCATCCTCTGCTGCGGCATGGCCCTCGCCGTCACGCCCGCCTGCGCCCAGAAGGCCCAGCAAGCCGCCGCCCCGAAGGCCGCGACCCCCGCGACCCCCACAACCGCCGCCGCCCCCGCCACGCCCGCCCCTCCGGCCGTCAGCGTCGCCGGCGTCGAGGTCGCGCCCGATGTCCACGCCCGCATCACCGCCGCGCGTGACAAGGTCTTCCCTGCCCTGGTCAACATCTCCGTCATCACCGTCTCCTACTGGGGCGGCAGCGAGACCAAGGGCGGCTCCACCGGCAGCGGCACCATCATCAGTCAGGACGGCCTGATCGTCACCAACCACCACGTCATCAACGACGGCACGTCCTTCAAGGTCACCCTCGCCGACAAGCGCGAGGTCACCGCGACGCTCGTGGGTGACGATCCCATGACCGACCTCGCCCTGCTCCGCATCAACATGAAGGAACTGGGCGACAAGGCGACGCTCCCCGTCGCCTCCTTCGGCGATTCCGATGGCCTCGCCGTCGGCGATTACGTCATGGCCATGGGCGCGCCCTACGGCCTCGCCCGCTCCTTCACGCTGGGCGTCGTCAGCAACACCGAGCGCGTCTTCACCTCCTTCTCCGGCGACGACATCCAGGACCAGGAGTTTGACTTCGATGTGTCCAGCGACATCTTCACCCGCTGGATCCAGCACGACGCCCTCATCCTCCCCGGCAACTCCGGCGGCCCGCTCGTGAACCTCGACGGCAAGATCATCGGCGTCAACACGCGGGGCGGCTCCGGGCTGGGCTTCGCCAACCCCTCCAGCCTCGTCAAGCGCGTCGTGGATGAACTCTCCAAGACCGGCGAGGTCACCCGCTCCACCATCGGCGCCAACTTCAAGAGCGTCAAGCGCACCGGCTACAAGGAAGGCGTCCTTGTCAACTCCGTCATCGACGGCAGCGCGGCGGACAAAGCGGGCCTCAAGGCCGGCGACGTCGTCGTCGCCATGAACGGCCAGGCCATCTCCGCACGCTTCCCCGAGGAAATCCCCTTGGTCCTCCGCAGGATCGCCGACATGCCCGTCGGCACCAGCGTCGAGCTCGCCTACATGCGCGACGGCACCTCCGGGTCCGTCACCGTCACCACCGAGAAGCTCCTGAAGGAACGCGGCAAAGAGACCAGCCTCCGCATGTTCGGCATGTCCGTCAGCGAGATCACCCCCAAGATGGCCCGCAACCGGAACCTCAGCAGCACCGAGGGCGTCCTCTGCATCGGCGTCCGCAGCGGCGGCCCGAGCCAGATCGCCGAGCCCGCCCTCAACTGGGGCGACATCATCAAGTCCATCGACGGCACGCCCATCAAGACGATCGACGAGGCCCTCGCCGCGTACAAGACCATCACAACCAAGGAACCTATCCCCGAGTACGTCACGATCGAGTACGACCGCAACGGCAAGAACAACCTCACCCTCATCAAGCCCCGCCCCGACAAGCCCGACGACCCGCCCCGTGAACTCCCCAAGGCCTGGATCGGCATCGCCACCCAGCCCGTGCTCAGGCCCCTCTCCAAGCAGCTCGCGCTGCCCGAGGAGCAGACCGGCTTCCGCATCACCCGCGTCTACCCCCGCACCGTCGCCGCCGACTCCGGCCTCAAGCAGGGCGACATCATCATCGCGCTGAACGACAAGCCCCTCGCCCCCCGCGGCATGCAGGACGCCGGCATGCTCCAGCGCCAGATCCGCCAGCTCGCCATCACCGGCAAGGCCACGCTCAAGGTGCTGCGCGACAAGCAGCCCACCGACATCGAGGTCTCCCTCGAGCGCACCCGCATCACGCAGGAGGAAGCCCTCCGCGACACCAACCGCGACTTCGAGCTCACCGTCCGCGAGCTCACCTTCTTTGACCTGGACGACAACCGCTGGACCGAAGACACCCAGGGCGTCGTCGTCGCCAGCAGCGAGCGCGCGGGCTGGGCCGGCCTCGCAGGCATCGCCGAGGGCGACCTCATCCAGAAGATCAACAACACCCCGATCACTGACCTCGCCAGCTACCGCAAGGCCATGGACGAGATCGCCAAGCAGCAGCCCGAACGCGTCGCCTTCTTCATCCTCCGCGGCACACGCACCCAGTTCAAGTTCGCCGAGCCCCAGTGGAAGCCCACGACCGCCGCCACCCCCGACGCGGCCAAGCCCGCCGAACCCGGCAAGTGAGCCCCGACCAGGCAGCCCCCGCGACGTAACCCGCGTGACAGCCTGTTTTTGCGCTCCAGCCCGCGCTCCGCAGCGCGGGTTTTCACGCGCGGGGCACGCTATGCTCCCCTTCCGGCCCACCCGCGGGCCCCCGCATCCCCTGGAGTTCTGCATGACCCGCTTCGCCCGCCCCGCTGTTCTGCTCGCCTGCGTTGGCCTCGCCCTCGCGTCCATCGCCGCGGCACCCGTCCCCGCTCCCGTCGCCGCCGAGCAGGTCACGTTCAAGCAGCTCGCCGAGACCCGCGGCAACACGCTCGTCACGATCAAGTTCATCCTGAAGAGCGCCGAGGGCGAGGAAGAGTCCGAAGCCACCGGCGTCCTCATCTCCGGTGATGGGCTGGTTCTCTCCTCCAACTTCGCGTTCGGCGGCGGCCCCTTCGGCGGCACCTCCACGCCCACCGACATCAAGGTCCTCGTGGGTGAAGACACCACCGGCGTCGACGCCAAGTTCATCGCCCGCGACACCGAGCTGGGCCTCGCCTGGATCAAGGTCGACACCGCCCCCAGCACGCCCTACGCCTTCGTGGACTTCAGCGACAGCGCCCAGGTCGCCGTCGGCGACGCCCTCATGAGCGTCCAGAAGATGGGCAAGTTCTTCGGCCTCGCCACCACCGTGTCGGAAGGCCGCGTCGGCGCCGTCGTGACCAAGCCCCGCACCCTCGTCATCCCCTCCATCGGCCTTGCCGGTGGCGAGCTCGCCGTCCCGGTCTACAGCGGCGCCGGCAAGGTCGTCGGCATCAGCACCTACATCCTGCCCGAAATGGACGAGATGCAGAACCGCCAGATCATGCGCGGCAGCGAGTTCGGCATGATCCTCCCTGCCTCCGATGTCGTCACCGCAACGACCAACGCCATGGAGCAGGCCAAGAACGCGCCCGCGGCCGCGGAAACACCCGCCGCTGAGAAGCCCGCCGAGGCCCCGGCCGCGGAACCCACCAAGCCCAACTGAGTTTTCTCAGCGATCAGCCATACAAACCCGGGCCAACCGCCCGGGTTTTTTCATGGGCACGCATCACCGCTCGATCAGCACGCGCCGCAGCCACACCCGGTCCTGCACCGGCCCGTTCGCGCCCTCGCCCACGCGCACACGCAGCCGCCGCGGCGTCCGCGGCGTCCGCGGGTCGTCCGCCGGCGGCAAGTCCACCAGGAACGCCGCGCTGGGCGAGTCCCCGTTGATCCGCGCGGTCCATAGCTCTCGCCCCTCCGCGGTCAGCGCCCCATCGCTCCCGCTCGCCACGTCCTCCAGCGTCACTGTGCAGTCACCCCACACGCGGTCGCTCGGCGCCATCTCCACAACGCCAGACAACCGCAGCGCACCCGCGCCCAGGTCCCACACCGCCGTCACGGGACCACTCACCTCGATGTCCTGGGCCCCCAGCGCCGCCGGCGCATCCGCCGCACGCGGCTGCTGTGCGTACTTGCGGTCACCCTCCGGCGACACGCCCACCAGCGGCCGCGCCGCCAACGCGTCGATGTGCTCCCGCGCGGGCACAAACGCCCACAGGCTCGCCGCCGGCAGCGACGGCTCCGCCGCGACCCGCGGCCACCCGATCACCATCTGCCCCTGCGGCGAGACCGACACCGCGCTCGCCGCGAGCGATGAGCCGTTGCTCAGCCACACCCACGGCCCGCGTGCCGCCTGCGGCGAAGCCGCGAACTCGACGCTGTCCACAGCAGACCACTCGATGCGCGCTGGCCGGTCCCCGCCCGTGTCCACGCTCAGCGTGATCGACTGCCCCGGCGCTTCGGGCACCAGCTCGACAAATCCCTCGATGACGTCGGCGTTGCGCAGGTACACCCGGTCCGCTGTCCCCGCGCTCCGCACCGGCGTGCTCGCGCGCCCCAGCAGCCGCTGCACATCCTCCAGCGGCATCAGCACCGTGCCCAGCACGTCGCTCACCCACGGCAACTGATCAGATGAAGTAACCCGCGTGCCCAGTTCCGGCCGCCCGGGCAGCTGCTGCCCATCGGTCGTCACCAGCACCGCAGGCTCGTCGGACGTCAGCCGCCGGCCCAACGCATCGCCGCGCCGAGACCCGGCGTTGCCGATGCCCCCCAGCGGCACCATCACCGGCAGCAGCGCGCGCACATTGCTCAGCGGCACCCGCACGGTCGCGCCGCTCGCCGCGTCGCGCGCCGTCAGTTCCTGCTCGGAGATCGACACCACGTTCACCGTCCGCTGCTGCAGGCCCGCCGTCACCAGCACCCGGCGCAGCACAGGCTCGTCAGACTGCTGCGGCGCCGCCACGACGCCCCCCGCAAGGAGCACCATGCACCCGCACGCACCAGCCCGCGACACGCAACGCACGATCAACCTCCTTGAGCCGCCATACCAACTGTGATGCCGGCCGGGCCCCACGCGCTCGGGCCCGACTCCGCATCCAGAAAGGCCATCCATAAATGTCGGTTACTTCTGGAAGATTGGCAAGTACCGCTTCGGCATTTGAAGCACAATCAGCCCCATCGCCGTCCCATATTCTCGCCCGACCGACGGGTCCTCCCACCCGCCGTTGGCCTGCTGGCTCGCCAGCAGTTCCCGCCGCACCCGGGGCCACCACGCCGCCCACGAGTCCCCGCCCGCCAGAAAGCACGCCTGCACCGTGTAGTAGTGCCCGTAAAAGTAGTGGATCTGCTGCGCGTCCATCATCCCGGGGTTCGTCACGCGCCCGATGTACTCCAGCCCGTCCTTGATCGCGCGGTCCTCGTAAATGCCCGCGTACTGCAGGCTCGCCACGCTCGCCGCCGACCGCGGCCACGCGCTGGGCCCCGGCTGCCCCTGGTAGCGGAACCCCCCGTCGGGGTTCTGGCAGCTCCGCACATACTCCACCGCGCGGTCGATCACGTCCTTGCTTACCTCGAGCCCCGCGTTGCGGGCGCTCCGCAGCCCCATGATCTGCGCGATCGTCACGCTCGTGTCGGCGTCAAAGGGCACGGGGTTGTACCGCCACCCGCCCTCCTTGTTCTGCGTGCTCTCAATGAGACGCACGCTCCGCACCAGCGCACGGTGCGTGCGGTCCGACAGGTCGGTGTCGCCGCCGCCCTGCGTCATGCCGTAGACCTCGCCGACAAACAGCGTCGCAAAGCCGTGCCCGTACATCGGGCTGTTGGCCGTGTCGCTCGCGAAGAGCCCGCTCTCACCCGCCGTCGTGAGCACGTACTCAAGCCCCTTCGTCACGTTCTCGCCGTAGACGCCGCGCCCCGGCAGGTTGCCGTCCGCCATGAACGCCAGGCACGCCAGGCTCGTGACCGCCACCGAGCGCCCGAAGTTGGGCTCGCCCCACGACCCGTCCGCATTCTGCATCTGCGCCAGCCGCGCGAGCCCGCGCGTCACCGCGCGGTCCAGTTCCGGCGTCATCTCCCGCTCCAGCGGGTTGTTCGCCGCCGACCGCTCGTTCGCCACGGGCTCATCCGCGACCGCGGGCCCCTGCGGCGCGCCCTCTTGCAGCAGCGCATCCCAGTCCGCGTTGGAAAGCGGACCCGGCCATGCGCCGATGACGTGCACATCGGTCGCGGGCGCGAAGATGCCACTGCGCACATCGCCCTGCACACCGTCCGCGTCGGCAGGCTGCTGAGACAGTGCGTACGCAATCGCGAACACATGCGGCCCCATCAGTTGCCCCCTCCGGGGTTGGGCACAGGAGCCGGAGCGGGAACCGGCGGGTTCGGAGTGGGCGGCGCGACGCCCGATGGCTTCTGCTCCGCGAGCCGCTTGTAGTACTCCTGCGTCATCTGCTCGTAGGTCGGGCTGAACGAGTCGGAGAACCCCTGCATGAGCGCATCACGCACGTGCGGCGGCAGGTCGCCCCACGACGCCGAAGCCCCGGCCGGCGCGGCCTTGAGCTGCGCGTTCTGCCTGGGCACGTTCCCGCCCTGCGCGCTCCCCGCGGCCTGCTGGTTGCCCTGCTGCGGCTTGCTCTGCTGGCTCGACTGTTCCTGCTCCTGGTTCTGCTGCTGGTCCTGCTCCTGCTTCGAGCTCGACTTGCTCTTGCTCTTCTTGGACTTGGACTGGTTCTTCGCCTCGTCGATCAGCTTGTCCAGCCGCAGCAGCACCTCCTGCTGCAGGCGCTGCGTCTCGAGCCCCACGTCGCTCGCGCGCGTCAGGCGGTCCGAGGTTTCCTTCATCAGTGTCACCGCCTGCACGAAGTCCTCGGCCACATTGGGGTCGTTGAGCTTGCGCTCCAGGTCCGCGCGCGTCGGGTCCACCGGCTGCCACGGACCCGGCTGCGCGTTGCCCTCAGTCGCTGGCGGCGTCGCAGGGGGTGTCGTCGGCTCCGCGGGCTTGGGCTTCGTGATCCCCAGCAGGTCATCGAGCGTCGGCTGCGCAGCGGGCGTCGGCACAGGCGTAGGAGTGGGGGCGGGGGACGCGGGCTTCGCCTCCGGCTGCGCGGGCTTGGTCTCCGCCGGCGTCTGCGCGCTAGCGCTCAGCGCAAGGCCGCACGCCGCAAGCACACCCAGAATGGTCGTCGTTCGTTTCACTGCGTGCCCCCATCATCTTCGCTCCTGGGCGGCGTCGGGTTCTGTTCCGCCGGCTTATCGTCCGTGCTCTCGGCCGGCTTCGGCGAGCCCTCTGGCTTGGAATCCACCGGCTGCTCACCCGGCTGCTCGCCCGACTTCTCGGCTGGCTCGCCCGGCTTCACCGTGGGCGTGGTCGGCGGTGAAACGCCCGGCTGCTTCTGCATCCGGTCCAGCAGGTCGCGCCCCTGCTTCGACAGCTCTTCCTGCAGCGCCGTCACCTCGGTCATCTCGCCCGAGTCCGCGCCCTGGTCCGCGAGCGCCCGCGTCCGTGCCGCGGCCTCCGCCTGCATGCCCCGCAGCAGCACGAGCTCCGTCAGCGGCGGCAGCGTCGCGGGCTTGCCGCCGCCGCCACCACCTCCGCCGCCACCGCCGGCCTCGTCATCCTCGAGGTCGTCGTCCTTGGGCTTCTCTTCCTTGAGCGCCTCGACCAGGCTCTGCAGAATCGCCACCGCCGCGGCCTGGTGCCGCTGCGCCGCACGCGTGCCGTTGCCCGCCGAGAGGTCCTTGTTCGCCTCCACCGTCACCTTTTCGTACCGCGTGTGCGCGTAGTCAAAGACTTTGGCCTCTGCCAGCGCGTCCGAAGCGCTCCGTACCTCGCCCATGCGCGCCCGCAGCTCGTCCTGCCGCCGCGCAAGTTCACGCAACGCCTGCCGCGTGCGACGCCCCGTGTCGCTCTGAATGAGCGGGTCGGTCTCGGCCTTGAGCGCCACCTGAAGTTCAAGCAGTTCGCGGTACGCCTTCCGCAGTTCCTTGCGGGCCTGGTCGCGAGCCTTCTCGTCCGCGTCCTCCGACTGCTTCTCCGCCTCCGCCAGCGCTTCCTTGAGGCGAGACAAGCTCAGCCGCTCCATCTCGTCCGCGTCCGCCAGGTCGCGGGGGTCCTGCCGCAGCACCGACACCGCCGACGACTGCGCCTGCTGCGCCCCGTCCAGCAGCGACGGCAGAGGGCCCGGCTGCTTCACCTCGTCCCGCACCTTCTTCAGCACGCCGAGCGTGTTCTGGTGCACCAGCATCATGCCGCGGTCCAGCCCCGGATGCTCCTCGCCGCCCATGGCCTTCGCCAAGCGCACCAACTCCGAGCCCTGCTGGGCGACCAACTGCTGGAGTGATTCGGTGATGTCGGCCAGCACGCGCCGCAGCTTCTCGTCCTGCTGCTGCTGGGCCTTGTCGAGGTTCTCGAGTGCTTCCTCGATCGCCTCCTCCGCCTGCTTCTGCTGCTGCTGGGCCTGTCCGGTCTGGTTCTGCCGCAGGCTCTGGCTCGCCGTGCTCTGCTTCTGCACAAGCTGCTTCTGCCGCGCCCGCGACGCTGCCTGCTGCATCGCCGACGCCTGCGCCGCGTCCGCCTCCTGCATCTGCTGCGCCCGCTCTTCCAGTGTGTCCAGCGCCTGCGCCGCCTGCTGCGAAAGCTCCTGCTGCTTGCGCGCCAGTCGCTCCAGATCTTCGCGCTGCTCGCGCGTCAGGCTCTTGGTGTCCTGCCCCTGCGTCGATTCACCCGCCGCGGCCGTTTGCGCACGCAACTGCCGCTGCTCGGTCAGCAGCTTCTCCAGGCTCCGCCGCACCGCCCACTGGTCCTCGCCTTGGCTCAGCATTTCCGCGAGGCCCGAGAGCTCCTGCGCCGCCGTCGCCTGCTGCTCCGCGACTTCCTGCGCGATCTGCTGGCGGCGGTCGGCCTGCGGTCCCTTCGCATCTTCCGCGAGCGCCTGCGAGGCCTGCGACGCCGCCTGCTGCGCTGCGTCCGCTGATTCCTTCGCGACTTCCAGCAGGCCCTTCAGCGATTCGTCCGCCAGGTTGTTCCGCTGCGCACGCCCGCTCAGCCGCTCCAGGCTCTTCTGGAAGGGTGCCAGCCGCTGCGCGATCGACTGCTGCTTCTGCGACTGCTGCCCGGCCTGCTGCTCGGCTGCTTCACGGTCCGCGTTCGACGCGCTCTCGGCCCGCTGCTCGATGAGGCCCGATTGTTCCACCTCCATCTGCCGTGCCGCGTCCCGCAGGCTCGCGAGTTCACCACGGAACTGCTCCACAAGCTCGCTCTCGCTGATGATCCGCAGCCGACGCACGCCCGATACCACCGGCCCGCGCCCGCCCGCGTTCGCGGCCAGCACATCGGCCACTTCCGCTGTCAGCCATACCTCATCGCCCGCCTTCAGCGTGAGTTCCGCAAGGTCCAGGGATGCTTCCGCACGCGTCGATGCCGCGTCGGCCGTGCCGTTCGTTGCCTCTACCGCGGTCGTGCGAGCAACCTCCACCGGGTCGCCCGCGGGCTCGGGCGCTGCGCCCGTGCTCGTCGGGTCCACGCGCGCCACCTGCGACCGCAGCGACACCCACGCCACACCCAGGTCGTCACGCCCCTCGCCCACCGCCGGGATCACCGCCGTCGCCAGCACGCTCTCATCCTGCGCCGGCTCCACGACCAGCGCGCCCGCGGCGCGGTCCTCGACCACATCAAAGCGGTAGACAGCGGGGTCCCTGCTCGCGATGCCGTACGCGTCCGTGAGCGTCACGCCCGCGCGGACGCTCTGCGCCGCGTCGAACGTCACGCGCACCTCGCGCGAGGCCAGTTGCACCATGGCACCTGGCGTCTCCGCGAGCGCCGGCGCGACGCGCTCCAGCCATGCGCGGGCCGCGATGTCATCCTCCGGCGCGGGCACCGGCACGTCCTTGCTCAGCGTGAACCGCACTTCAACCTTGGAGCCCGCAAGGATCGGCCCGACCGTCGCCTGCTCGCTCAGTCCATCGCCCGCCGAGCGTTCCCCCGTCAGCAGCCCGGCACCCGCGGCAAACGCCTGCGCGTACGCGGGCGGCGTTACCGTCACGCTGGCACTGGCAACGCGCGGCGGCTCCACCATCCGCACGCGCACCGGGTCGGTCTGGTCGTCGCTTGTTTCAAACCAGAACTCAAGGTCAAACTCGCCCGTCGCAACGCCGGAGGCCGACGCCAGATCAGTCAGGCGCTGCGTGTCGAGCAACTGCTCGAACAGATCGCCCTGCACCGTCGGCGCGCCCAGCGTCGCAATGTCCGTGGTCTGCGCCCGCCGCCCCTGCGGCGTCAGCAGTGCGCGCTGCTCCTCGCTCGCCGTCCCGTTCGCCGTCACGCGGTAGTGCACAACCACGCGCGTTTCGCTCGCCGCGCGGCTGGACCGCGTGAGCAGCGCCCGCAGCGGGAACACCGTTCCCAGCGGGTGCGCTGCGGGGGTTTCCGCCGCGACCACGCCCGTGCGCTTGGGCCACTGCGTGTCCAGCCACGGGAAGACCACACGCTGCGTGCCGATCCGCATGAGCGTGGGCTGCCAGAGGCCAATCGCCGCGATGATGCCCAGCACGACCACGCACTTGGTGAGCGCGCTGCGCAGGCGCGTGTTGTCCAGGAGCCCCGGGATGCTCAGGCCGCCCGCGAGGAACCGCGACGCGGCAAGCTGCGCAGCCGACGACGCCAACTGGTTCTCGAGCTCCGGCCCGGTCGGGCCGCGACGCCCAAGCTCCAGCCCGCTCGCGAGCAGCCCGCGCCAGTTGTTCTTCTTCCCAGTGTCCGACTCCTCCACGCGCAGCGCAAGGTCCGTGAGCGCCGGCTGGAACTTCGTGAGCGGCCCGATGTTCCGCCGCACCGCCAGCAGCACCGTCACCGCGCCGATGAGCCAGAGGACAATCCGCAGCGGCCCGGGCATCCGCAGGAAGTAGTCGAGCACGCCCACGAGCACGCCGCTCCCCACCGCCCACGCCGCGATCGCCGCCCCGCGCTGCACGAACAGGTGCACGCGGATGGCGTGCCGCAGGTTGGTGAGGGCCCGCTCCAGCGCACGCAACCCCGGCGCCGCCCCATCAGGTGTGGGGCCGGGTGCACCGTGCTGGGGGACCTCGCTCTCCGGCATGATCAGCCCTTCACAAACCCACCGCGACCCTCCTTCTATCGATCCGCCGGGCCGGGAGGGGCGATTGTCACTTCAATGTACGTTCTCGGAGGCGTTTGTGACGCCCCTGCGACCCCGATTTTCACTGGGATTCTCGGTCCCCATCCCACCCATTGACCCGGGGCCTGCCCTAGTGGCCCCCGCCCCCGCCCGAGGCTTTCTTGGCCTTGTCGTTCTTGGCCTTGTCGTCGCCGGGCTTGCGGTTGAGCTTCTCATTGACGACGTACTTGTCGCCAGAAGAGGCGATGATCGACTTCTTGGGCTCCGCGGGCTTGGCGGCGGCCCCGTGCCCGTCGTCCTTCTTGGCGGCGGGGGCGTCATCCTTCTTTTTTTCGCCGTGCCCGTCGGCGGGCGCGGCGTGGTCGTCCTTGGGCGCGCCGTGCGCCGCAGCGCCGGGCTCGTGGTCGGGCTGCGGGAGGCCCGAGTGCGCGAAGTCGAACGTGTGGTGGTCCAGTGGCGTGGCGTGGGCGGGTCGGAAGTAGAGCGTGTACACCCACAGCCCCGCGCCCAGCACGAGCGTGTGAATGGCGATCAGCCCGCTGGCCTGGATGAGCGCGGGCTTGCCAGCCAGCGGCTTGGATGCCGCACCGATGGCGCGGAGCAGCGGCTCTTCGACTTTCGTGCGGAAGAAGCCGGGCGTCGGTGGCTTCTGTTCCACAACCGGCTTGGGCTCTGCCCTTGATTGGGGCTTGGGTTCGGGCTTGGGTTCCGGCTTCGGCGTCTGCGGAACCACGGCCAGGGCCGCGGCTGCTGGCGCAACGGGCTGCACACCGGGTCCGGGATCGGCGGCGGGCGCGCGCGGCTCATCGTGGAGCATCGCCTGCTCGGCCTCTGCCGCAACCTGAGCGTCGACATCTGTGATCGACTCGGGCATCGGTGCCGGTGGGGGCGCCGTTGCCCCGGGCGGTGTCCGGTCGACCGGTGGCCGCACCGCGGCTTCCATCCTGATGGATTCCGTCACGGTGGTCAGCAGGGTCTGGAGTTCCGGGTCCGGCGCGGCGGTCTCGGACGCGGGCTCGCTCTCCGCGAGGATCGAGTGGAGAGCGCGCGTGTCTTCCGCCGACACGGTGGCGTCGGTCGGCGCGGGTTCTTCGGCGGCGGGCGGGCTTTGCGAGACATGCTGGGCGAGTTCGGCCGCGGCTGTGTCGAGTTTGGTCAGCGCCTGCTGCACGTCCTGCACGACGTCGGTCGCGTTCTCAGGCTCGGCCATGATCTCGGCGACTTCGCGCTGCAGGGCCTCGAGTTCGGGGTCCGGGGCGGGGGGGGCCGTGGGGTTTGGGGCCGGGGTCGTCAACGCAGTTCCTTCCGCGGGCGGGCCGGGTCGTAAGCACCGCGCATCCTTGCGCGGTACGCTCAGGGGCAAGCATCGACCTGTGACGCCGGTGACTGGAGGCGGGCCCCCGGCCGCGCCGGCGCAGGCGGAATAAACCACACGTTCGCACCCCGAGGTCCCATGCACCTGTTCTACCAGCCCCAGCTCGATGGTCCGGTCCCGGTGGTGACGATCGGCGGGGACGAGGCGCACCACGCGGCGCGGGTGAAGCGGATGGAGGCGGGTGATGCCGTGCGCGTGCTCAACGGGCGCGGGCTGGTGGTGGAGGGTGTCGTGGCGACCGTGCGGAAGGAGCGTGGGGAGTGGGTAGTGGACGTGCGCGCGGGGGCGTCACGGCTGGAGGCGCGGCGGGTGCCGGCTGTGCGGGTGCTGGCGGGCGTGCCGAAGGGGGACCGGCTGGAGCAGATGATCGACGGGCTGAGCCAGGTGGGCGCGGCTTCGTGGGCCGCGCTCGTGAGCACGCGGAGCGTCGTCGATCCGCGCGAGGGGAAGATTGATCGGCTGCGGCGCGTGTGCGAGGAGTCGCTCAAGCAGTGCGGTCGGGCGTGGCTGTTGGACGTGGGCGAGAAGGTGGACTTTGCGGAGGCGCTCCGCGGGGCGCGCGGCGAGGTGGTGCTCGCGGACGCATCGGGCGGGAGGTATGCGGCGAGTGGCGCGGGTGAGGTGACGCTGGTGGTGGGGCCCGAGGGCGGGCTGACGCCGGAGGAAGTGGCGCTCGCGCGCGATGTGGGCGCGAAGGTGTGCTCCTTCGGCGTGCACACGATGCGCGTGGAAGTCGCGGCGGTGGTGGCGACAGGGATGATCGTGGACGCGGGCGGGAGCAGGATGCTCCCGCCCCGGTGATTCAGAGGCCCCGGTGGTTCACAGGCAGGGGCCGCCGCTGAAGACGCTGAGCAGGCTGTCGATGTCGAGGGTGTCGGGGAAGAGGCCGTCGTTGTTGAAGTCGGTATCGCCGCAGGTGCCGGTGCTGCAGCCGCCGCCGCTGAAGACGCTCAGAAAGTCGTCGATGTCGGCGGTGTCGGGGTAGAGGCCGTCGCCGTTGAAGTCGATCGTGTCGCAGAAGGGGCCGCCGGAGACGGTGAGGGTTGCGGGTGCGCTCGTGATGGGTGCGCCGCACGCGCCGGTGACGATGCAGGTGTAGTCACCGGCGTCGGCGGGCGTTGCGCCGGTGATGGTGAGTGACGCGGCATCCGCGCCGGTGATGCGCGGGTCGGTCGGCAGGTCGGTGCCGTTGCGCTGCCAGTGATAGAAGAGCGATTCGCCGTCGGCGGTGACGGTGAAGGTTGCGGTCGCGCTCTCGGCGACGGTCTGGTCGGCGGGGTCGGTGGTGATGGCGGTCGCGGCGACGCGGCGGCCGGGGTCGCCCGCGCCGGCGGGGCCGCCGGTTGCGCAGACGCCGCTGTTGGTGCGGACCCAGTAGCGGTACTGGACGCCGGGGACTGCGGTCAGGTCCTGGTACGAGAGCGCGACGACGGCGGACGCGATCTGCGTGGCCGCGGCGACGTCGGAGGTTGTGCCGCGGAGGACGCGGTAGCTGGCCGCGCCGGAGACGGAGCCCCAGGTGACGGCGACACGGTCGCAGAGGGTGCTGTCGGTGGCCTGCACGCTGGGCACTTCGGGGCAGGCGATGGTGAAGCTGGCGTCGGTGACGTCAAAGTAGAGGCTGTTGGTGGGCTCGATCCGCAGACGGGCGTTGGTGGTGATGATGGGCGGGAGGGTGATGGAGTGGCTGCCGTCGTTGGGCGTGGACGCGGCGAGGACGGTGGGCCAGGTGAGGCCGCCGTCCAGGGAGAGGAGGATGCGGACGGTGGAGGTGTTGATCGGGGCGGCGTTGGTGTTGGCGACGTCCCACGTGAGGTTGAAGGCGCCGGGGCCCGCGACGGTGCCGGCGGTGTTGAGGACGTTGATGCGGAAGGGGCCGGCGGAGCCGACGACGGTGCAGTTGACGTCGGCGGTGCGGACCGCGCCGCCGCCCGCGCGGTTGTCGCGCACGAGGAGGCGGAGCGTGAGCGTGCGGCCGACGGCGGGGTACTGCTCGCCGATGATGAGCGAGCCGTCGAGCACGTCCTCGTAGCGCGGGAACGTGCGGGCGTTGCTGGTGGTGGGGGCAAAGACGCGGAAGAGGGGGCTTGCGCCGTTGTCCTCGCTGCCGGTGCCGGTCTCGGGCTGGGCCGCGCCCAGGTTGCGCTGCTCCCAGGAGTACGTGAGTGCGTCGCCATCGGGGTCGGTCGCGGTGGTGCTCACGGTGAAGGCGGTGCCGATGGGGATGGAGAAGGCGGAGACGGCGGTGATGGTGGGGAGCGTGTTGCCGGTTGCGGTGTTGGTGCCGCAGTTGCCGGTGCCGTTGATGTAGGAATCGACGTTGGCGTAGGCACCCTGGTTGAACATCGTGTCCCAGTTGGTCAGGTTGTTGGCGCTGCCGCAGAGGCCCTGGTAGCTCATGATGGTGCTGCCGCTGCCGGGCTCGTAGGCGGCGCTGGAGGCGCGGTTGCTTTCACAGGTTCCGGCGTCGCCGGCGTTGAAGGAGTGGTTGGCGTTGCACTGGTGGCCGATCTCGTGGCCCACGTACTTGACGTTGAAGAAGTCGCCGGTGGGGCTGGAGAGGCCGGTGCCGCCGCGGGCCTTGTTGGTGGAACTGCAGATAGACGGGCGGAAGGCGAGGCCGCCCAGGCCCTGGCCGGAGAAGACGTGGCCGATGTCGTAGTTGGCGGAGCCGATGACGGTGTTGATGTTGGACTGGTTCTGGCCCAGCATGGTGCTGAGGTTGCCGTCGGTGTAGGGGCCGGGGTTGGCGTTGGTGTAGATGAGGTTCTGGTTGTTGGCGACGATGATGAAGCGCGCGCAGAAGTCGCGCTCGTAGATCTGGTTCACGCGGTTGATGGTGGTGACGATCGCGGCCTGCGCGCCCGTGACGGAGCCGCCGTGGAAGTTGGTGTAGGAGGGGACGGCGGCGACGGCGATGTCGTAGCTGCGGAGGGTGGTGCCGGTGGCGCGGTCGGTGAAGGGGTTCTCGGGTTCGGGCGGGGCGTTGTCGGGGCCGTTGTGGCAGACCCAGGATTCTCGCGCGGCGAGATCGGGAAGCGTGAAGACGGAGTAGTGCGTGGTGTCGCCGAAGGTGTAGGGGTCGATGGCCCATGCGCCGCCGTCGCCCAGCACCTGGGCGTGGAAGCCCTGCGGGGTGTAGTCGAGGCGGATGGTGGCGGTGGGGTCGTCCAGCCCTTGCCCAACGAACGTGCGGACCTCCGCGCCCTGCGCGGCCATCCACGCGGCGAGATCAGGGTGGACCACGGGGCTTTCGGCGATCTCGAAGTAGGAGAAGTCGCCGGTGGGGTTGGGGATCGCGACGATGGGGCGCTGGCGCGCGCTGAACTCAAGCGGCGCGGCGGCGAGCGTCTGGCGGAGCGCGGGGAGGTTGAGCTGCAGCGCCTTGAAGGTGGTGGGGCGGACCCACTCGCGGCCGGCTGAGACCTGGGCCGGGAAGGCGGGGAGGATGGTCCAGTGCTGCTCGCCGAACTGGGCCACCGCTTGGGCCTGCGCAGCCTGATTCTGTGGCGGATTCTGCTGCTGGGCATGGGCCAGGGTGGCGAGGGAGAGGGATAGACCCGCGACGAGGAACGTCCGCATAATCAACTCCGTAGGGGGAATCGGATGGTTGTATGCGGAGGTTCGGCTCGCTCGGGGGCGGGGTTGCGGGAAAGAGGGCGGGAAGGGGGGCGGAAGAAGGCAGATCGCGGAGGGGCGGAGGGGGAGCGGAGGTGCGCGGAGAGGAAGAGGCAAAAGAGCCGTACGCGGAGGACGCGGAGGGACGCGGAGGAGGAGAAGAGGGATTGAACACCGGGGGCGCAGGGGAGTGCGGAGAAGGAACAGGTGAAGAGGTGCGGAGGTGAGCAGGTGAAGAAGGTGTGGGGGGCACGGGCCGGGGGCCCGTGGCACACTTCATGGGCCGGAGGCCCATGCTATTGGAAGAGAGTCGGAGGAGGAGGGTGCAGGACTTTCGGGCGTTGTCGTGGTGGCGGTCGGTGGCGGTGCTGGCTTTGACGTGGGATTCGTGGTGGTCGAGGGTGTGCTTGAGGGTGGAGATGACCTTGGGGATCAGTGCGCTCGCGGCCAGCCGTGCGCGCTGGGTGTGGAGGGTGGTGAGGGAGTGCACGAAGGCTTCGCCTTCGGGGGAGATGAGGAAGGTGAAGAGGTCAGAGAAGAGAACGCCGAGTTCGGTAGCGATTTCACTCAGGGAAAGGGATGGGGACGTGAGGAGGTCGGCCAGGCGGGAGCGGTCCAGCGAGGGCGGGGAAGAGGGGGTTGAGAGGGGTGCGGCGACCATGTGAGTACGGATAATGTACGGCATGAGTACGCGTTGTCAATAGGATTTTGTTTGGTATCGTGTAAGTCGTTGGGGGGTGGTGTTTTGGGGGTGGGTGGAGGGGGCGGATGGGACGGAGAGGACCAATGGGACGCATGGGATGGTGGTGATGTGGGGAGCACGGGTGTGGGGTGGGCGGTGTTCGACGGCTTCGCCGTGGCGATGCGGAGGCCGCATCGCGAGGAAGCGCTGCGCGGGGGACTTTTCGAGTGGTTGCGCAACGCCCAGGGTGGCGTTGCTCCACCACTCGCAACGGTCGTGCGATCCGGGGGCGGGGAGCGGAGGGTGTGGGCGTGGGTACGGCGTTCAATCGCCGCGCGGAAGCACCAAGATCGCAGGGCCGATCTTGGTGGCACGTTCAGGGGTGATCTCGGTGTCACCCGCCATTTGGCCAGGACGGGGACAATGGTTCGGGCCACCTGCCGACCGATTGAATATTGGACCCAGACGTCCGCTCAGCTATTCATGACCCACGGCCAGATGTCGCGATTCTCCCACATTCTGGGCATCGAACAGGTAAGCCACTGTGTTGTGACAAACCCTCCAAAGAATACCTGCAATAAAGACAACAATGTCGAACTCTAAGCCTGTACTGATTCACCATGAAAACACAGTGTAATGGCACGACCACAGAATATGGCACTAGGGCAACCGGAAGCAGCCAAGCGTATGGGAATGGAGGTGTCGCAAAGAACAGAGACGCGATAGGCCTAGCATAGTAGGCCGATGCATGTACAACTGTGCTGAAAACACATGCCAGAATATATGCCAGCGATAGCGAAGTAGAGTTCCGTGAACATTTCCAAGACGTTGCGGCAATAAGTGACATTGCGATTCCCGCCATTGTCGCAAGAGCAATCCAAGCCGATATTATGCCAAGAAACCAGCTTGCATAGATCGCCATCGAGTGCTGTAAGCACGCGACATTACCGGCGGTCAACACGAATCCGGCCGAACAGGTCGCGACTAGGCGGCGACTGGTCATGCCATCACTACGCACGTGGCGTAGCACGCTGCTAGAGTGTCTATCGGTGGCTGACCAAACGCGTTGAGATAGCAGTATTCATGTGCGGCTCCTCCACCGCAGATGTTGGCATATGCACATTGCAAACAACTTCGAGCAGTCTGCGCCCACATCGAGTGCCCAGCACATAAGCAGAAGCACCTGATATTAAAAAATTAACGTGTGTAATTAGATGGATAGGAGAAGCATCCTGCCCAGTCCGGGAACGGATTGGCTGTACCGTATACTCCACAAGCCGTCAAGTCTGACGGCATGCACACACCACTGCCGCTTCCCGGAAGCGCGGGGAATGGAGCAGGAGCGGGCAAACTAGGGTCAGTTTTTATAATAATATTCGGTGATGTATCAATCAGCCAAATCTTGAACGGAGAACTTGGCTCGGGTTCAGGAACCCACTTGCCGGGCAATTTATCAGTAATTGTTGTTCCATCAGGGTCCGCGTGTCGCAGTGGGGATGCTGCGACGTAGGAACAAAGCTGTGGGCCATCGACATAGCCCTTCGGATCTCTCGTTAACCACCGTCCCACTTCGGCGTTGTAGACGCGGTGCCGGACGTGGTACTGCTTGATGGCCGGGTCCCACTGGTAGCCGGCGTACCCGATGCGGTTCTGAGGGGAGATCACCACGCTGGACGCGATGGTCGCACCGAGCTTGTTGTACCCGCCGCGCATGCCGGTCGTGCTGTGGTAGGACGCGAGGAAGAGGTCGTAGTCTGTCGTGTCGGGGAACAGGCCATCGCCGTTCAAGTCCACAGGGGCTTTGGCGTTTGTGGCGCCGCCGGTGAACATGTCGTCCCAGTCGTCGTAGTCGCGCAGGATCACGGCATCAATATACGAGGAAGTGCCGCGTTCCGCAAGGATTGGAAGGGGTTGTTTGGATGTCCTTGGCGACGAGGACCCCGTCGGGATGGGTGGGGTTTAGGGTGCTTTCCGGGGTGTCGCTCGCTCGAAGACTCGCTCGCTCCACGCCCCGGCCGCCGCGCCATGAACTGCCACGCCTTCGGCGTAACGAGTTGTGTTCGCGAGTTGATGGCTGTCGAGGCGTGCAGAGTGGCCGCGCGATTGCCAACCCCTCCCCGGCCCTCCCCCCTGGGGGGAGGGAGTCAGAGCGATGCTTCGATCGCTTCCACGAAGATGTGGAGGATGAGCATGTGGAGTTCCTGGATGCGGTCGCTGGTGGTGCCGGGGGCGATGATGGGGGTGTGTGCGAGGGGCGCGAGTTGGCCGCCTTGTTTGCCCAGGAGGGCGATGGTGTGGAGGCCTTTGGCTTTGGCGGTGTGGGCGGCTTTGAGGCAGTTGGGGGAGTTGCCGCTGGTGGAGAGGATTATGAGGGCGTCGCCGGGCTGGCCGAGCGCTTCGACCCAGCGGGAGAAGACAAACTCAAAGCCGTAGTCGTTGGCGGTGCAGGTGAGGTGGCCGGGGTCGTTGCCCGCGAGGGCGGGGAGGGGGCGGCGGTCGGCGCGGAAGCGGCCGGTCAATTCCTCGGCGAAGTGCGCGGCGTCGCACATGCTGCCGCCGTTGCCGATGGCGAGGACTTTGTTGCCGGTGCGGATGGTGCGCGCGAGGGTGGCCGCGGCGGTGTCGATCTGCGCGATGAGCGCGGGGTCGGCGAGGAGGACGGCGAGAACGCGGTGGGCCTCGGTGAGTGAGGCGCGGGAAGAGAAGGGTGTGGGGGTGGGGGCGGGGGTGGGGGTCATGTGCCCTCCTTGGTGTTGGTTTCGTTGTTGGGTTTGTCGGTGGGTGCTTCGTCAGCGGGTTCTTCTTCGCGTGGCGGGAGGGAGGCGCGCCACTGGGCGTCAAGGTCTGCGAAGGAGAGGCCGAGGGCCTCGCGGGTGGCCTCGTCGAGCGACTTGTGGTGGGAGAGGGCACGCATCCAGGCGTTGCGCTTGGCGGGGGTGTAGGTGTCGGTGATGTAGGCGAGCATCGCGTGGCCCTGCGTGTAGACGCGGCCCATGAGTTTGTCGGGGACTTTCTCGAAGTCGGCGAGGTCGTTCCAGTTGGCGAGTGCGCCGGACTTGGACCAGCGGTCGACGGTGCGCTGCATGCGTTCGCGGGGCTTGTCGCTCAGTTGCTCCGTCATGAGTTCGGCGACGCCTTCCAGTATCCACCAGGGCATGTCGTTGGAGGTGGGGCCGAGCTCGAACGTGGCGCAGTGGCCGTACTCGTGGGCGAGGAGCGAGCGGAAGCGGTCGGGGCTCTTTGCGTCGCGGCCTGGGAGGATCTTGAGGGGCTCGCCGGGCTCGTTCCAGCCGGAGAGACCGTCCTCGTAGGAGAGGCAGATGGAGAGCTGGAGGTGCTTCATGCTGCCGTAGAGCTTGATCGTTTTGGTGCGTTGTGGGAAGTCGGTGGTGTCGAGTTCGAAGGCCTTCTCGACGCCTGCGCGGATCTGGGCGAAAGCTTCGACCGCGGCGTGGGCGGCGTCGTCGAGGCCTTCGTCAAAGAGGACGAGGACGCCTGGGGCTTCGTGCTTGTTCCACTTTTCGCCGGCGTACTTCCACGCGCCGTTCTCGTTCTCGAAGCGTGCGGGGAGGGTGACGGTGCGCTCCTTGGGCTCCTTGCCTTCTTCGCCTTCGGCTTGCGTCCACGTGAAGGTGACGGTGGCGAAGGCGGAGCCGTCGCCGACTTCGAGCGTGGCGGGGTCGAAGGTGATGGCGAGTTCGCTGGTGGCCTTGTTGGGCTTCGCGAAGTCCTTGGCGAAGTAGGTCTGCTCGGCGAGGAACTCCTTGTCGCTGGTGGCGATATGGGAGAGGTAGCCGCCAAAGTCCTGGGTGAGGACGGCGTGGGTCATGGCGGAGAAGAGGAAGGAGATTTCTTGTTCGACTTCGGGCTCGGCACGTGCGCAGGGTGTGTGCGCGGCGCGTGCGGCGATGGCACCGGAGGGCGCGAGGAGCAATGTGCCGACGCAGACGCAGTGGAGGAGGCGGGTGGGCATCGGCGGAGTGTAAACCGGCACGCGTCCGCCGCTCCGCGGCGGGAAACGTGGGGGTTCACTCTTCGTCGAAGCCGGAATCGACGAGGGCCTTGAGGGCGGCGGCGGCCTTTTCGGCGTCGGGGCCTTCGCAGACGATCTCGAGGACGCTGCCCTGGCTCGCGGCGAGCATCATGACTTCCATGATGGACTTGCCGTTGACTTCGGCGTCGTCCTTCTTGACGCGCACGTCGCTGGTGAAGGTGGCGGCCATGTCCACGAACGACATCGCCGGGCGGGCGTGGAGCCCGAGGCGGTTGACGACTGTCGCGGTGGTGGTGGACGTGGGCACGGTCGTGGGGTGGTGGGGTGGGGGGTGTGGAGGGGGTCAGGCGAGGAGGTGGGCGTCGTCGGTGGTGGCGAGGAGGGCGCGGACCTGGTCTTCGTTGGTGGTGGCGCGGAGGGCGCGGCGGAAGGACTCTTTGCTGACGTGGTGACGGAAGATGACGTCCATCGCGGCGAGGTGGTCTTCGGGGCGGTCGTCGGGGCTCACGAGGAGGAAGACGCTGAAGACGGGCTGGCGGTCCAAGCTTGTGAAGTCGAGGCCGCGGGGCGAGATGCCGATGGCCGCGGCCATGCGGGTGATGGCGGTGTGCTTGGCGTGGGGCACGGCGACGCCGCAGCCGAAGCCCGTGGAGGCTTTCTTCTCACGGTCGAGGACGCGCTGGACGATGTCGGCCTCGAGGGCGGCGGGGATGCCGCCGTTCTTCGCGAGCGCGGCGACCATCTCGCGGATGACGCCCTCGCGGTCGGTCGCGGCGAGGGGGACGATCACGGCGCCCTGGGGGATGATGTCGGCGAGCTTGAACACGTGCGGTGGGCGGGCAGAGTGAACCACAAAGGCACAAAGGGCACAAAGAAGAGCAGAGAAAAGGAGTGTACTGAGTCGAGTCCGTCCCTTGCGCCGGCTGCGGGCGAAAGGGCGTGAAGGGCATCGCCGCCGTTCAGTGCTTGCGGAGTTTTTCCTTGAACTCGCGGAGGTGGCGCTCGCCCTTTTCGCAGACGATGTCTACGGCGGCGTAGGGGTCCTTGCCGTTGGCGTGGGAGACAAAGTCGTCGTGGCCGACGACGTCGAGGACGATTTCGGCGGTGTACTCGGTGGTGTGCTGGCCGTTGGCCTTGGCGATGGTGACGGTGATGGCCTGGAGGCCGTCAAAGTACTTCGTGAGTTTGCCGGCCTTGGTCTCGGCGTACTGGCGGATGGCGTCGGTGACTTCGACATTGCGACCGATGACGTCGATGCGCATGAGTGGTCCTTGAAGGGTGGTCCGTGCGGGCGTGCGTGAAGGCGAACGGAAACCGACCGTGCGGTCGGCCCCGCGTCACGGCGGCATCATACGTGCGGACAAACGGCGTGCGGACAAGTCGGCGGGGCGGCGGTCATCGCGGGAACCGATGACGGTGATTGGGATGCCGCGGCGGGGCGGTGGGGATGAGCAAAAAAGCAAAGCGGGACATGCCTGTGGGGCACGTCCCGCTCTGGTTCCGGCGAGGCCGGATTTGAATGAGCCCGGGCAGAGTCGAACTGCCGACCTCACCCTTATCAGGGGTGCGCTCTAGCCAACTGAGCTACGAGCTCGACGGGGCGAGTATAGGGGGGGATTTGGGGTCGGGCGAGCCGCCAATCCAGCTGCACCTGACGGTCGATTGGTCAGGCCTCGATCATGGCCGCGCCGGCGAGTTCCTTTTCGTCCACGCGTTGGACGTTTGCGCCCAGGGCGCGGAGGCGGTCTTCGAGGCGTTCGTAGCCGCGGTCCAGGTGGTAGACGCGGTTGACGATTGTTGTGCCTTCGGCGGCGAGGCCGGCGAGGACGAGGCCAGCGCTGGCGCGGAGGTCGCTGGCCATGACGGGTGCGCCCTTGAGGCGCTGGACGCCGTTGATGACGACGGTGCTGCCGACGCGGTTGATCTTGGCGCCCATGCGGAGGAGTTCGGCGACGTGGAGGAAGCGGTCGGGGAAGATGCGCTCGGTGACAACGCTGTTGCCGTTGGCGAGGGTGAGGAGCGCGACGAGCTGGGCCTGGAGGTCGGTCGGGAAGCCGGGGTGGGGCTGGGTTGTGACCTCGACGGGCTTGAGGAAGCGCTCGCAGGTGATGCGGACGGTGCGGCGCATGGGGTCGTCACGGTCGGTAGGCGCGGCGGGGTCCGCCGAGCCGGTGATGACCGAGAGCAGGCTGGCCTTGTGGCGCTGGGTGCCGGTGGCGAGGCCGCCGGCCATGGCGGTGGCTTGGAGCCCGATGGGTGTCACGTGCACGCCGGCCGTCTCGAGGGCGTACGTCGCGGCGAGCAGTGAGTCCATCGGGCAGTTGTCAAGGATGAGGTCGCCGTTGGTGATGGCGGCGGCGATCATGAGCGTCCCGGCCTCGATGCGGTCGGGGATGACGGTGTGGTCGGTGCCGGAGAGTTCTGCGACGCCCTCGATGATGAGGCGGGGAGAGCCTGCGCCGCGGACCTTGGCGCCCATGGCGTTCAGGAGGTTGGCGAGGTCGACAATCTCGGGCTCGCAGGCCGCGGACTCGATGATGGTCGTGCCCTTGGCGAGCGTGGCGGCGCACATGACGTTGGCGGTGCCCAGGACGGTGCTTCCGAAGTTGCCGCCCAGGAAGATGGTGGTGCCGACAAGGCCGCCGGCCGGGACTTTGGCGATGATGTCGCCCTCGGACTGGGTGACCTGGACGCCCAGGGCTTGGAGGCCGCGGAGGTGGAGGTCGATGGGGCGGTCGCCGATGGCGCAGCCGCCGGGCTGGGAGACGCGGGCATAGCCGCGCTTGGCGAGCATTGGGCCCAGCGTGCAGATGGACGCGCGCATCGTCTTGACGATGTCGTAGCGGGCGTGGCTTGCGGCGGGGTCCACGGCGTGGAGGGTGATGACGCCGTCGGAGTAGGGTGCGTCGGCGTCCAACTGCTCGCCGTTCTCGCGACGGACCACGCCCAGCGTGCCGAGCAGCTTGAGCATATTGCGGATGTCGGCGAGGTTGGGGACGTCACGCAGGGTGACGGGCTGGTCGGTGAGCAGGCAGGTCGCGAGCATCGGCAGCGCGGCGTTCTTGGAGCCGTTGATGCGGGTGCGACCAAAGAGGCGTGCGCCGCCCTCGATGACAAAGGAGTCCATAGCGCCCTTCCATGAGCGGCCCGGCGTGGCGAGTGATCCACAGGATGCCGGGGCAGAGTTCCGTTCTTGAGCCGATGTCCAACCGACCCACAATGCAACCCACGAGCGTAGTCGTGTGGGGCATCATACATCGGGAGTTGAGGCCCGCGGCGATGAAAGTGTGGGAGGGCGGGAGCGGGGAGCGGGGGGCGGGGGGCGTGGGGCGTGGCTACTTGCCGCTGCCGTCCTTCTTGTCGCCCTCGGCGGTCTTGTTTTCGGGTGTCGAGGCGGGGGCCGCGTCCGCCGCGGGGGGCTTATCTGCCGCTGGGGCTGCGTCGGCCTTGGGCTTCTGTTCGCCGTCACGCTTCACGGTGGTGGGGCGCTGGCCACGGCCGCCGGGGCCACCCGCGCCGCCCGGGCCACGGCCTGCGATGACCTCGCCCTGTTCGTTGAGCTGGTAGCCGGCGGCGATGAGCTGCTCCTTGCTCCACTCCTGGCTCAGGACTTCGCCCGCGCTGGGCTGGCGGAGGAGGACGGGGCTGCCCTCGGGGAGGCCGGCGGCGATCTCGGCGAGGGTGTCGCTGCGGCGGCCCACGCGGACGGGGACGCGGACGAAGCGCTTGCCCTGCGGCTGGTAGACGTACTGGACCGCGCCCTCGCTGAAGAGGGCCTGGACGGGGATGGTCAGTGTTTCGTCCACCTTGTCGAGGGTGACGCGAGCCTCGACGCGCATGGCGGGCTTGAGGTTGGCTTCCGAGGCCTTGGAATCGAGGGCGATCTTGACGGAGTACTCGCGGAGGTTGGGGTCGCGCCAGCCGCCGCTCTCGGCCATCACGCCGATGCTGTCCACGGTGCCGTCAAAGACCTGGCCGCCCGCGGCATCGATGCGGAGGGTGGCCTTCTGGCCCGGGCGGATGCGGCCGGCCATGGACTCGTGGACGCGGACAGTGGCGACCATCTCGCTGGTGTCGGGCAGGGCGATGATGAGCTGGTTCGGGTAGACCTGGGAGCCGATCTGCAGGCCCGAGTCGTTGCCGCCGCGGCCCCAGCGCATGCCCTCGACGCTTGTGGAGTACACGACGAGGCCGTCCTGAGGGGCTTTGATGGCGCAGGCGTCGAACTGCTCCTGGAGCTTCTTGAGGCGTTGCTCGAGGAGGGTGAGCTGGCTCTGCTGGTTGTCGCGGTCGGCCTTGCGGCTGGCGAGCTGGATCTCGTTGTTGAGGCGGACGCGGATGACCTCGGCGTCCTTCTGCTCGACGTCGCTGATCTTCTCGCGTTCCTCGCGGATGTACTCGTAGGTTTCGTAGGTGGCGAGGTCGAGCTGGGCCTGCTTGTAGGACGCGATGGCCTGGATGTAGGACACTTCGTCGCGGTCACGCTCGTCCTTGCTCAGGAAGCCCTCGGCGTAGAGGTCTTCGCTGCGGACGAGGCGGTCGGCGAGGCGGCTGAGCTCCAGGTCGGCGGTGTCGATCTTGAGGGCCAGGTCCTGGCGCTTCTTGACGACGTCGCCGGAGCGCCACTGGTTCAGTTGGAGCATGGCCAGCTCCTTGTCCAGCTCCGCCCGGCGGAGGGCCTGGGCGTTGTCGTTCATCTGGATCTGGTACTGGTTTTCCGCGGCGACCAGGCTGGCGCGCTGCTGCTCAAGGCGCGGCTTCTCCTCGTCGATCTGCTGCTGGACCTGCTCGTTGTTGAGCTGGACGAGGAGCTCGTCCTTCTTGACGCGGGTGCCCTCGGGAATGATGAACTGGATGGTGCTGTCGCGGTCGAGCTTGCTGCGGAGCTCGATCTGGTTCTTGGCCTGCAGGTCGCCGTTGGCGGTGGTGGAGATATCGAATGGCTGCCGCTTCGCGACGCCCATGTCGCTGGTGAGCCCCTTGGGGGTGGCGACGGGGGCCGGGCGGGCGGGGGCCGAATCCTGCGCTGAGTCGCCCGCGCCGGCGAGGACCACAACGCCGCCGGCCACGCAGACCAACGCGAGGGCGAGTCCCCCGCGTGTCCACCAGAGCCGAGCCGACGTCTCCCCTGATTTGGTCGCTTGCAACATCACGTCTTCCTTGCGTTGTCCACTCAATGCCATCGCGCCCCCTGTCACGGGGCGAGCGACTCTTGTACGATGCCGTCGTGCATTCGTTGCTCGCCAATCTCTTGGATGGTCATCCTCTTTTGATTGCGGTCGCTGCGCCGGTGGAGATCAAGGGTGTCTTCTCGGGGCTGGGTACGCCCGATACCCCGGTGCCGGGGCTCTGGGAGGTGGCGGAGGTCTCGGCGCAGGTGCACGTGCTGCACGCGGGGGTGAGCAAGGCGAACGCGGCGGGGGCGGTCGCAAGTACGTTGGTGGATAGGCACCCGTATAGGGCAGTGTTAAGCATCGGGATTGCGGGGGCGCTGCCGGGCGGTCCGCCTGTTTTGGGAGCGGTGACGGCGACGGGGTGCGTGTTTGGCGATGAGGGGATTGTGACCGCGCGAGGCTTTGAAACCCTTGCGCAGATGGGATTTCCGATGGATCCCAGCCTCGGCGAGCGGGAGGTTTTTGCAACGAATCCCACGATGCAGCAGGTTTTTCGCAGCGTTACCGATGTTGCGGGGTTGATCGCGGCGGTCTCAATCTGTTCCGGCACCGACGCGCTGGCCCGGACGGTCTTTGAGAGGACCGGGGCGCTGGCGGAGGCGATGGAGGGGGCCCCGATGGCGCTAGTCGCGCGGCGGCGGGGCGTGCCGTTCTGTGAGGTGCGGACGATCAGCAATCTGACGGGGGACCGGGCAGCGCAGCAGTGGGACATCCGGGGCGCGATCGGGCGGCTGTCCGATATCGTGGCGTCGGCGATCGGTCCGGTGGTCCGGTAGCGCGGGAGAGGTCGATCCGCGCGGATCGCGCAAGTTTGGCAAGGTGTTCTGCCCGCAACGGCGGCGTCGGGCTGAACCACGCTCCGTCAACCGCCGATGCACAGCCATAGCCGCGCCTGTTCCCTCGGGAGAGGGGGGCGGCGTCGGCGTGGAGCCTGTGCACCGATGGGACTGCCCTTCCTCAACTCGTCGAAGCAGAAGACGCCGGCGGGCGCTGCCAATGGCCAGGGCGGCAATGGCGGGTTCTCCAGGTTTGCGGAGAAGCTGTCCTCGAGCATGGGGTCGAACCTTGGGCTTGGGAACACGCTCGGGATGCCGATCGCGATCGACTTCGGCACCGGCGCGCTCAAGATCCTGCAGGTGAACACGGGCCAGCCGCCGGCGATGCAGGCGATTGTGTGCCTCGAGACGCCGCAGGCGCTGATCGGGGACAACAAGCGTCGGATGGAGTTCCAGCTCTCCGCGCTGCCCAAGCTGGTGAAAAAGGGCGGGTTCAAGGGGAAGCGGGCCGTGTGCTCCATCCCCGCGTGGCAGACGACGTGCAAGCACCTGCAGTTCCCCCGTCAGGACGGCGTGCCGCTGGCGCAGCTGGTGGCGGCGGCGATCCCGCAGCAGCTTGGCGTGGACCCCGCGAGCCTGGTGTACCGGTTCATCGAGGTCTCGAACAAGGAAAAGAGCAACAACAAGGTCGATGTGGTGCTGATCGCGGTGGAGCGCGCGGTGGTGGACCGCCTGATGGAGACGCTGGTGGAGGCCAAGCTGGAGCCGGTGGGCATCCAGAGCGAGTTCATGTGCACGGTGCGCGCGTTCGACGACATCCACCGGCGGCTCGAGGACAACAAGGCCAACACGCTGTACCTGGACATCGGCGCGAGCACGACGAAGGTGATGATCACGCACGGGCGGACGCTGGTGTTCGCGCGGATGATCGACGTCGGCGGGCGGCACCTGGACGCGGCGATCGCGAAGCAGATGAACGTGGACGAGGTGACCGCGCGGCAGATGCGGCTGGCGCTGGACGCGGAGACGGAGAAGCTCTTCGCTCCCGCGGCTTCGGCCGCGCCGGCGTCAGCGGCGGAGGCCGAGGTGGATCGCCGCAAGGACCAGGCGCCGCCGGGATTCACCGAGGACATCACCAAGCAGCCGACGGTGGCCGTGGCGCCGGCGGGCGCGAACCTGCTGGAGCCGCTGGAGATCATCACGGACGAGGTGCGTCTGTGCCTCCGGTACCACGCGTCGCAGTTCCCCGGGCAGAAGGTGGACCGCATCATCTTCGTGGGCGGCGAGTCGCGCCACCGGGGTTTGACGCAGCACATCGCGCGGGTGCTGAAGCTGTCCGCGCAGATCGCTGACCCTCTCGCCCGTGTGGCCCGCACGGGGACCGAGTCCGTGCTGGGCATCGACCTCAAGCAACCCCAGCCCGGTTGGGCAGTGGCGCTAGGCCTGTGCCTCGCGCCGACGGACCTGTAAAGAACTGTCACAAGGAGCAACCCGTGCCCCTGCTTCCCTCCGGACCATCCGCCAACGCCCCGCAGGCATCGTTCCTGCCCGGTGATTACATCGCGCGCAAGGCCGCGTTCCGCAACAACATCATCACGTGCTGCCTGTTCGTGATGGTGATGGGCGCGACGGTCGGCGCGTTCGCCGTGACGCACATCCAGTGGCGCGGGCTCAAGCACCGCTACCAGGAGGTGACGGCGGCGTGCGAGGCCGAGAAGAAAAAGCTGAGCCAGCTCGACACGCTCCGCGCGCAGCGCGAGGAGATGATGGAGAAGGCGCAGATCACCGCGACGCTGGTGGAGCGTGTGCCGCGGTGGGCGGTGCTCGGCGAGGTGGACTTCCGCATGCCGATGACGATGCGGCTGGACGAGCTGAACCTGAAGGGCACGCGGACGGACACGAAGGCCGCGGCGGCCGCGCCGAAGGTGAAGACGCTCTCGGGCACGGTGGCCAAGAGCAAGGCCAAGGGGAAGGACGACAAGGCGGACCAGCCGGAGAAGCCGAAGGTCACGGCGCCGACGTTCTCGTACGCCCTGACGGTGATCGGGACGGCGGAGGAGAACAACGACGTCGCGGACTACATCGCGAGCCTGAAGGCGAGCCCGGTGTTCAAGAGCGTCGAGCTGACGTACATCAAGGACGAGAAGTTCGAGGGCACGGTGCTCCGCAAGTACGAGATCGTGGCGGCGTTGCGGAACGACGTGGACCAGAAGGCCCTGGCGCTGAGCCTGGAGGAGCTGGTGCAGCAGCGGACGGCGACGGTGAAGGCGATGCAGGCCGGCGACGGGCACGCGCAGGCGCCGGAGGCCGGTCCGTTCAGCGACGCGGAGACGGGTGAAGAGTTCTTCGAGGATGTCGAGATCATGAAAGGCGGGAACTAAGCCATGCGTCACTACGGAGCACTGGGCGCCTCGATCGCGCTCGTTGTCGTCGGGCTGCCGGTGGCGGCCTACTTCCTGGTCTTCCGCCCGATGAACGCGGAGGTGAAGCACCTGAAGGACGAGATCGGGCACCGCGAGAGCCTGCTGGCCAAGCTCAAGGAGGAGACGGCGCGGAACGCCGACCTCGAGCGCGCGAACCTCGAGATCGCGGAGAGCATCCGTCAGATCGAGGCACGGTTGCCCACGAACAAGGAGATCGACGCGATCGTTCGGCAGGTGTCGGACGTGGCGGTGGAGAGCGGGTTGCAGCCGCCGTCCATCAAGTCGGCGAAGGCGGTGCCGGCGGGGCTCTACATGGAGCAGCCGCTGGAGATGGAGACCACGGGTTCGTTCGTGGGCTTCCGCAACTTCCTGTCCCGCGTCGAGAAGATGGAGCGCATCACGCGCATCCACAACATGAAGATCGCCGAGCACAACAAGGACGGCGCCGAGGTGAAGGTCTCCTTCAGCCTGTCCATCTACTTCCAGGACGACAGCAAGGCCGTGACCAAGGTGACCCAGTCGAACTGAGGAAGGAACCAGCCATGTTCAGCCATTCCCACGCAACCCCCCTGCGCAACCCCGACGCCACGGCGTCGGCCCCGATCATGATCGATTCCGGCGGTTCGAGGCGCTCCGCGCCGTCGCAGCTCATCGTGGGCGCGGTGGTGCTCGCGCTCTCGGCCGGCGCGCTCATGGGCATGCGTGCCTATGGCTCGCGGTCGGGCATCAACTTCGAGAAGGTGTCGGCCGAGTCCACCTACAAGGAGGACGCGGACCGGACACTCGCGTACGACCGCATCATGGCGGACCTGGCGCGCGTGAACCGTCCTCTGGACGTGCCGCTGGAGGACTTCGGCCACAGCCCATTCCTCGCGCGTGTCACCGAGGCGGACGTGGGCGGCACGGCGGTGTCGGTGGGTGCCTCGCACACGCCGCTGACGCCGGAAACGGCGGAGGAGAAGAACGACCGGGTCGCGGCGGCGCGGAAGGCGCAGCTGATGGCGGAGGTCGCGAAGCTCGAGCTGCACACCGTGATGGGCGGGCGCGTGCCGCTGGCGCGCATCAACGACGAGACGGTGGGCCTCAACGGCACGATCGGGCCGTTCACGGTGGTCGCCATCGAGGGTCGCGGCGTGACACTCGAGGCGGAGGGGTACCGGTTCAACCTGACGATGCAGGCGTTCGGCGATCAGCAGCCCCGGAAGGGCACGAAGCGTTGAGGGACCGCGCACGCGCGGAGGGAGAGGCACCGTGGCGAAGTACAACATCGACGACATCCTGAGCGAGCTGGGCGTCGCCGACGCGAACAAGCAGGCGAACGCGCCGGCGCGCAAGCACACGATCGACAAGGCCGAGGAGGCCTTCAGCCCGCTGCCCAACGTGCCCGCCAACCAGGGAGCTCTTGCGCGCACGCAGCAGGCGACCGACCCCGCGGGGCGTGCGAACACATCGATGTCACCCACTGTCGGTCCGGCGGTGGCGGACGTGTACCGCTCGGACGGAGCGGGCGAGGTCACGGGCTCGGACGAACTTGAGGCGCTGCTGCTGTCGCGGAGCGTGGTCCCGGCGGACAAGCTCGAGACGGCGAAGAGCGTGGTGAAGGCGTCGCCGGGCCGGAAGCTGGTGGACGTGCTGAGCGAGCAGGGCATCGACGAGGGTGCGCTGCAGGCGATCGTCGCGGAGGTGAACGGGCTGCCCTTCGAGCGCATCAGCGTGGAGAAGGGCCTGGAGGGTGGCTTCGACGGGCGGCTGATGCAGCGCTTGTCCACGCAGTTCTGCAAGCAGAATATGGTGGTGCCGCTGCGCACCGAGGGTTCCCGCGTGGTGGTGGCGACGACGCAGCCGGACAACGTGTTCCTGCTGGACGCGATCCGCTCCCGCCTGCAGTGCCAGGGCGTGAAGCTCGTGCTGACGACGGCGTACGACATCAAGGGCGCGCTGGAGATCATGGGCGAGAAGGTGGACGGCGCGCAGCAGGAGCAGAACAGCGACGTCACGGACATTCTGGCCGAGGTGGAAGAGGGCGACGTCCAGGTCGAGAAGACCGAGGACCAGGGTGTGGACCTGGGCAAGGAGGCCAAGGAAAGCCCGGTCATCCGCTACGTCAACCACATCATCCAGCTCGCGCTGCAGCAGGGCGCAAGCGATATCCACATCGAGCCCAGCGAGAAGAAGCTGAAGGTGCGGTTCCGTATCGACGGCGAGCTGTACGAGGTGCTGAACCCGCCGGCGAGCATGGGCGCTGCGCTCACGAGCCGCATCAAGATCATGGCGAACCTCGCCATCGACGAGCGGCGCATGCCGCAGGACGGGCGCATCCGCGCCTCGGTGCTGGGCCGCAAGATCGACCTGCGCGTGAGCACGCTGCCGTGCTCGGGCGGCGAGAAGGTCGTGATGCGCATCCTGAACGACAAGAGCATCTCGGTGGAACTCGAGCAGCTTGGCTTTGACGAGGACACGCTCACAATCTGGAAGAAGCAGATCGATGCGCCGCACGGCATCGTGCTGGTCACGGGCCCGACGGGCAGCGGCAAAACGACGACGCTCTACGCGTCGCTGCGGAGCATCGACAAGAACGCGATGAACGTGTCGACGGTCGAGGACCCGGTGGAGTACACCCTCGAGGGCATCACGCAGACGCAGGTGCACGAGAAGATCGGCATGACGTTCGCCATGGCGCTTCGCGCTCTGCTGCGTCAGGACCCGGACGTGATCCTGCTGGGCGAAATCCGTGACCATGAGACGGCGCACACCGCCGTGCAGGCCGCGCTCACGGGCCACCTGGTGCTCAGCACGCTGCACACGAACGACGCGCCCGCATCGATCACGCGGCTTGTGAACATCGGCCTGGAGCCCTTCCTGGTGGGTGCCGCGGTGAACGCGGTGCTTGCGCAGCGGCTGATCCGCCGGCTGTGCGCATCGTGCAAGGCGATGGAGAAGCCCAGCGAGGAGATGGCCGAGTACCTCACGATGCAGGGCTTCCCCGCGGACGAGGTGTGGGCCGCCCGTGGCTGCGACAAGTGCCGCAAGACCGGGTACTCCGGGCGCGTGGGCATCTACGAGATGCTGGCGGTGGACGACCAGGTGCGAGACGTCATCGCGCGCAACCCCAACGTGGCGGAGTTCCGCCGCATGTGCATCGAGCGCGGCATGGTGACGTTGCGTGCCGACGGCATGAAGAAGGTCGCCAAGGGCGTCACGACTGTTCAGGAAGTTCTGCGCGTGACCGAAGCCTCGCACTGACACTGAACCGTGTGGACTGAGCCGGGTGCATGGTGGCGCGGGCACGCTGGTGGTTCCTTGGTCCACAGGCCCGTGATTATCGCGCGTGCAAGCGGGCAATCTGATCTGATTAGGTGGCGTCTGGACGCCTTTGAAGTTCGGCACGGCGCGCGTTTTGTGGTCCCGCGATCACGTGTTTGGCATGATGGAACTCCCAAGGAGGTCTCGCATGCCGCACGCTCGAGTCATTGCATTCGCCCTGGTTTTGGCCGCCGGTTCCACCGCCGCGTGGGCCGGTGACCCGACCGAGGAGACCGAGGAGGTGCTCGTGCAGGCAGCGCCCGCGACCGAACCAGCGGGGGCGGGTGAGCAGCGTGGCGATGGGAAGTTCCGCATCCTGCCGGTGTACCGCGCGGGGCAGGGCGACGTGAAGGGTGCGGATGCGCCGGGCGCGAAGAAAGCGGGCCGGGGGACGGCAACGAGGAACATGACTATCACTGTGGTGAGGGGCGAGGGCACTGTCTCGCGCGAGGCGGTGACGGTGACGCCTGGTGGAGACACAGTGGTGTCCAAGGATCAGTGGACGCGCGAGAGCGGCGTTGTGACGCATACGGGCAGCACGACCATGTCGGACGGCGGATCGGCCAGCCGCGAGTGCACGGTCACGCGCGATGCGGACGGCGCTTCTCGCGATGCGATGCGTGTGACGATGACGGGGCGGACGGTGTCCAAGTCGGTCCGGGTGGAGCGTGAGGCGGACAGCAAGTCGATCGCGCGCACGGCGGTCACCACCGGTCCTGCGGGTGGGACCGTTACTGCAAAGGACACATGGACGCGAGAGGGCGCGGAGGCGTCGCACGAAGGGGTGACAAAGACACCGAGGGCGATGATCCAACGGTCGTCGCTGGCGGCGCGCGCGGGCGGCGCGGTCAATCGTGAGGCCACTCGAGACGCGTCCCGGGAAGGCAAGCGTTAGGTCGTGCTCAATCTCGGTAGGTTGTGTGGCACGACTTGCAGGTCGCGTTCAGTTCAGCGAACTTCGCCTTGAGTTTGACGGCATCGGGCAGCGCGACCGCGAGTTCGTCCTCGATTGCCTGAGCCTGTTCGCTGTTCTTGCGGAGTTGCTCTGCGAAGTCAGAACCCTGCGAGCGGGCGCGGTCGCTTTCGGCGCACACGCGCAGGAGGTCCCCCAGGCGGCCGGCTTCGGCGGTGGGGACCAGGTCCGGATGATCGGCGGGTGTCTTCCACCCCGCCTTCTCGATAGCCTTGAGGTGCTCGACCAGTTCGTCGATCTCGACCATCGACTTGACGAAGCCCTTGGGGGGCTGGACGGACGGGAACTTGGCGGGCACGGCGTTTATCTCGGCCTCGGTGAGGACATCCGCGTTGGCCGTGCATGCGAAGAGGCCCTTGTAGCCGGCGGCTGTGCCCGAGACCTTCATGCGCTGCACCATCTCGTCGGGTGAGGCCCAGCCCAGGCTCGCGACCACGGTGCCGGCGGCGCCGGCGCTCCTGTGCTTGCCGTGGTGGCAGTGGACGAAAACGGGGCCCTCCTTCAGGGCATCGCGGGTGGCGCGTACCAGTTCAAGCTTGCGATCGGTGTCGAAGCCGTTGTAGCCGATCGGCAGGTGGATGTAGCGCATGCCGCGGGCCTTGGCGGCTTTGACGTCGGGGGCTGCGCCGTCGACGCTGATGATGGTCTTGATGCCCATGCCGGCGAGTGAATCAAAGCCTTCGGCACCCTCGGGGACGCTGCCGGAGTAATAGCCGTCGTGGTAGGCCACGACGTTGTGGAGCCCCGCGTAGTCGCGGGGTTTCTGGTCGGCCATGGTGGGGGGGGCTACCGGGGTGACGGCGTACGGAACGGGTCTGGTGGACGAGCAGGATGCGCCGGAGAGGGCAACACACAACCCGGCAATGCACATGCTCGCACGGTTCATTCCGGTAGCTCCTTGGTACCTGTGGATGGTTGTATGTTCATGAAGCGGACACGTTGCACTTATCCACAATTCACGGGAAACCGCGCAGAATGGAGGGCTTTGCGCATTCTTCGCGCGGCTGTAACGCGTTGCACTTCGTGCCTTTACAGATCGCGCCGGGCGTCGGTTCTTCACGCGGCGTTTGGACAGCCCGAACACCATCTGGTAAACTCGCCCGCGTGTGATGGAAGCCCGCCCCTTTCCAGAAGGAACTCTGCATGACGACGCGTTGCCTGCTGACCCCCGCTCTTCTTGTGCTCGCCGCCGCCGCGCCCGCGTTCGCGGAGGATGCGGTCGGGCAGGCCGGGCGTGACTCCAAGGGCTTCTTTATCTCCCAGGGTGATACCCGCCTGACGATGGGTGGGTTCGCGCAGTTCCGGTACATGCTGAACAACCGGGACGATGCGGGCGAGAACGAGGAGATCACACAGGGGTTCTCGTTCCGGCGCGTGCGGGTGATCTTGCAGGGCGACTTCAGCAAGCAGTGGGGGTACAAGGTGGACGTGGACATGCAGTCCGACGGCACCTTCAAGCCCGCCGACACCTTCGTCTCGTACAAGCAGGACGCGTGGCGGTTCCGCGCGGGCCAGTTCAAGCTGCCCATTCTGAAGGAAGAACTGGTGGGCGACACCGAGCAGCTCACGGTCGAGCGGTCCACCCTCAACGCGGTCTTCACCGGCGCACGGAGCCAGGGTGTGGACGCGACCTACACCGACAAGCAGTTCCGCTTCATGGGCATGCTCTCGGACGGCCTCAACCAGTCCAACACGACCTTTGATTCCGAGTCCAACGACTTCGGGATCACCGGGCGCGGCGAGTTCCTGTGGGAGGGCGAGGACTTCAAGCGGTTCGACAACTTCGCGGGCTGGCGCGGCAAGCCGTACACCGGCATGGCGGGCGCCGCGGTGCACTACCAGGACGGCGGCGAGACCGGCGGCACGACGGACGCGAGCAACCTGACGTACACCATCGACGTGGCAGCCAAGGGCAATGGGTGGAGCGCGTTCGCGGCGGCGATGGGCCGCAGCATCGAAACGTCCGGCGGGACCGACTTCAACGACATGGGCTGGCTGATCCAGGGTGGGTACTTCGTGACCGACCAGACCGAGGTGTTCGCCCGGTTCTCCCACGTGATGCCCGATGACGACCGCTCGAGCGGCAACGACTTCAAGGAAGTGACCGTGGGTGCATCGCATTACGTGTTCCCGGAGAGTTCGGCCCTCAAAGTCACGGCGGATGTGACCATCGGACTGGATGACCAGGCCGGGGCATCGTCGGTTGTCAGCACCAGTTCGGCGAACGGGCTGCTGTCGTCGGCGGATGAGCAGGTCTCGTTCCGCCTGCAGGCCGTCTTCGTGTTCTGAGTCCTTCCAACCAGCATCTATTGACCGGAAGCCGGGGCCCTGTGCCCCGGTTTCTTCTTATGGGGGCGATGCGCGGTATCCTTTTCTCGTAAAGGTTCCGCCCCGGCTTCTCCGGCAGCCTGCTTCGGAGAGCGGGGAAGATCTGGAGATGCCGCCATGCACTGGGTCCGCACGCTCGCCGTTGTCTTGCTCGTGGGCACGCTCGCGGCGTGTTCCGCCGGTCGGCTGGCGAAGCTGGAGCGGAAGGCGGACCGCATCGAGGCATCGCTGCGGGCGGAGCAGAAGCGGGTGCTCTCCATGGGCCCGGGTGAGCCGGGGCGCGCGGCCAGACTGGACTACCTCTCCCAACTCCGTGGCACACTCTCGGCCGCGAATGTTGCGCTGGGCACGGTGCCGTACGTTATCGAGGAGCCCCAGCGCCCCATCGCCTACGACGTGATCGAGGAGGTGTACTCCACGATCGAGTGGAACATCCCGCTGGGCCCCAACGACCCGGCGAAGAAGCAACTGCCATCGCAATTTTCTGGCAACGCCCTGCGGCTCGATGGGCGGTAGGACCGAAGTCCCGGCTGCGTGTTGATCTCATTCAAGCGGAACCCATGACCACCAACCAATCCATCGCGAACGTCCTGACGGAGAACCGCGTTTTCCCGCCGGTGCCCGCGCGGGAGCTGGGGCTCCCGTCGTGGCACATCGGCAGCCTGCAGGAATACAAGCGGCTGCACGCGCAGTCCCTCAAGGACCCAAGCGGGTTCTGGAGTGGTGAAGCGAGGCGGCTGTCGTGGTTCCGGCTGTGGGACGAGGTGCTCGACTGGAAGGCCCCCGACGCCCGTTGGTTTGTGAATGGGCACATCAACGCCTGCTACAACTGCGTGGACCGTCATGTGCAGGGCGGATACGGCGACCAGGTCGCGCTCATTTGGGAGGGTGAACCCCTCGGGCCCAACACCAGCCATGCCGCGCCCGGCACCGCGTACGCCAAAGAGCCGCACGTCCGGACCTTCACCTACCGCGCTCTCCAGCAGGAGACTAGCCGCTTTGCCAACATCCTGAAGCACCTGGGCGTCAAGAAGGGCGACGTCGTCACTATCTACATGCCCATGGTGCCGGAGATGGCCATCGCGATCCTGGCGTGCGCCCGCATCGGCGCTGCGCACAGCGTCATCTTCGGCGGCTTTGCTCCCCACGCCATCTCCGAACGCGCCATCGACGCCAAGAGCCGCGTCATCGTTACGGCCGACGGCGGCTGGCGGCGGGGTGACGTGGTGCCGCTGCAGAAGAACGTGGAAGAGGCCTGCGTGCTGGCCGCGAACCACGGGCACATCATCAACCACGTCGTGAGCCTCAAGCACACCGCGCACGAGCCGCCGAGCGTGCGGTTCCGGTCCGGGGGCGCGCCGGTGCTGAACGCGCCCGCCACGAAGTTCCACTGGTGGCACGATGTTGCGCCCCTCGTGACCGATGCCTGCCCTTGCGAGCCCATGGACAGCGAGGACATGCTGTTCCTGCTGTATACCAGCGGCAGCACGGGTAAGCCCAAGGGCATCGTCCACACGACGGGTGGGTACCTGACGTTCGTCAACACCACCGCGCGGCTCACGTTCAACCTGATCCCGGACAGCGGCCAGCTCTTCTGGTGCTCTGCGGACATCGGGTGGATCACCGGCCATTCCTACGTGCTGTACGGCCCGATGATGAACCGCGTGCCCACGCTCATGTACGAGGGCGCGCCGAACTACCCCACGATCGATGGCGGGCGGGGCGACCGCTTCTGGGACATCATCGCCCGCCACAAGGTCACGCACTTCTACACGGCGCCCACGGCCATCCGCACGTTCATGAAGTGGGGGGATGACCTGCCCGCGCGGCACGACCTCTCCAGCCTCAAGCTGCTGGGCACCGTGGGTGAACCGATCAACCCTGAGGCGTGGATGTGGTACCACAAGCACATCGGCGCGGAGCGGTGCCCTATCGTGGACACCTACTGGCAGACCGAAACAGCCGGGCATGTGGGCACGCCCCTGCCCGGCGCGGTCCCCACCAAGCCCGGCTCATGCACCGTGCCGATGCTGGGTATCGACGCGGCGATCGTGAACGAGCAGGGCGAGGAACTCGCCCCCAATCAGGGTGGCCTGTTCGTGATCAGGAAGCCCTGGCCCGGCATGCTCCGGGGCGTGTACGGCAACCGCGAGCGGTTCGTCAGCAACTACTGGGGACGTGTACGCGACCCCAGAACGCTGGAGCCGTACTACTTCTCCGCCGACGGCGCACGGCGAGACGAGGATGGGTACTTCTGGATCCAGGGGCGCATCGACGACGTGATTAAGGTCTCGGGCCACCTGCTGGGCACCATGGAGGTGGAGAGCGCAATCGTGAGCCACCCGGGCGTCGCCGAGGCAGCGGTCGTGGGCTTCCCGCACGAGATCAAGGGCAGCGGCATCTGCGCGTTCGTCACGCTACGGCCCGCGTGGCTCATCAAGAACGGTCGCCAGCCGGACGAGGCCCTGAAGAGGGAGGTCGCCGCCCACGTCGCGAAGGAAGTGGGGCCGGTGGCCCGTCCCGATCAGGTGCGGTTCGCCGAGGGGCTGCCGAAGACGCGCAGCGGCAAGATCATGCGGCGGTTGCTGCGCGACGTCGCGGCGGGCGTGGAGAGAATCACGCAGGACACTACAACATTGGAGGACTTCAGCGTGGTTGCGAAGCTGCGGGGAGATGAGGAGTGAGGCGCACTGTGGTTCTGCGGGGTGTGGCTGTGTTGGCGGCACCGATTGTCGGCGTGGTGCTCTGCGCGTGCGCGGCCGTCCCCGCGCCGGTGCTCAACGCCGGCGTCAACGCAGCGACGAGTGAGGGGTCGCTGTTCTCGAGTTCCATGCAGAGCACGTACGCCGTTCCGCTCGAGGTGCTGCGGACCGCGACGGTCCAGGCGGGCGAGTCGCTCGAGTACACCGTCAAGAGGCATGCGGAGAGCGGGAGTTCCTGCACCTACTACTTCGTGCCGCGCCGGGGAGACTCGATCCGCATCATCATCGTGCAGCACACGCCCGTGGTCGCCACCATCCGCATCCGTGTCGGCCTGCTGGGCGACCAGAGCTTGTCCCGGTTTGTGCTGACAGAGATTGAGAAGCGATTGCCCGGACGGACGCCATGACCGGTGGACCTACACCGCGCTCTTGATCGCGACGGGCATGACGGCGACGAGGTCGATGGGCTTGCCCTTCCATCGGCGGCGTGCCTCGAAGAGCGCCATGTCGGCGATGGTGGTGCTCTTCAGGAACTCCAGGTACGCCGATCGGTGGGTGGACCAGAACTTGTGGCACGGGCATGCGCGGTCGTCGCTGCACTCCGCGGTGCCGAGCATGCACCGGTGCTGCACGCTCGGATCATCCAGCGCTGCGCACACGTCAAACAGCGTCACGGTCTTGGGGTCCTTGGCGAGCGTGACACCGCCGCCAATGCCGCGCTGGGTGAGCACAATCCCCTTTCGGGCCAGGGTTTGAACGATCTTGGCCAGGTACGGCGCAGGGATGCCCGAGGCCTGAGCGATCTCCTTGACCAGCACGGGCTTTCCGCCACCGGACGCGACCTGCGCCAGGGCTGTTGCTGCATAACCGACGGCTTGAGTGAGCATGACATGTCCCTCCTGAGCGGGGCTAGGGTGCCTTTATAATAGCGGACAAAGCGAGCATGTGTTCCATTAGTCTGTGATTTTGAAGCAGGAACCCCAAGGTCAATAGCCAGTAATAACGAGTTAATCGCAGTTTTAGGCAGCGATTTTCGAGCTTTTTGCCGCTTGACAATCGGGACTCATAGGTCGAAAATCATTTGCAGACCAGTATATCTTTTTGTCGATTTGTCCGACGACAACCGACAAAGTCCTTCGCACCCTCAGGAAGCCCGAAAATGACTGCACTCGCAGCGGCGCACGCAGCCCACCCCCACGCAGAATCCGGACTTCTTGAGAAGTTTGTCTATGACGATGCCATCGTCCGCAAGTTCCTCCTTGCGACACTGGTGTGGGGCTTCGTCGGCATGCTGGTGGGCCTCATCATCGCCGTGCAGCTTGCGGTGCCGCAGTTGAACTTCGGGCTGGAGTTCCTGGGGTACGGGCGTCTCCGGCCGCTGCACACCAACGCGGTCATCTTCGCGTTCGCGGGCAACGCCATCTTCACGGGCGTCTACTACAGCTCGCAGCGCCTGTGCAAAGCCCGCATGTGGAGCGACACGCTGAGCAACCTCCACTTCTGGGGGTGGCAACTCATCATCGTCTCGGCGGCCCTCACGCTGCCCCTGGGGATTACCAGCGGCAAGGAGTACGCGGAGCTCGAGTGGCCCATCGACCTGGCGATCGCCGTGGTGTGGCTGGGCTTCTTCGGCACCAACTTCCTGATGACGCTGGTGAAGCGCCGCGAGCGGCACATGTACGTGGCTTTGTGGTTCTACATCGCTTCACTGGTCACGGTCACGGTCCTGCATGTTTTCAACAGTCTCGCGATGCCCGCGGGGCTCTTCAAGAGCTACTCCGTGTACGCCGGCGTGCAGGACGCCTTCATGCAGTGGTGGTACGGGCACAACGCCGTGGCCTTCTTCCTCACGACACCCTTCCTGGGCATGATGTACTACTTCGTGCCCAAGGCGGCGGAGAAGCCGGTGTACTCATACCGGCTGTCGATCGTGCACTTCTGGAGTCTGGTCTTCCTCTACATCTGGGCCGGCCCGCACCACCTGCACTACACGGCCCTGCCGCAGTGGGCCAGCACCTTGGGCATGATCTTCTCGGTCATGCTGTGGATGCCCAGCTGGGGCGGCATGATCAACGGCCTGCTCACGCTCCGCGGGGCGTGGAACAAGGTCGCTCAGGACCCTGTGCTCAAGTTCTTCGTCGTGGCGATCACCTTCTACGGCATGAGCACCTTCGAGGGGCCGATGCTCAGCATCAAGAGCGTCAACAGCCTCAGCCACTACACCGACTGGACCATCGCGCACGTCCACGGCGGCGCGCTCGGCTGGAACGGCTTCATGGCCTTCGGCATGATGTACTGGCTGCTGCCGCGTCTCTTCCAGACGCCGCTGTGGAGCCGTCGTCTCATGAGCTACCACTTCTGGATCGGCACTATCGGCATCGTGCTGTACATCGTGAGCATGTACACCGCCGGCGTGATGCAGGGCCTGATGTGGCGTTTCTTCGACGAGTCGGGCAAGCTCTCGTACGACTTCACCGAGACCGTCACCGCCATCATCCCGCTCTACTGGATCCGCGCGGTGGGCGGGCTGATGTTCCTCTCCGGCGTGGTCATGGCGGGCATCAACTTCTCCATGACGTGGAAGAGCCGCCCCGCGGTGTACGAGGAGCCGGTGCACCAGGCACCCGCGCTCTCCGCGATCTACACCGATCCGCCGCTGCCCGCGTCGCGTCTCTCGGCCAATACGGAACTGGGGCACGACGGCGATGTCTGGCTGCAGGGGTGGTGGCACCGTGTGTGGGAGCGCCGCCCCGTGAAGTTCACGGTCATGACGCTCATCGCGGTGGTCATCGCGTCGCTCTTCGAGCAGATCCCGCTGTTCCTCATCCGCAGCAACGTGCCCAGCATCGCGAGCGTCAAGCCCTACACGCCGCTGGAGCTGTACGGGCGCGATATCTACATCGCGGAAGGCTGCTACAACTGCCACTCGCAGATGATCCGCCCGATCTTCGCCGAGGTGAAGCGGTACGGCGAGTACAGCAAGCCCGGTGAGTTCGTCTACGACCATCCCTTCCAGTGGGGCAGCCGCCGCACCGGGCCCGACCTGGCGCGCGAGGGTGGCCTGCGCAGCCACGACTGGCACGTGCGCCACCTCGAGAACCCGCGCCAGCTCATCCCGCAGTCGATCATGCCGTCCTACGGCCACCTGCTGGTGCAGGACATCGACTTCGAGTCCATCCAGGCCCGCGTCCGTGCCAATGCCATGATCGGCGTGCCGTACGGCGAGGCTGTGAAGGACGGCGTGGCCCCGCAGATGGCGCGCGATCAGGCACGGCAGATCGCCGCGGACCTTGTGAAGCAGCAGGGGTATGACGGCATGGAGACCAAGAAGGTCATCGCCCTGACGGCGTACCTGCAGCGTCTGGGCACGGACCTCTTCAAGCCCGCCGATGCGCCCCCGCCCGAAGCGGCGGTGACAGCAAAGACCGAAGGGGGGATGCCATGAGCCTGACCGAAGTCATGAGTGCAGCCGGCCTCACGTTCTACCCCATCGTGGCTCTGGTCCTCTTCCTGTTCGCGTTCGCGCTGGTTCTCGCGCGGCTGGTGGGCTCTCAGAGCGCCCATACCTACGAGCGCTACGCACATCTTCCTCTCGAGGAAGACAAGTCCGCGTCGTCCAATGAACCCGCCGCGATGCCCGTCCACAACACACCCGCACCCGTCCGTCACGGAGATGCCCCATGAGCCACGCAGCCCACACCAACGAAGCCGCGGAAGCCCAGCGGATGAAGGACCAACTGCTCGACCACGAGTACGACGGCATCCGCGAGTTTGACAACCCCACACCGGGCTGGTGGCACGCCATCTTCTTCGCCACGGTCCTGTTCTCGCTGCTCTACTGGGCCATCTTCTCCTTCAGCCCGATGGCGCCCAGCCCGCAGAAGCAGGTCGCGGCACGCCAGGCGGCCGAGGTGAAGCGGATTTTCGGCGCGATGGGGGAACTCCAGAACGACGCCGCGACTCTCAACAAGCTGAGGAGCGACGACAAGCTCATGTCGGTCGCGCAGGGCTGGTTCGCGGGCAACTGCGCGTCGTGCCACGGTGCCGACGGCGGCGGCATCAACGGCGTGAACCTCTGCGATGATCACTACAAGAACGTGAAGAAGCTTGAAGACATCTACACCGTCATCTCAAAGGGCGCGAACGTCGGCGCCATGCCCCCGCAGGAGACGCGGTACTCGCAGAACGAGCGCATCCTGCTCGCGGCGTATGTCGCGCACCTGCGCGGATCAAAGCCCACGACGCCAAGGGCGGCCGAGGGGGATGTGATCCCGCCCTGGTAGGACGTGCGGAACGAACGGAAAGGCACGGGACATGGTCAGCACGGGGAACATCCAGGAATCGGTGGCGGTTGCAGGCTTCCGGCCGGCACCACCGCCCACGATCTCAGCGCCCGTCGCGCCGTCGGTGCTCAGCACACTGAATGATGACGGCTCGCGCCGATGGCTGCACCCGCGCCCATCGCACGGGGACTTCTTCACCCGGCGCGCAATCGTGGCGTACTGCCTCATCGCCCTGTTTGCCGTCCTGCCCATTCTCCGCATCAACGGCTTCCCCGCGGTCTTCCTGGATGTGGTGCATCGCCGCTTTCATCTTTTTGGCTACACATTCCTGCCGACGGACTTTGTGCTGCTCGCCCTCATGGGTATCACGGTCATTGTCAGCATTTTCCTGATCACCGCCGTCGTCGGTCGCGTGTGGTGCGGGTGGGGGTGTCCGCAGACGGTCTACATGGAGTATGTGTACCGGCCTCTCGAGCGGTTCTTCGATGGTTCTCCCGGCAAGCCCGCGAAGAACTGGGTGCAGAAGAGCGGCGCGGGCAAGGGCCTGAAGTACATCGCGTACTTCCTGATCTCGCTGTTCCTTGCGAACGTATTCCTGTCGTACTTTGTCGGCGTCGACACGCTCGCCCAGTGGGTGCAGCGGTCGCCGCTCAACCATCCGACAGGGTTCCTGGTCGTTGCCTTCACCACCGCTCTCATGATGTTCGACTTCTGCTTCTTCCGCGAGCAGACGTGCATCGTGGCCTGCCCCTACGGCCGCTTCCAGAGCGTGATGCTCGACCGCAACTCGCTCATCGTGGGCTACGACCGCGCCCGTGGCGAGCCACGCGGCAAGGGGAAACGCGACGTGTCGCTGACGGTTGTGGACAGCGGCGCAAAGGCGCTGGGCGATTGCATCGACTGCACCATGTGCGTGCAGACCTGCCCCACGGGCATCGACATCAGGAACGGCCTGCAGCTTGAGTGCGTGCACTGCACGCAGTGCATCGACGCGTGCGACGCGATCATGGATAAGGTGGGCAAGCCCCGCGGGCTCATCCGGTACACCTCCCAGGCCGACCTGGAGGGTGGGCACTGGAAGCTGCTGCGGCCGCGGCTCATCATCTACCCGGTCGTGCTCACGATCGTCGTCTCGCTCTTTGTGTACCTTTTGCTCCACCGCGGCCCCGCGTACGTGCACGTGCAGCGCGGCCAGGGCGCGCCCTTCTACACGCTGCCCACCGGAGAGGTCGCCAACCCGGTGCGCATCAAGATCATCAACCGACGCAGCGAGCCCATGGACTACACAGTCACGACGAGCAACGGCGTGTCCCGCGTGATCGCCGACCAGGTGCCCGTCCGCGTCGAGCCATTTGCCAGCGTGATGGTCCCCGCGACCATCATCACCCAGCCGGCGAGCTTCCACCGTGGCCAGCACATGGCGAGCATCGTGGTCCGAGACGGCGCAGGCTTCAGCAAGGAAGTCGCCTACCGCATGATGGGCCCCGCCGGGCAGAGCCGGCCCTCGGACCGATCGGATGACGATGAGGCCAAGGCGCACGAACCCAACGAACGCGAGGAGGACCGCAAGTGAGCACCACCACACCACCGGCCGGCAAGTCGATCCTCTGGCCGGGCCTCATTTTCGTGTTCCTGGGCCTGAACGTTGCCGTGGTCGGTGTGACCATCTTCTTTGCACAGCGGTACAAGGCCGCTGTGGTGGACCGATCGTTTGACGTCACCGCTCAGCACTGGGATGAGGTGAAGGCCCAGCGCGATCGCCAGGCGGTCCTGGGCTGGACGTGCGAAGTGAGCGTTACGGAATCCGGCGGCTCTCGCTCACTCCAGTTGCACCTGCGCGATGCTGCCGGGCGGCCCATCGTCGGCGCTCGCGTACAAGTGGCGTGCTTCCACAACGCCCACGCCGCGGACACAACCACCTTGGCGATGTCCGAATCCGACGGCGTCTACACCGCACCGATGTCAAAGATGCTGAGCGGCCTCTGGACGTTCCGCGTGCGGGCCACGACCCCAACAGAGGAAGCATCGTTCACCCTGGAACGGGACGCCGATTCGCTCGCCAGCGTGCCCGCGGTGGGCACGGGGGGTGGTGCCTGATGCTCGCACTGCTCGGTGCAGTCCTGCTGGCGAGCCTGCTGGGCAGCGCCCACTGCGCGGGCATGTGCGGCGCGTTCCTCATGTTCGCCGTCGGCATGCAGCCCACGCGGCGTGAGCACGTGCTGTGCCAGTGCGGGTACCACACCGGCCGGCTCATCACCTACACCGTCCTGGGGACCATCGGCGGTGCCATGGGGCAGGCGCTGGACTTGTCCGCGAGCGCTGTCGGCCTCCAGCGATCCGCGGCGATCGTGGCGGGTGTTGCGATGATCCTGTTCGCAGGCGTGCTGCTGTTGCAGCGGGCGGGTGTCCGCCTGCCACGCGCTCCCGTGCCGACGTTCATGCAGAGCACCCTCGTTCGAGCGCACCGGACAATCACGCACTGGACTCCGGTGCGTAGAGCGCTCGCAACGGGCCTGCTGACCACACTCCTCCCTTGTGGCTGGCTCTACGCCTTCGTCATCGTGAGTGCGGGCACCGCGAGCCCCGTGCTCGGCGCCGCCTCCATGGCCGTGTTCTGGCTCGGCACGCTCCCGCTGCTCGCAGCGGTGGGGGCGGGGATGCAGGCGATGTCGGGCCCGCTGCGCAGGCACCTGCCCGTCGCCACGGCGGTGCTCGTGCTCTGCATGGGCGTGCTGACTGCGGCCGGGCGTGTCACGCTGCCTTCCTCCGCCCTGGTCGCGAAGCTCGGGGCCGTGCCCGGCTCCGCGGGTGCCGCTGTTGAGACTGTGAGACATCTGGATCAGGCAAACATGCCCTGCTGCAATCTGGACACTCCAGCGGAGCGATCACCATGACCGCCCTGAGCGCACAACCCGGCACTATCGGGACGACCGCCTGCACGCACTGCGGGCTGGATGTGCCGGCCGGGCTTGTCGAGCACGATGCCGAGCACCAGTTCTGCTGCGAAGGGTGCCGCGCTGCGTTCCATGTGATCCACGAGGGCGGGCTGGCGAAGTTCTATGCCCTGCGCGAGCGAGAGGAAGTCGCAATGCGCGCTGCACGACCGAGTCGCGCCCGCGCGTATGCCGAGTTCGACGACCCATCGTTCCAGAACCTGTACTGCCGGGCGTGCGCTGGCAACTTGAGGTCCACGGAACTGCTCCTGGAAGGTGTGCACTGCGCCGCGTGCGTGTGGCTGCTGGAGAAGCTGCCGACGCTCGTACCCGGTGTGATCGAGGCGCGGCTCAACCTCCGCCGCGCGTCGCTGCGCCTCGTCTGGAGCGAAGATCAAGTGCGCCTGTCCACCATTGCCCGGACACTTGCGACATTGGGGTACGCCCCACACCCCGCGCGTGGCCGCACGGCCGAGGACATCCGTCGCGCGGACGACCGTCGTGCGCTCATCCGCATCGCCGTTGCCGGTGCCTGCGCTGGTAACGTGATGCTGCTCTTCATCGCGCTCTACGCCGGGCTCTTTGACGCGATGGACCCGGCCCACGTGCAACTGTTCCGCTGGGCCAGCATGGGGCTGTCGGTCATCGCCATCCTGTGGCCCGGGGGTGTGTTCTTCCGCGGTGCATGGGCCGCTATCCGCGCCCGCACGCTCACCCTGGACGTCCCGCTTGCGCTGGGCTTTGGGGCCGGGCTCGTGTGGGGCGTCGTCAACACCATCCGCGGCACGGGTGACCTGTACTTCGATTCTCTCGCCGCGCTGATCCTCTTCTTGCTGGTGGGGCGGTTCATCCAGCACCGCCAGCAGCGGACAGCCGCGGACAGTGTTGAACTCCTCTTCAGCCTCACTCCCACGAGTGCACGCGTCGTCGATGGCGAAGCGACCCGGGAGGTGCCTATCGACGCGATCCGCGAAGGACAGCTGGTCGAGGTCCTTGCGGGAGAGTCGTTCCCGGCCGACGGTGCAATCGAGACCGGCGAGACGCGGGTGGACCGTTCGCTGCTCACCGGAGAATCACGCCCGGTGCGTCTGGATGTCGGTGATGTTGTCCACGCGGGCACCGTGAACATGTCGGGCGTCGTTCGCGTGCGGGTGACAGCCACCGGGGAGGCGACCCGCGTTGGTCAACTCATGCGTCTGGTGGAGGAAGGCTCCCGCCGCAAGGGTGCCGTGGTTCAGTTCGCGGACACGTTTGCCGGGTGGTTCATACTCGCCATCCTCATCCTCAGCACGGTGACGGCGGCTCTGTGGTGGCAGACAAGCCCCCAGCGGGCGATCGATCACGCTATCGCGTTGCTCATCGCGACGTGCCCGTGCGGCCTGGGCCTCGCAACCCCGCTCGCGATGACGGTCGCGCTCGGGCAGGCCGCGCGCCGCGGCATCCTGATCAAGGGTGCTGAGTCAGTTGAGCAGATCGCCCGTTCCGGCGGCGCTGGCGTCATCATCCTCGACAAGACCGGTACGATCACCCGCGGCCGCACGGCCCTCGTGCAGTGGTGGGGGAGCAGTGAGGCCCGCTCCATCGCCGCGGCGGTTGAAGTGATGTCCTCGCATCACGTCGCTCGCGCCCTGACCGATGGCATGCCAACCACCGGTCTCGTGGTGGCCAACTTCCAGGAGCACACGGGCCAGGGCGTGACCGCCGTCGTGGGCGGACACAATGTTCGCATCGGATCAAGTACCTTCACGCAGCACGCCGCGACGAGTGACGAAGCCCGCGCTGCACTCGCAACCGCGCAGCAGTGCGGCCTCTCTCCGGTTGTGGTCGTGGTCAACGATGTCGTCGTCGGAATTGCCGGCCTGGGTGACGCCGTTCGCCCCGACGCCGCAGCATCGGTGCAAGCCCTGACTGCGATGGGGTGGCGTGTGATCGTCGCGAGCGGCGATGCGCCGCACGTGGTTGCGGCCGTTGGTGCCGCGCTCGGGCTGCGTCCGCAGGACTGTCTCGGCGGACTCACTCCGGAACAGAAGACGCAACTCGTCCGGAACACCCGCGGCCTGGGCCCGGTCGTGATGGTGGGCGATGGCGTGAATGACGCCCCGGCGCTCGCTGAAGCAACCGTCGGGATCGCCGTCCACGGCGGAGCCGAAGCCAGCCTTGCCGCGGCGGACATCTACACCTCTCGCGAAGGCCTGGCACCTGTCGTCGACGTCATGGCTGGTTCCCAGCGGGCGATGCGAGTGGTGAAGCGTGCCATCGTGGTATCAATCGTGTACAACGTTGTGGTCGCGGGTCTCGCCATGGCGGGGATGGTGACGCCGCTCGCCGCGGCGATCCTCATGCCCGCCGCGTCGCTCTCGGTGCTTGCCATCTGTGTGCGAGCACGGACGTTTGAGCCCAAGCCTGCCCACGACGAATCAGAATCCATGGGCGCTGCGCCCGCACTGCAAGGGGGTGCATGATGGCTGTGCTCTATATCGTCCTGCCGCTCGCCTTCATCGTCGCCGCGGCGGGCATCCTTGCGTTTATCTGGGCCGCGCGGCGCGGGGAGTTTGACGATCTCGACACGCCACCTCTACGCGCGATCATGGACGACGACCCGGCCGTTCCTACGAGCCCGACCCAGTCTTCTGCGAGCCAGCACCCTCAATGAACACATCCACCGCCTGCCCGGGCAGCAGCGGTACGTCGCTGGGTGTCTCGATGACCTCAAACAGAACATCAATCACCCGCGTGTCTACCCGCTCGACGTTGCTCCCGGTCAGGTCCATCTTGGGCCGCGCGTAAGGCTCCACCCGCAGCAGCCGCAGCGGAATGTCCTTGACGACGCTGCCGCGAGTACGGGCGATGGCATTACGTTGCGGCGTGGGCTGGCCGTTTGCGCCCGCCACGAGCGCGATGTCCTCCTCATCCACCTGAGCTCGGATGCAGAGCTTCGTGAGGTTGCCCAGAATCATCGCCGGCCGCGTGGTATCCACGCTTGCCGTTTCCCCGGGCTCAATGCTCCGTCGCAGCACCTGCCCATCGCGAGGCGCGCGGACCACAAGCCGGTCCATGAGCACCTTGAGCGCATCGACCTCGGCCTTGCGCTGTGCGAGCAGCGCCTGCCACACCGCAAGGTCCGGCCGCCACCCCCCGGCCCTTAGGCGTGCCAAGTCCGCGCGGGCACGATCAAGCTCCGCCGCGGCCGTGTCCCTGGAGTACCGGGCGAGCGACACATCACGCTCGTTGTTCGCGCCGCGCTGCTGCACCTGCTCCGTCAGCCGCAGTGCCTCTTCGCGGTCCGAGAGCTGCGCCTGTGCGCGGGCGACCGAGGCCTCCAGCGGTGGAAGGTCTTCCACACGCGGCAGCGCGTGCCAGCGGGCAATCTCGGCCTCCGCAGCGCTCACCGCCGCCTCGGCCCGCAGCAGGTCGGCCTGGAGGAGGCGTGCATCCAACTCATAAAGCGGCTGCCCAGCCTTCACGCTGTCACCCACATCTGCGTGCACCTTGGTCACGAGCCCGCTCTCTGGCGACACCACCGACACGTCCCGCCCCGCCGGCTCTACCAGCCCCAGCGCCGCCACGCCCGAAGCAAACGGGTTGACCGACGCCTGCCGCGCGAGCGGCAACTGCGGTGGCGTGGTCTTGCTCGTCGCCACCGCGTACGCCGCGACCGCCAACCCGACAACCGCCAGCACAATGGTGATCCACCTCAGCATGCCTCATTATTCGCTGTGCAGGGCGTGCCAGATTGCCCCCTCTCCACACAATGGCTGCAATGAGAGTCAGCGCCCGCCCGCACGGGAACGAGCAATCGCACGAGTTACTCCCGTGTCACTCGTGCCGCATGTTCTTCGTGCTGTTCGTGCCTTCGTGGTTCTTTCCTCACGACGCAAACACAGTCCCCGGCGACACCCGCATCACCCGCCGCAGGCTCAGCACGCTGCCCAGCATGATCGTCAGCAGCGTCGCGAAGAACGACCCCACCAGCAGTTGCCACGGGAACTCCACCTTGAGCTCGCTCTGGATGTTCTGTGAGAAGATCGCAAAGACGCCCGCCGCTCCCGACCCGATCCCAAAGCCGATGACACCCACGATCACCGCCTGCAGCAGCACCATGGACGCCAGCGTGGCGTTCGTCGCTCCCAGCGCCTTGAGCGTCGCGAAGTACCGGATGTTCTCCACCGTGAACTGGTAGAAGATCGACGCCGAAAGCAGCAGCCCCACCACGAACCCCAGCAGGATCGTGATCCCGAAGTTCACGCCGATGCCCGTCGCGACCACGATGAACCGGATGCTCCGTTCCCGGAACTCCTGAGTCGTGAACGCCTTTACATCCCCCAGAGCATCGATGCCCGCCTTCACCACCTGCGCATCGGTGCCGGCCTTCTGCTTCACGAGGATGTACGAAATGGTCTCTCGCCCTACCGGCGCGAACCGGTTGGCGTTCTCGTAGGTCGTGTAAATCGTCGCGTTGCTCTCAAACCCCCGGGCCGCGCGGCACACACCCACGATCACCGCCCGCCGGTCGTTCACCTTCAGCACATCGCCCACCTTGGCGTCGCCCAGCAGCGCGAGCGACTGCTCCTCCACGATGATCGCGTCCGGGATCCACAGGTCCTCCACACGCCCCACGACCATCTCCGGAGGCCTGCCCGCCAGCGTGCTCCGCGCAATCCCGATCATCTGCAGTTTCTTGAACGAGCCCGAGCGCAACTCGCACGTCGCGTACGTGTTGACAAACGGCTCCGCCCACTCCACCCCCGCCACGCTCCGCACCCGCGACAGCTTCTGGTCCGACAGCGGTCGGTACTCCGCCACCCACGCTGTATCAGGGTCCATCACCCACAGGTCCGGCTGGTGCACGTTCTGCAGCGGCCCCGTCGCCTGCGTCAGCAACCCCACGAAGATCGCCCCCTGCTGGTTCATCAGCAGCGCGGCGAACGCCAGCCCCAGCACCAGCGTCAGGTACTTGGTCCGGTCGCCAAACAGCATCCGCATCGCGACACGCAGCATTGCCGTGAGGGTACGCGCGGAGACGCAGACCATTCACCACTGAGAACACTGAGACCACAGAGAACGCAAGAGACTGAACACCGAGGCAGGGAGCGCAGGCCACAAGCCCGCTCTTCTCCTTCTCTTCTTCCCACTCTGCGCTCTCCGTGTTCTCTGTGGTGAACGGTCTTCAGTCGTGCCGCAGTGCCACAATCGGGTCCTGCTTCGCCGCACGCCGCGCGGGGTACAGCCCGAACACCAACCCCGTGGCCACCGCCACGAAGAACGACACCAGGATCGACCACAGCGTCACCTGCGTCGGCAGGTTCGCGTCCCGGTTGAAGAACTGCCCCACCAGCGGCAGGTCCGGCAGCGAGCTCACGCCCCACTGCACCGCCACCGAGAGACCCACACCCAGCGCCACGCCCGCGAGCCCGCCGAGCGTCGACAGCACGCTGGTCTCGACCAGGAACTGCCACAAAATGTGCTTCCGCGTCGCCCCCAGCGCCCGCCGGATGCCGATCTCCCGCGTGCGCTCCGTCACGCTCGCCAGCATGATGTTCATGATGCCGATGCCGCCGACGAGCAGCGAAATCCCCGCGATGCTGCCGAAGACCAGGGTGAACTGGAGCTGCGTCTTCCGCGCCTGCTCCAGCAGTTCATACGGCACGTGCACCTGCACGTCCGTCATGCCCGACTGCCGGACCGCCAGCAGCCGCCGCAGCCGCTCCCCGTCCCGGAGCACGTCTTCCCGCGTCTTGGAGACCAGGTACAACTCCGAGACCTGCACCTCCTGGTTCTCAAACGACCCGCCCGACCGCCGAAAGGTCGCGTCACCAAAGGCCTCTCGCGCTGTCGCGAGCGGGATGTGCACGTCCATGTTCAGGTCGCGACCGATGAGCGCCGCCCCCGCCCCGCCCGCAAGACCGATGGGCCGCAGGATGCCCACCACCGTGAACACCTTCTCATCGATCCGCAGCGTCTGCCCCAGCGGGTCCTCCAGCGGGAAGAAGTCCCGCGCGATCTTGTCGCCCACCACGCACACCAGCGCCCGGTCCTGCATGTCCCGCTCGCTCAGGTACCGCCCACGTTCCACGCTCAGCCTCGCCGCCTCCTGAAACTGCGGCGTCGTGCCGTACGCCTGGCTCGTCAGCCGCTTCTCGTTCCGCAGCACCTGCCCGCCCACGGCCTTGGTCGGCACGATGTGCTCGGCGTTCGGGAAGTTGAACGTGATCGTCTCCAGGTCCGCCCGGGTCAGCCCGAACTTCGCCACCCACGACTGATTATCCCCCTGCGGCCGCTGCGTCTCCGGCGGCTTCACGCTCCGCACGATGATGTTCCGTGCACCCAACGCCTCGATCTGCGCCAGTGCCTGCCGCTTGCCACCCTCGCCCAGGCTCGACATCACGATCACCGCCGCCACACCCAGAATGATGCCGAGCGCAGTCAGCACCGAACGCAAAAGGTGCAGCCGCAGGTTCGTCAGGCCCAGCCGGATGGTCTCGATGAGGAACTTCATGATGGATCACACAACGCGGCCAGAACACCCACCACCCAGCGTACGCCGAGCGTCACGGCGTCCGGCCGCGCCACCCTCATACCCACCAAACCCGCACCGGTTTCACCCATTAGAATGTGCTGTCCCGGCACGCAGAACCATCACCCACAGCACATGCACAACCCCCACATCGAATTCAAAGGCTCACACGGCGGCGGCACCCCGCCCGCCCGCATCCGCATCGACGCCGAGCGAGAGGCCCCGCACGGCTGGGAGTTTGACGTCATGGTCCGCGCCGTGAGCGGCACGTCGCCCGCCGCCGCCGAGACCCTCCACACTGTCACCCTCTCCTACCGCGACCACGACATGTGGACCGGCGGCAAGATGTCCCCCTCCGCCCTCATCGAGCAGGTCGTCGCCTACGTCCTCCGCCACCGCGTCGAACCCCTGCCGCCAAAGTTCGACGCCGCACGCGTCCGCTACTGGTTCCCGAAGTTCGACGCGGAGATGCGGGGCGGGCCCCACGGCTGAGCGGTACCAGACAAATCAGCCGTGCGTATCCGCATTAGTCCTTCTGCTTCATCGCGAGAAATAATTCTGAGCCGCTGTCGATTCGGTTCCCTCTCGTTCGACGTCCCAGCGACAACCGGGCTTCCCGCCCGCGGAAGGACGCACGGGAACCGGCCACACTCACCCGAAAGGACACGTCATGCGCGTCATGGTCATCGTCAAAGCGAGCAAGGACAGCGAAGCGGGCGTCATGCCCTCCAAACAGATGCTCGCGGAGATGGGCAAGTTCAACGAGGAACTTATCAAGGCAGGTCTCATGCTCGACGGCGCAGGCCTCAAGGCCTCCTCCCACGGCGCCCGCGTGCGGTTCACCGACTCCGAGCGATCGGTCATCGACGGTCCATTCGCCGAGACCAAGGAGCTCATCGCCGGCTACTGGCTCTGGCAGGTGAAGGACCTTGAAGAAGCCAAGGCCTGGCTCAAACGCTGCCCCAACCCACATCCTGGCAGCACCTGCGAGGTCGAGATCCGTCCGCTCTTTGAAGAGTCCGACTTCGCGAGCTGAACAGTCGTAGTCCGCACATCCAAGGATCGCACGATGCGTCGCTAAACTCCGCTCATGTCGGGGTCCGCGACGCATCGTGCCATTGAGAGTGTGTGGAGGATCGAGGCCCCGCGCATCATCGCGGCCATCATCCGCACCACGCGCAATGTGTCCCTCGCCGAAGAAGCGACGCAGGAAGCGCTGGTCGAAGCCCTCCAGCAGTGGCCCACGGGCGGCATACCCGACAACCCCGGTGCCTGGCTCCTCACCACCGCCCGCCGTCGCGCCATCGATGCCGTCCGCCGCGACCGCACGGGCCGCCGCGTCTTGGAGGACATCGCCCGCAGCAAGGCCCCCGACGCGGAGGACGCGCTGCGTCACCTCGACGGCTACATCGAGGATGATGTGCTCCGCCTCATCTTCATGTCCTGCCATCCCTCGCTGCCCGCCGATGCCCGGGCTGCGCTCACCTTGCGCCTGGTCTGCGGCCTGACGACGGCCGAGGTCGCCCGCGCGTACCTCACGCAGGAAACCACGATCGCACAGCGCATTGTCCGCGCGAAGCGCACGCTCACCGAGAGCAACGCGCCGTTCGAAGTGCCCTCCGGCCCCGAACTCCCTCCGCGCCTCGCGTCCGTGCTCGAAGTCATCTACCTGGTCTTCAACGAGGGCTACGCCGCCACCGGCGGCAATGACTGGACACGCCCCGCGCTCTGCGAGGAAGCGACGCGGCTGGCACGCATGCTGACCGCCCTCCTGCCCGCGGAGCCGGACACCCACGCACTCTCCGCGCTCCTCGAACTCCAGGCCTCCCGCCTGCCCGCCCGCACCGATGTCACCGGCGCACCCATCCTGCTCCTGGACCAGGACCGCAACAAGTGGGATCAACTCCTCATTCGACGCGGCCTCGCAAGCCTGGAAGTCGCGCAGCGACTCGCGTCCGAGCCCGGCACGTACACCTTGCAGACGCAGATCGCCGCGTGCCACGCCCGTGCCCGCACTCCAGCCGACACCGATTGGCGCGAGATTGTCCGCACGTACGCCCAGCTCCATGCGATCTCGCCCTCGCCGGTCATCGCGCTGAACATGGCGGTGGCCGTGGGCATGACCGATGGCCCAGCGGCGGGCCTCGCTCTTGCGGACAAGCTGCAAGCAGCGCCGTCACTTGCGAACTACCACCTGCTCCCCAGTGTTCGCGCCGAGTTCCTCCGTCAGCTCGGCAGAACCACCGAGGCCTGTACCGAGTTCGAGCGCGCTGCCTCGCTCGCCTCCAACCTGCGAGACCGCGAAATCCTCACGCAACGCGCGGCGAACTGCGCGGCAAGTCAACGGCCAAAGCCTTGAAGGGGTGATCGGTCTTTCTGCTCCCAGTGGTGGCGGCGGTGGTGCCGTGCCTCATCCCCGCATCTTGGCGATCGTCCCCGTCGTGCTCTTCCCCGCGACCAACTCGACAAGCTCCACCCGTCCGCCGTACGACTCCACGATCTCCGCGCCCACAACTTTGTCCTTCGTGTAGTCCGCGCCCTTCACCAGCACGTCCGGCCGCACCGCTGCAATGAGCCGCACCGGCGTGTCCCGCGTCGTGTCGGTCGCGCTGCGTGCTTCCTCACCGCCGCCAAAGAGCACCACGCACCCCACGCTCTCCAGCGCCCCCAGCACCCGTGCCCGGTCGCCCTCGTTGTTCACCGGACGCGTCGGACCCTTCAACCGCTTCACGCTCTCATCGCAGTTGAGGCCCACGACAAGATAATCGCCCAGCGCCGCGGCCTTCTCCAGCAGCGTCACATGCCCGCTGTGCAGCACGTCAAAGCACCCATTGGTGAACACGACCTTCTGCCCGCGCCGCTTGCGGTCCTCCGCCTCGGCCACCGCCTGCGCCAAGGTCCGCACCTTCCCCGCCGCCACGCCGGCCTCACGCAGCACGCTCTGCCGGACCTGCTCAAACGGGATCGGCTGCACGCCGAACACCTCGACCTCCAGCCCCGCCGCAGCGTTCGCAAACCGCGTGCTGTCCCCCCACGAGAGCCCGTTTGCCCGCGCCGCCGCCAGCCCCGCGATGAACATGTCCCCCGCGCCGCTCACGTCGTACACCTGCCGCGCCCGCGTCGGAATGTTCGTGGTCGCTCCACCTTCCAGCAGCAGCGCGCCCTCCTTGTCCAGCGTCAGCACCACCGTCTTCAGCGCCATCTCCCGCAGCAGCCACGCCGCGAGCGCAGTGGGGGACCCGTGCCCGCCGCCCGCGAGCTGCTCGGCCTCGCTCCGGTTGGGCGTGATCGTCGTCGCGCCCTTGTACCGTGACGGCGGAGCGTTCCTCGCCGGGTCCACAAACACCGGCTTGCCCGCCTTCCGCGACGCCGCGATGATCCGCGCGCACAGCCCGTCGCTGCACACGCCCTTGCCGTAATCCTCGATGATCACGACGTCCGTTCCCGCCAGCCGCGAGGCGAACGCGTCGAACAGCCGGTCCTGCACCGACTGCGCCACCGGATCACGGCTCTCCTCATCCACGCGGAACATCTTCTGCGGGTGCCTGGACTGCGCCAGGCCGATCAGGTTCTGCTTCAGCGTCGTTGGCCGCGCCGCATCCGCCACCAGCCCGCCCGTGTCCACGCCGTCCTTCTCGAGCGCGGCCTTCAGCTTCCGGGCCGTCTCATCATCCCCCGTCACGCCCAGCGCAGTCACGCGCCCACGCAGCGCCGCAAGGTCCATGCACACGTTGCTCGCGCCCCCGGGCCGCAGCTCGCGCTTCCGCACCAGCAGCACCGGCACCGGCGCATCGGGAGACAGCCGCTCCGCGTCCCCGTACACCAGCTCATCCAGCATGAAGTCGCCCACCACGAGCGAGCTGAACGACCGCCACTGCTCCAGCCCTTCAAGCAAGCCTTCTGCCATGGCGCAGCGTAGGAAACCGCGTTCCACCGCGCCGAAACGATCCTTACTGGCCGTCACGTTCACCGGGCGTCCGCATCGCCGCGCACCCGCTCCGCCCACTCCAGCAACTGCACCACCCGCCGCTGCCGGAACGCCTCGTCCGTCCAGATCGACGCCCCTGATTCACCCGCGGCGCCAGTCGGCACGTCCACCGGCACATTCGACACCCGCGCAATGTCGATCCGCCGCACCAACGGCTCACTGTGCAGCGAAAGGTCGCGCGTGCTCCGCTCGCGCTCCTCTCCCACCCGCGACATGCGGGAAGATTCCGCGAGCTTGTACACGGTCCCCGCCGGCACCTGCACCATGTCCACCCCGGGCGCAACCTCGCGGTACGACCCCGCCGGAAAGACCGCGACCAGCCCACCATGCGCCCGCGCGTACGCCCCGCCCTCAAACCCCTTCATCCCCTGCAGCAGCCGCGACCGCGCGTCCACCCGGTACACCTTGTCAAAGTTCATCGGTGCCCGCAGGTCCACACCCATGTCCCGGTAGCTCGCGGACAAGCCCGTCCGGTCTCCCACGCCCTGGTCCACCGCCCGAAACTCCGGCGGAGCGTCCTTCCTCGAGCCTTGCTGCGCCCCCAGCCCCATCAACGCGGCCACCGCGCCCACGCACCCCGCGCTCGCGCCAATCAAAGTGAAACCGCGCCCAATGCCCACTTGACCTCCACCCCCAAAAACTCCACTCCGAATGCCGAAAGCCCTCACTCGTGCAACAAGTACTCCAGCCTCAGCACCAGCACCGCATCCGGATCACTCGTCGGCAGGTCCTGCAACTTCTTCCCCGTCGCCGTCCACTCGTAGAGCGATGCGAGCAGCGGCCCGTCCCAGTCCGGCGAACCCGTCGTCCGCCCCGCCGCAAACTCCGCCTTCACCACCTTCCCCGCCCGGTTGAACTTGATCACCACCAGCGGGTTGTTGGGCCGCGATAGCGCCCGCGTCGTCATCGTGTACCGCGGCAACTTCGGCCGGATGCGGATGCCCTCGTGCGCCAGCGGCATGCCCGGCCTGAACTTGAGCGACACCTCGCGCGACGACGCCGGACTCTCCAAGTCCGACTTCTTCCCCGGCACCTTCGATTCTGACCCCGGCTGCACCGCCGGTGCCTGCCCGCCGCCCGCGCTCACGGGGGAGCCGAGAACCGCAGCCTCCTGCGCGGCGCGAGCATCCGCGGCCGTACCGGCCGTCGCTTCCTCCGGCTGGGCGTCCACTGTGGGCACCTCCACAACAGGCTCCACCACCCTCTGCTCCGGCATCAATCCAGTGACGTCCTCAGGACGGGGCTGCGTCACTTCAATCGCGCCCGCACCGTGTTCCGCGGCAACCTCTTCCGTTGTCTTCGCACCCGTCCCTGTGCCGCCCTCCACACCATCCTGCCGGCCCTCGCGCCCCTCCTGTGCGCCCTGAGCCTCGCGCGTTGCCTCCTGGCCGCGCACGGCTTCTTCACGCGATGGGCCCGCGTCATTCCCCGTGCCGCTCCCCTGCCCGTCGCCCTTCCCGCCCTCACCAACGTCCGACTCTGTCGGCGCTGCCGGCTGGCCCTCGTGCGCTTCGTCCGCGCCGCGCCGCCCCGGATCGCGCGACATCGCCGGCTGGTCCGTCGTGGACTTCATCGCGTGATGCTCAGTCCCCTCCGCAGCCCCCAGCCAGTTCGGCGTGTCCGCCTTCGAGTCATCAATGCCCGGCGTCACCTCGATCTCCAGCCGCTCGCGCTCGCCAAGAGGCGCCGGCATTGCGACCATCCGCGGCTCATCAGGCTTCGTGGCAAGTGGTGGGGGAGGTGGGGGTGCGGGTGTGTGCGGCGGGGGCGTTGTGGCCGCCCGCTCCTCCGGCGGCAGCGCTGCGGGCGGCGTCATGCTCTGCATCGCGAGCGCCAGATCACTGGCCACGCTCGCGAACTGCGCCCCATTCACGGTCCGCTCCGACGCGTCCACCGTGAACGACCGCATCGCGATCACCACGCCCGCGTGCACCACCAGGCTTGCGCACACCGCTACCACCACGCGCCGCGAGGGCAGCGTGATGACCAGCCGGACCGGCCGATGTGCGGCAACCTCCATGACGCCAATTATGTGCGTTCGGTCGCCCGGGTTCTGTTCCCGGTTTTCCAGCCCTCCAATTGAGTGCCTGCCCCGTCCGCCACCCCGCCAACGTCCAAGAATCACCCGTCCCCACACCCCGGAAACCCCCATGCCCACCCGCATCCTCCTCGCGCTCACGCTCCTGCTCTCCGCGTGCGCCGCCAAGCCCGCCCAGAAGCCATCCCCCAAGCCGGCCGACGCCCCGTCCACTCCCGCGGCCCACCAGCACGACGACCACAGCACCCACGACCACGCCGCGTCGCACTCGCACGCCATCCCCGCCCCGTCCACCGCCCCC